>VGEO01000012.1 GCA_016869275.1 Alphaproteobacteria bacterium | reverse complement strand
GAGGCCGGGGTCGCGATGGGCGATCCCGCACCTGCCGGCGCGGCGGCCGCGGGCTACAAGCCCGGAGAACGCCAAGCCTTGGACAACCTCATCCGGACGCGGCAGGACAATTGATGGCGACCGACCAGCGGACCCCCATTCCCCACCCGTTCGCCGATGACCGGGTCCACGAGGAATGCGGCGTCTTCGGCATTTATGGCACGACCGATGCCGCCGCCCATACGGCGCTTGGGCTTCATGCGCTCCAGCACCGCGGCCAGGAGGCCGCCGGCATCGTCAGCTATGACGGTCGCCAGTTCCATTCCGAGCGGCATCTCGGTCTGGTCGCGGACGCGTTCTCCTCGCAAAGCGTGATCGACCGCTTGAGGGGCCATTGCGCGGTCGGCCACAATCGCTACGCGACCACCGGCGAGACCGTACTCCGGAACGTCCAGCCGCTGTTCGCCGAGTTCGCCTTCGGCGGCCTCGCGGTCGCCCACAACGGCAACTTGACCAACGGCTTGGGCGTCCGCCAGCGCCTGACCGAGCAGGGCTCGATCTTTCAGTCGACCACCGATACCGAGGCGATCGTCCACCTGATCGCGACCTCGAGCCACAAGGGCGTGATCGAGCGGCTGATCGACGCGCTCCGCCAGGTCGAGGGCGCTTACTCGTTCGTGGTGCTGACCAAGGACACCCTGATCGGGGTGCGCGATCCCCTGGGCGTCCGGCCGCTGGTGATCGGCCGGCTCGACGGCGCCACCATCTTGACCTCCGAGACCTGTGCGCTCGACATCATCGGCGCCGAGTTCGTGCGGAGCGTCGATCCCGGCGAGATGGTGGTGGTCGATGCCGGCGGTATTCGCAGCCTGTTTCCGTTCCCGCCCGCCAAGAAGCGGTTCTGCGTGTTCGAGCTGATCTATTTCGCCCGCCCGGACAGCCTGGTCGACGGCGTCTCGGTCTACGAGGGCCGCAAGCGGATCGGCGCCGAGCTCGCGCGCGAATCGCACGTCCCGGCCGACGTCGTGATCCCGGTCCCCGATTCCGGCACCCCGGCGGCGATGGGCTACGCCGAGAAAGCCCGGGTCCCGTTCGAGCTCGGCATCATCCGCAACCACTATATCGGCCGCACCTTCATCGAGCCCTCGGCCCACATCCGCCACTTGGGCGTCAAGCTCAAGCACAACCCGAACCGCTGGCAGATCGCCGGCAAGCGCGTGGTCCTGGTCGATGATTCGATCGTCCGCGGCACCACCTCGAAGAAGATCGTCGACATGGTGCGGGCGTGCGGCGCGCGCGAGGTGCACATGCGGATCGCGAGCCCGCCGACCACGCATTCCTGCTTCTACGGCGTCGACACCCCGACCCGGAGCGATCTCCTCGCCGCCAACTACGATATCGAAGGCATGCGCGGCTTCATCGGCGCCGATTCGCTGGCCTTCATCTCGATCGACGGGCTCTACCGGGCCATGGGCTATGGCGGCGGGCGCGACCGCAAGAGCCCGCAATATTGCGATGCCTGCTTCACCGGCGACTATCCGATCCGGCTGCGCGACCTGGAGAACGGGGTCGAGCCGAAGCAGCTCTCGCTGCTAGCCGAAAACATTTAATTAGCCGATCAATTAGCTAGGTAAAAATAAATGGCGCAGCGCTTGGCTGGCCGCATCGCCCTGATCACCGGCGCCTCGCGCGGCATCGGCCAGGCCGTGGCCGCGCGCTTCGCCGCCGAAGGGGCCGAGCTCGTGCTGGTCGCCCGCACCGTCGGCGGGCTCGAGGAGACCGACGACCGCGTCCGCGCCCATGGAGGCCAGGCGACATTGGTGCCCTTGGACTTGCGCGACGGCGCCGGGATCGAGCGCTTGGCCCATGCCCTCGCCGAACGCCACCACCGGCTCGACATCCTAGTTGGCAACGCCGGCCAGCTCGGGACCCTCACCCCCCTCCCCCACATCCTCGCCAACGACTGGACCGAGGTAATGGCGGTCAATGTCACCGCGAACTGGCTCCTGCTCCGCGCCTTCGACCCGCTGCTGCGCACCGCGCCGGCCGGCCGCGCGATCTTCGTGACCTCGGGCGTCACCCAAAGTGCCGCCGCCTACTGGGGCACGTATGCGATCAGCAAGGCAGCGCTCGAAGCGATGGTCCGGGTCTACGCCGCCGAAGTCGCGACCTCAGCCGTGCGCGTCAATCTGCTCGATCCCGGCCCGGTGCGGACGCGGATGCGGGCGCAGGCATTCCCGGGCGAAGACCCGGCAACGCTGCCGTCACCGGACTCCGTCGCCGCGCGCTTCGTCGACTTGGCCGAGCCCGCCTGGACCGAGAACGGCGCGCGGGTCAGGGCATAGCCGCCTGCCCTGTTGCCCTTAGTCCAGTTTCGGGACGAACGGCGGCAGCGGTATCGCTCCCTGGTTCAATCCCCGGGTCATCGATTCAGCACAAGATCGTCGCCCATGCGATCGAGGTAGCAGCCGATATAGTGGTGGACCAGCATCTCGCCGGTCGACATCCGCCCCGGTCGGAATGCTCGCTTGCTCATATTGCGCTGGAGCGACTCGATCATCGGCCGGTCTTCGTCGATGATCATTGCCATCAATTCTTCGATCGGCTGCATCCGGGCCTCGATATCGTCCTGCTCGAAATAGACCTCGGGCACGGTGCAGTAGACGACGAGATGACATTGTGACGGCGATAGCGGCCATACCACGACGTGGACGAGACCAAATGAGCGTCCGAAGATCGTGAAATTTGGCGTCATGAAACCGGAGCAGCCGGCCAATGCCGGGTCCTTCCCAACCGGCCAGTTCTTGAGCCAGGGCATCAATCCAAGCTCCTGGAGGGGTTTGATCCACGACGTTTGGTTCTCGTAAAACGTCGCATAGCCGCCATGCCGGTGGGCGCGGTAGTCGTATTTCTCCGGCCCCTGCCAATCGCTGAGCGTGTCCGGATGTAAGGTGAGAAAGTGATAAATATCGACGAAGTTCTCGTGCACCAGCTTCCAGTTGCAATCGAGGGTCTTTTCAACCCGGCGGTTTAGGCGAAATTTGTCCTGCTGGTAGGCGCCGAATTCGGAGGCGTACTCCGCCACGAAGCGTTCCAGAGGTTCCGCGCCGGGATCGAAATTTACGAAGATCCAGCCCTGCCACACACCGCTGCGCACGGGTTGCAGGCGGCAGTTGTCGAAATCGAAGTTGTTAACGTCATCCATATAAGCCGCACCGACCAGGCGGCCGGAAAGATCATAGGTCCAGGCGTGATACGGACAGCTGAAGATCTTGCGGTTGCCGTTGCCGGCCGCCACTTCGGTGCCGCGATGAACACACACGTTGTAGAACGCGTTGATCTCGCCATCGTTGTTCCGGGCGACGATGATCGGCTCGCCCACGATGTCGAAGGTCATGTAGTCGCCGGCGTTCTCAATCTCCTCGACCCGGGCGACCGCCAGCCAGTCCTTCTTGAAGATCTTCTCCTTCTCCCGTTCGAAGATCGCGGCCGACGTATAGATGTGGCTGGGAAGGTGGGTCGCATCGGTTAGCGGCTTGCGAGCCGCTTCAATTCCGGCGCCGAGTTCGGTGACGCGAGGGCGATCAGCGTTTTGGACGATTCGATCCGCGGTCATGGACACCTCTGAGCCTCGTTTGGACCTGGTCAACCCTAACCACGACCGGGCACTACCGTGCGCGGGTATTGTAGGCTAGTCACGGACCGAAAGGGAGAATGCGCATGGCAAGAATGGCAGCCGAAGCGAGCGCAGCCGAGCTTTGGAACGGTTTTACGCCGATCGCCGGCGCGGCCGACTACGTCAAATCGCTGCGCGGCCGCGGCCTCAAGGTCTTTTTCTTGGGCCAGCGTATCGAAGAGCCGGTCGACCATCCGGTGATCCGTCCCTCGATCAACGCCATGGCCGAGTCCTACGCGCTCGCGGCGGAAGACCCGGCCCTCGGCACGGTCCGTTCGGCGATCGCCGGCCGTCCGATCAATCGTTTTCTTCACGTCGCCGAGCGGCCTGAGGACCTGGTCGGCAAGCACGAAATGCAGCGCGAGTTGGGGCGGCGCACCGGCACCTGTTTCCAGCGCTGTGTCGGCTTGGACGCGATCGGCGCGCTGCACGCGGTCACCCACGACGTCGACCGCGCGCACGGCACCGCCTATCACCCGCGTTTCCTCGGTTTTCTCAAACAGCTTCAGCGCTTCAATCTGGTCCTGGGCGGCGCCATGACCGACCCCAAGGGCGACCGCGCGAAGCCGCCGCACCGCCAGACCGATCCCGACCTCTTCCTCCATGTGACGCGCCGCACCGATCGGGGCCTCTACGTCTCCGGCGCCAAAATGCACCAGACCGGCGCCATCAACTCGCACTGGATCGTGTTCATGCCGACGATGCGGCTCCAGGCGCCGGACAAGGACTACGCCGTGGTCGGCGCGGTCCGGGTCGATGCGCCGGGCCTCACTTTCATCTACGGCCGCCAGAGTGGCGATACCCGCGCGCTCGATGGCGGCGCGATCGATGCCGGCAACGCCCAGTTCGCGGGCCAGGAGTCGATGGTCGTGTTCGAGGACGTGTTCGTGCCCTACGAGCACGTCTTCATGGATGGCGAGACCGAGTGGGCAGCGCCGCTGGTCGAGCGCTTCACCAGCTATCACCGCGCGAGCTACGTCTGCAAAACCGGCTTGGGCGACGTCCTGATCGGCGCCGCCGCCACCGCCGCCGATTACAACGGGCTCGCCGAGGTTTCGCACATCAAGGACAAGCTGGTCGAGATGACGCACTTGAACGAGACCGTGTTCGCGGCCGGCATGGCCTCGGCGCACCGAGCGAAGAAGCTCGCCTCGGGCGCGTGGATCAACGACGACATGCTCGCCAACGTGTGCAAGCACAACGTCACGCGCTTTCCGTTCGAGATCGCCCGTCTCGCCCAGGACATCGGCGGCGGCCTGGTCGCGACCATGCCGTCCGAGCGCGACCTCGAATCGAACGAGGTCGGGCCGCTGGTGAAGAAATTCCTGACCGGGCGCGAGGGCGTCGCCGCGGTCGATCGCATGAAGATCCTGCGCCTGATCGAGAACCTGACGCTCGGGCGGAACGCGGTCGGCTATTTGACCGAGTCGCTCCACGGCGCCGGGTCGCCCCAGGCGCAGCGCATTCAGATCGCGCGCACCATGGACCTGCCCGGCAAGATGAAGCGCGCCAAGAACCTGGCCGGGATCAAGGAGTAAACCCCCTCCCTACCGTCCCCCGCGACGCGGGGGAGGGCGCGAGCGCGGTGACCGCAAGCGGGAGGGGGCGGGAGCGGGGTCGAACGGGTTCTTGCCCTTGCGCGGCAGAATGCGGATCGGCACGCCGGGGAGATCGAACGCCGACCGGAGCTCGTTCTCGAGATAGCGGACGTAGGCGCCGGCCAGCTCGGCGCTGCGGCTCAAGAAAACGACGAAGGTCGGCGGCCGCGTCTTCACCTGGGTCGCGTAGCGGAGCCGGACCGGGCGCCCGTCGACCGCGGGCGGCGGATGGCGCGCCTCGACATGGGCCAGCCAGTCGTTGAGTTTGGCGGTCGCCACCCGCGCGTTCCAGAGATCGAAGATCGCGGTCACCGCCGGCAACAGTCGCGCGATGCCCTCGCCCGTCAGCGCCGAAACCGTCACCACCGGCACGCCCCGCACCTGGGCGAGCGAGCGCTCGAGACGGTCGTCCAAGGCGCGGCGCGTCTTCTGGCCGTCGTCGATCAGGTCCCACTTGTTGGCCGCGACCACCAATGCCCGGCCCTGCTCGATCGTGTGGCGCGCGATCGTCAGATCCTGTTTGTCGAGCGTCTGGGTCGCATCGACTACCAGCACGACCACGTGCGCCAGGTCGATCGCCCGGCGGGCGTCGGCGCTGGCGCGGGCCTCGATCGAGTCGTCGACCTTGCTGCGCCGGCGCTGGCCGGCGGTGTCGATCAGCTGGAGCGGGCGGCCCTGGTACTCCCAGGCGATCGTCACCGCATCGCGCGTGGTACCGGCTTCCGGGCTCGTCACCATGCGTTCTTCGCCAAGCAGCCGATTGACGAGCGTCGACTTGCCGACGTTGGGGCGGCCGACGATCGCGAGCTTGAGCGGCCCGTCCGGGGCCGGCGCCTGGGCGGCGTCGGGCGCGAACCGCGCCAGCGCTTGGTAGAGATCGGCCAGACCCTCGCCGTGCGCGGCCGAGACCGGGATCGCCGCGCCCAAGCCCAGCGCGAACGCGTCGAGCAGGCCGGATTCGCCGGCCTCGCCCTCGCACTTGTTGGCGACCAGGATCACCGGCGTCTTGCGCCGGCGGAGCGCTTGGGCGAAGGCGCGGTCCAAGGGCGTGACCCCGGCGCGCGCGTCGATCACGAACAGCGCGACATCGGCCTTGTCGATCGCGGTCTCGGTCTGTCTGCGCGAGCGGCCGGCGAGCGAGTCGGGATCGCTCTCTTCATAGCCGGCGGTGTCGACGGCGGTGAAGGCGAGCGGACCGACGGCCGCTTCGCCCTCGCGGCGGTCGCGGGTGACGCCCGGCGTCGGATCGACGATCGCCGCCGCGCGCCCGACCAGGCGGTTGAACAGCGTCGACTTGCCGACGTTGGAACGCCCGACGATGGCGACGATGAAGGACATGCGGTCAGCGAACCAATGGCTCCTCGGCTTCGCGGGAGCGGAAACGGCGTCGCGCCAGGCTCAGCTCAGCGCAGCGCGAGCAGATCGCCCGAGTCGGTCAGGATCACCAGGTTGCTCTCGGCGACGATCGGCGCGAGGTACGCCCCGGCCGGGATCCGGATTTGGCCGATCGCATCGCCCGAATAGGGCGAGATCGCCAACGCCTGGCCTTTCGAGGAGACGACGATCAGTCGGTCGCCCGCCAGCACCGGGCCGCTCCACTGGATGACGTCCTGGCGCCTGCCCGGATCGCCGTAGCGCGCCAGCGGTAGCACCCACCGCACCCGGCCGTCGCGGCGCCACAGGCATACGACTTCGGCCTCGTTGGTGATCAGAAAGATGAAATCGCCAGCGAGCCACGGCGTCTCGGTGCCGCCGATCAACTGGTCCCAGACTCGCGCTCCGGTGCGCGCGTTGAGCGCGACCATGCGGCCGGCGTGGCTGATGGCGTAGACCTGATTGTCCTGAATGACCGGGCGGCCGTTGATGTTGGAGAAAGTCGTGAGCAGCGCCGCACTCGCCGCGCGGGTCAGCGACTCCGACCACACCAGGCGTCCATTATCGGTGCGCAAGCCGTAGAGTTCGCCCGAGGTATAGGGCGCGACGACGATGCCGCCTTCGACCGCCGGGCTCGACGCGCCGATCAGGCCGGCGTTCTCGGGCAAGCCCTCGTGCTGCCACAACCGGCGGCCGTCCTCGGCGTCGAGCGCGAACAGCTTGTTCTCGACCGTGAGGATGAACACGCGGCCGTCGCCGACCGTCGGCGCCGCCCGCACCGGCACGTTCAGACGCACACGCCAGAGCTCGTTGCCGTTTTCGGCGACCAGCGCCAGCGCCTCGCCATAGCCGGTCGCAACAAAGAGAATGCCGCGGTCGAACGCCAGGCCGCCGCCGTGTCCGCCTTCCTCCTCGGCCTCGGGCCGCAAGCCCACGCGCCAGAGCGGGCGGCCGCTCTTGAGCTCGACCGCGATCACCGAGCCCAGCGCGTCCATCGCGTAGACGACGCCTTCGGCGGCGATCGGCGGCGCCAGCAGGCGTTTGTAGCCCGACGAGCCTTCGCCGATTCCAACCCGCCACGCGATGCGCGGATCGTCGCCGAGCGTCAGATGTTGCATCGCGTGGTTCGGGCGCCCGCCGGCTTGCGGCCAATCGGCGTTTTCGATCGGGCGCGGCAGCCGCACTTGCAGATCCTGGATGCGCGGATCGGGCTCGATCTGGTTCTGTAGCGTCAGCACCGAGATGCGGGTGCCGGGAAGCGGCGGCTCCTGGCTGGCGCCGCCGCCCAGCCAATCGAACAAGGGCGAGTTGCAGGCACCGAGCGTGAATGCCGCTGCCAGTATCGCGAGCCGCGTGCTCGCGTATCCGATCCGCCAGCCGCGGCGCCGCGTCACGTCACTTCCCCGCTTCGAGCGCCGCCAGGAGTTGGGCGGCGCGCCCGCGGATGCCGCTCGGGGCCTGCGGGTTGTCGACCAGTCCCTTCAACGTCTCGATCGCGGCCTTGTCGTTGCCGCCCCTGATCTCGACCACGGCCTTCAGTTCGCGCGCGAGGAACCGCCATGGGCTCGTCTCGCCCAACAGCGGCTCGAGCCGCGCCAATACGTCCTTGGCGTCGACGGAATCGGCCTGCAGCATCGCCGCGCGCAACGCCGCGAGCGAGCGCAGCAACTCCGGCAGCGACGAATCCTTGGCGATGCCGTCGTAGATCTCGACCGCCTGCTTGGCGTCGGTCGCGCCGACTGCTGCCGCCCGCTGCAGTCCGGCGAGCGCGCGATAGCCGGTCGAACCATCCTTGGCGAGGTCGGCGAAAGCGTCGGCCGCCTTGGCGCGCTCGCCCTTGGCCAGAACCTCGATCGCCGCCGCGAAGCGGGCGCCATCGGCCTCGCGGGTCCGCTTCTGATAGTCGCGCCAGCCGACGACGGCGCCGGTGGCGACCACCAATGCCACCGCGGCGGCGATCAGGTAGGGTCCGAAACGCTTGGCGAGCTTGAGGTACTGCTCGCGTTTTACTTCTTCGTCGACTTCGCGAAAAACGTCGGCCACGCGCTTACCCCTACTCGGCGGCTTCGCGCCACTTGATCGAGCAGCCGAGGCTCGAAATCTGGTCCTTGGGCCCGCGTCCGGTCCGGGCGATCGCGATCATCGCTTCGACCAAGTCGCGGCGCGCGTTCGGCACCGGGGTCATCCGCGAGGCATCGAGCCGGCCGCGATACTGCAGCTCGCCCGCGGCGTTGAAGCCGAAGAAGTCGGGCGTGCACGCGGCATCGTAGGCACGAGCGACCGACTGATCGCGGTCGATCACGTAGGGGAACGAGAACTTCTTGGCCGCGGCGATCTTCTTCATGTTGGCGAACGAGTCCTCGGGGTAGGCCTCGGGGTCATTTGGCATGATCGCGATCGCGCCGATGCCGTGCTTCTCGAGCGCGGCGACGTCGGCGACGATGCGGTCGATCACCGCCTTGACGTAAGGGCAGTGATTGCAGATGAACATCACCAGCGTGCCCTTGGCGCCCCGCACGTCGGCGAGCGTGTAGCGCTTGCCATCGACGCCTTCGAGGTCGAAATCGACTGCCTTCCAGCCGAATTTGCAGATCGGGGTCGCCGTCGCAGCCATGGTCGTTTCCTCTAATCGGGACGGGGTCCGCCGCCGTCCGTCCGCGCCGGAGTTATCCCGCGTTTGCCGGGCTTGCGCAAGACAGCCGCGGCCACGGACCGCTTTGGCAACGGCGCAAGCCTCGTGCATGATGGCGCCCGTGACCGCGCGTCTCTTCGCTCCCCCGTTCGCCCTGTTGGTCGGCCTCGCGCTCGCGGCCTGCGGCCAGAGCGCGGGCGTCTCGCCGACCGCCGGTACCAGCGCCAGGGCGATGGAAAGCGAGGGGCTTGCCCGCTTTTCCGACGTCGCCGTGCCGCCCGGCGCCAAGATGGACCTCGAGCGGACGCTGCTCCTCGGCGCGCGGGAAACCTGGATCGGGCGGCTTCATCTCGACACCTCGCAGTCGGTGAACGAGCTGTTCGAGTTTTACCGCCGCACCATGCCGACCTTCGGCTGGACCGAACTCACCGTGATCCGCGCCGCGACCTCGATCCTGACGTTCGTCCGCGAGGACCGGGTCGCCACGGTACAGATCGGGCGCTCCGGCCTGTTGGGATCGTCGGTCTCGATCACCGTCGCGCCCAAGGGCGCGAGCTAGCGATGGGCCGCGGCGCGCGAGGGCTCGCAGCGTTCGCAGCGGTCGCGTGGGCGGTCGTCGGCCACGGCGCCGCGGCCGACGGCGTCACCACGGTCGCCGCGCTCGCGCGGGCGACGCACTTCCACGGTCTAGCGGTCGATGCCGCCGATCCGACCCGGGTCTACCTCGCGACGCACCACGGCCTCTATGCGGTCGGCGCCGACGGCACGGCGCGCGCGGTGTCCAAGGACCGTCACGACTTCATGGGTTTCGCCGCCCACCCGACCGAACCGGACGTGCTCTTTTCGAGCGGGCACCCGGCGCACGGCGGCAATCTCGGTTTCATGGTTTCGACCGACCGCGGCGTCACCTGGCGGAAACGGGCCGATGGCGTGGGCGGCCCGGTCGACTTTCACCAGATGGACGTGAGCAAGGCCGACCCGCGCGTGGTCTACGGCGTTCACGATGGCCTCCAGGTCAGCCGGGACGGCGGCAAGACCTGGGCGACCGCCGCGCCCGCGCCCCCGACCTGCTGCAGATCGCGGCCTCGGCTACGGCCTCCGATACGCTTTATGCCGCGACCGTGCCGGGCCTGTTGCGGAGCACCGACGGCGGTCGCACGTGGGCGAGCGCGTATCCGCAACGCGCCCCCCCGACCATGGTGAGCGTGACGCCCGCCGGCGCGGTCTACGCCTTCGTCGCCGGCGTCGGGCTGGTGCGCGCGGCCGAGCCCGATCTCGCGTGGCGCACGCTCGGCGGCGATTTCACCGGCCATTACGTCATCCATGGCGCGGTCGACCCGAGCGACGAGCAGACGCTCTACGTCGTCACGGTCGCCGCCGCGAACCGGACCCAGGACGTGCGCATGAGCCGCGACGGCGGGGCGACGTGGCGGTCGCTTTCGACCACGGCGCCTTGACCGATCGGCACAACAAGGGCTATCGACGCGCATGGCCTTCGACGACCTGCCCCCGCTGCCGCCGATCCCCGGGATCGGCACGCTCCGCCCCGATGCCGGCGACTACCACGCGTTCGCGCTCGAAGAGTCGCGCGCGGTCGCGACGACCAAGCGCACCGTCTTGGACCTCGCCTACGGCCCCGACTATTGGCAGAAGGTCGACCTCTACCTCCCCGACGACCCGGCGGCGCGCGACGTTCCCGTTTTTCTCATGCTTCATGGCGGCGGGTTCGTGCGCGGCTACAAGGAATGGGTCGGGTTCCAGGCGCCGCCGATCACGGCGCTGCCGGCGATTTTCGTCGCGGTCTCGTACCGGCTGGCGCCGACCGTCAAGGTGCCGGTCATCGTCGACGACTGTTTCGACGCGCTCGCGTTCGTGTGGCGGCGGATCGGCGCGTATGGCGGCAACCGCGACCGCATCTTCGTCGGCGGGCATTCCGCCGGCGCGATCATCGCGGCTTACATGGCGCTGCGGCGCGAGGGTTCGCTGATCCGCGGCATGCCGAGCGACGTCATCAAGGGCTGCTTCCCGGTGGCCGGCGTGTACAACCTCGACCCCACCTGGCTTCCGCGCGAGACCGTGCTCGCAACCGTGTTCCCGCAACTGTTCGAGCGCGCGGCCGACGGTCTCGCCTACAGCCCAATCAACCACGTCGCCGGCAATACGACACCGTTCTTCGTGAGCTGGGGCGACCGCGACACGCCCTATGTGATCGCTTCGTCCGAAGCGCTGGTCGCCGCGCTCGTACGCGAGGACGCCAGGGTCGAGCGCCACGTGTGGCGAGGGTTCGGCCACTTCGAAGCGCACAAGGCGCTTGCCCACGCCAACGACCCGTGGGTCGCGACGCTCAAGGCGTGGATGACGGCGGCTTAAGCCGCCGCAATTCCGATCACGCGCGCACCCCGCGCGCGGCGGAAAATCGCGGTTCCAACGATGGAGGCGGTCATGGAACTCGCGAACAAGGTCCTATGGACGATCGAACGGAACCTGCTGGGCACGCTCGACCTCGGCACGCTGGCCGCTGCGAGCGGGGTGTCGAACTACCACCTCGCCCACGCCTTCACCGCTGCGACCGGGATGTCGGTCATGCTTTACGTGCGCGGACGGCGGCCGACCGAGGCAGCGAAGAAACTCGCCGCCGGCGCGCCCTACATCCTCGATCTCGCGCTCGACTCGGGCTACGCTTCGCACAAAGCCTTCACCCGCGCATTCCGCGCTCAGTTCGGCGTGACGCCCGAACAGATGCGCGGCGGCGCTCCTTTGCCGCGTACCGCCGCGGTCGAACCGCTCCCGCACCTCGCCGCCGACGGCATCGCGGTCGCCGCGCCGCGCTTCGCTACCGGCGGCATCATGCCGATCGTCGGCCTCGCCGCGCACTACGACCGCGACGCAGCACTCCTTTTAAAATTATTATTAATATTAAAAGTCGCTTTTACATATTGTGATGAAGTAGTGCCTAAAACTGTACGGAACTAAGTCTCTATCTTCTGTGTGCTTAATCTCTGCCAATTCAATTATTTTGTCAAAGTGGTAGCCAATGGAGCGTGGCGTAATACAGCTTTCACCATAATTTAGCTCAAAAAAGTCACTCCCATTCGATCGTGCCGGGCGGCTTCGAGGTCACATCGTAGACCACGCGGTTGACGCCGCGCACCTCGTTGACGATGCGGGCGGCGACGCGGCCCAAGAAGTCGTGGCCGAACGGGTAGTAGTCGGCGGTCATGCCGTCGGTCGAGGTGACGGCACGGAGCGCGAGCACGTGGTCGTAGGTGCGGGCATCGCCCATGACGCCGACCGAGCGGACGGGAAGGAGCACCGCGAACGCCTGCCAGATCTGGTCGTAGAGCCCGGCCTTGCGGATTTCGTCCAGGTAGATCGCGTCGGCCTTGCGCAGCACGCGGAGCTTGTCGCGATCGATCGCGCCGGGAATGCGGATCGCCAAACCCGGACCCGGGAACGGATGGCGGCCGACCGCGCGCTCCGGCAGCCCGAGCTCGCGCCCCAAGGCGCGCACCTCGTCCTTGAAGAGCTCGCGCAAGGGCTCCACCAGCTTCATCCGCATGCGCTCCGGCAAGCCGCCGACATTGTGGTGCGACTTGATCGTAACCGAGGGGCCGCCGGCGAAGGAGACCGATTCGATCACGTCGGGGTAGAGCGTCCCTTGCGCGAGGAAGTCGGCACCGCCCGCCTTCTTGGCCTCGGCCTCGAACACGTCGATGAAGGTCGCGCCGATGATCTTCCGTTTTTGCTCGGGATCGACGATGCCGGCCAAGCGCGCGAGGAAAAGCTCGCCCGCATCGGCGTGGACCAAGGGCACGTTGAAGCGGTCGCGAAAGAGCGTCACGACTTCATCGGCCTCGCCTTCGCGCAAGAGCCCGTGGTCGACGAACACCGCGACCAGTTGGCTGCCGATCGCTTCATGCAGCAGCACGGCCGCGACGGTCGAATCGACCCCGCCCGAGAGCCCGCAGAGGACGCGCGCTCCCCCGACCTGGGCCCGGATCTTGACGATCGCCGCGTCCTTGAACGCCGCCATCGTCCAGTCGCCGCGGCAGTCGGCAATCTTGTGGGTGAAGTTCGCGAGAAGCCCGGCGCCGTCCGGCGTGTGCACGACCTCGGGGTGGAACATCACGCTATAGAAGCGGCGCGTTTCGTCGCAGGCGACCGCGTAGGGCGCGCCCGGGCTCACCGCCGCGACCGTGAAGCCTGGCGGCAGCCGATCGACGCGGTCGCCGTGGCTCATCCACACCGGGTGCTCTTCGCCGACCTTCCACACGCCTTCGAACAGGCGGCAGTCGGCGATGATGTCGAGCTCGGCGCGGCCGAACTCGTGGTGGTCCGAGGGCGAGACGCGTCCGCCCAGCTGCGCGCACATGGTCTGCTGGCCGTAGCAGATGCCGAGCACCGGGACGCCCAGGCGGAACACGCGATCCGGCGCACGCGGCGTGAAGGCTTGGGTGACCGAGGCCGGGCCGCCCGAAAGGATCACGGCCTTGGGCTGCGTGCGTTCGAGCCAGGCCGCCGCCTTGTCGAACGGCACCACCTCGGAGAACACGCCCGACTCGCGCACGCGCCGCGCGATCAGCTGCGTCACTTGCGAGCCGAAATCGATGATCAGGACGGTGTCGGTCATGGCGGCGGACGCGACCCTAGGCGGGCGCCCTGTCCGAGTCCAGACCGACGCGCCACCAGCTCCAGTCGCTCCGACCGCCTAGACGACGCGTAGCCCACAATGCTCGACCAGCGGGGCGAAGTCGCGGTCGTTGTGAAGCAGTTCATGCCCGCGCAACAGGCAGAACGCGCCGATCAGAACGTCGATCGTCTTGCGAACCGTCACGCCGCGGCCGCGCAAACGCCGATAGGTGCGTGCCGCCGCGACGGCAACCTCGCGTCCAACCATAGGTTCGAAGTCGAGCCGATCGAGGGCCCATTTCGCGCGCTCGAAGTCGCGCTCGGAACGGAACCCTTGCAGAACCTCGGCATAAATGAGGTCCCCGGTTAGTAGAATACGCTGTCCAATCCACGCGTCGAGGAGCGCGGCCTCGCGTGACGGCGCGTCGTTGAAGTAATCGATCCAAACCGAGGAGTCGACCAGGATCAACGGTCGCGCCTCATGTCATCGAGCGAGCCCCGCCACCGCAACTTGCCGCGGAGCTTGCGGATGTCGGCCTGCTTACACAGACGTACCATGAGCCGGAGCGCTTCCTCGACCGCGGCGCGCTTGGTCTTGCAGCCCGAGCGCCGCATCGCCTCGCGCATGAGCGCGTCATCGATCACGATGTTGGTGCGCATTTGTCAAACTAATGTGTAAGAAGCAGATCAGTTGTACATATTACGAAAAAGCGCGTCAACGACCGCTCGTGGCAGCGCGTCGTGAACGAAAAAAGGCGCCCCGAACGGGACGCCCTTGCGACGTTCGAACGACGGCGCCTCAGCTCGCGATGTTGTTCTTCTTCTTGTAGGCCTGGATGGCGGCGCGGAGGTCGCGGAACTCCTGGCAGCCGAAGGTGCAGATGTCGTCCAACTTCTTCAGGTGCTCCTCGGCCTTGGCGAGGTTGTTGGTCTCGAGATAGGCCTCGCCGATGTATTCGTGCGCGCCCTTGTGCTTGGGGTCGAGCTGGAGCGCCACGGTGTAATGCTCGAACGCCTTCTGCGGGTTGCCGCTCTTGCGGTAGGCGAAGCCCAGCCAGTTCTGGATATCGGCGTTCTTGGTCTCGGTCGCCGCCGCCTTGATCAGGTGCGAAATCGCCTCGCCCCAATTCTGCTTCTGGATCGCCGCCGCGCCTTTTTCAAGGTCCAAGTTCTTGGGCTTGGGCGGCGCCGCGGTCGATGTGTCGCTGCCGCCGGCGGCGAGCGCGGACGGAATCGGCCCGGCGAGCGCCAGCAGCGCCGCCACAGCCAGGCTCAGGAAGAATCGGGTCATGGTCTCACCTCATCCGTGATCGAACGATGCCCGAGCGGCGCCCCGCTTTCGCCCTCAAGGCTCGTTCCCGCTCATATAATCGAGCCGGCCCAGCCCCTTCAAGACACGCTCGCGTGTGCCGGGCAAGACCCGCTTGCCGTGAGCGGCAAGGCACGCACGGCGCCGCCGCCTCAGGACGACGCGGTCGGATAGTTGGGAGCCTCGCGGGTGATCATGACGCCGTGGACGTGGCTTTCGCGCAAGCCGGCCCAGGTGACACGGCGGAAGGTGCAGCCCTTCTGCATCGCCCCGACGGTCGCATTCCCGGTATAGCCCATCGAGGCCCGGAGCCCGCCGATCAGCTGGTGGATGACGGCGCCGACCGGGCCTTTGTAGGGTACCTGGCCCTCGATCCCCTCGGGCACGAGCTTGAGCGTGTCCTTCACTTCCTGCTGGAAGTAGCGGTCGGCCGAGCCGCGCGCCATCGCGCCGAGCGACCCCATGCCGCGGTAGGATTTGTACGAGCGACCCTGGTAGAGGAACACCTCGCCCGGCGCTTCGTCGGTCCCCGCCAGTAGCGACCCGATCATGACCGAACTCGCGCCGGCGGCGATCGCCTTGGCGATGTCGCCCGAGGTGCGAACGCCGCCGTCGGCGACGTAGGGGATGCCTTTGGCGAGGCAGAACTCGCCGACCTCCAAGAGCGCCGAGAGCTGCGGCACGCCGACCCCGGCGACGATCCGGGTGGTGCAGATCGAGCCCGGTCCAATCCCGACCTTGACCGCGTCGGCACCGGCATCGACCAGCGCCTGGGCGCCGACCTTGGTGGCGATATTGCCGGCGACGACCTGGGTGTAGTTCGAGATCTTCTTGATGCGCGCGACCATGTCGAGGACGCGCCGCGAGTGGCCGTGCGCGGTGTCGACCACGATCACGTCGGCGCCCGCCTCGATCAGGGCTTCGGTGCGGCGGACGCCTTCCTCACCGACGTTGACGGCGGCGGCGACCCGGAGCCGCCCCTGCTCGTCCTTGCACGCGTTGGGATGCGTCTGCGCTTTTTCGATGTCCTTGACGGTGATCAAGCCGACGCAGCGGTAGTCGTGGTCGACCACCAGGAGCTTCTCGATCCGGTGCTGGTGCAGGAGCCGCTTGGCCTCGGCGAGCGAGACGCCCTCGCGCACCGTGACAAGGTTCTGCTTCGTCATCAGCGCGTGGACGGGCTCGTCCGGATCGTTGGCGAAGCGGACGTCGCGGTTGGTGAGGACGCCGACCAGTTTGCCGCCCGCGGGCTGGACCACCGGGATGCCGGAGATCCGGTGCCGTTCCATCAGCCCGAGCGCGGCCTTCAGGGGCTCATTGGGCCCGATCGTCACCGGGTTGACGACCATGCCGGACTCGAACTTCTTGACCGCTTTGACCTCGGTCGCCTGGGCCTCGACGCCGAGGTTACGGTGGATGACGCCGATGCCGCCGGCCTGGGCCATCGCGATCGCGAGGCCCGACTCGGTCACGGTGTCCATCGCCGCCGAGATCAGCGGAATCTTGAGCTCGATCGCGGGCGTGAACTTGGTGCGGGTATCGACTTCTGAGGGCAGGACCGAGGAGGCGGCGGGAACCAGGGTGACGTCGTCGAAGGTATAAGCCTCCTTGATTTCCATGCGTCCTCCGCCAAAAAAGTGGCGCACTATGCCACGAGCGGCGGCAAATGCAAAAGCCGCCGCGCTTACGCCGGGCGCGCGCGCTCGGCCTCCGCTTCGGCGCCGAAATCGCCCAGCTTCACGACGCGGCCGTCCTTAAACATTTTTCCGTAGGCGCGCGCGAACGCCGGCAGGATGATCGCGTGCGGCACGTCGGCGAAGGTGCCATGATGACGTACGTATTCCATGTGTTGGCGCGCATCCTCGTCGAACGGATGCAGCATCGAATCGGTGCGTCCGTCGAACTCCAAGGGCTTCACCCGGAACTTGCGGCAGAGCTCGATGTTGAAGATCGGCGTCGCCTGGACCCAGCGGCCCGCCAGGTAAAGCTCGTTGTAGCCGTGGAATACGAACACGTCGGTATCCATCAGCACCTTGAGCCGCCCGGTGACGAGGTGGTTCCTGACGTCGGCATAGCCGACCTTGGTCGGAATGCCGACCGCGCGGGCGGCGGCGGCTAAGAGCGCGGCCTTGGTCACGCAAAAGCCGACCCGCTCGGCGAGGCAGCGCGTGGCTGAAAGGCCCTCGACCGAGAGCACGATCGAATAGGGGTCGTAGCGGATGCCGTCCCGCACCGCGTAATAGAGCCGGCACGCCCGCTCGACTGGATCGGTCGCGCCGGCGATGGCATCCAGAGCGAACGCCTGGATCGCCGGGTGGTCGGCTTGGATGATCGGGGTTGGCGCCAGATATGGCGCCAAATCAGCTTCACTTTCTACTCTATATTTCATTGATAATGATTTGATTTACAACATTTATGAACGATAGCCGATCGCGACGACATAAGCCTCGGCCGAGTCCGCCCGGCTGGCCGGCGGCTTGGCGTGTTTAACGGTCGCGAAGTGCTGCTTCAAGCGGTTCAAAAGCACGCGCTCGGTGCCGCCCTTCAGCACTTTGGCGACGAAGGCGCCGCCCGGCTTCAGGACCTGGGTCGCGACCTCGAAGGCGAGTTCGGCGAGCGCCATGATCCGAATATGGTCGGTCGCGGCGTGGCCGGTCGCCGACGCCGCCATGTCGGAGAGGACGACATCGACCGGGTCGCCGACGCGGGCCGCAATCCGCGCCAACGCGTCGGTGGCGTGGATGTCGAGAACGAAGAGCGTCGCCCCGGGGATCGGCGCGATCTCCTGGAGGTCGAGGCCATAGACCGCACCCTTGCCCTCGGCGGCGCCGACGCGGGCGACCGCGACCTGGGTCCAGCCGCCCGGCGCGGCGCCCAAGTCGAGCACGCGGCCGCCGCGGCGGAACAGGCGAAAGCGGTGGTCGAGTTCCTCGAGCTTAAAGGCGGCGCGCGAGCGGTAGCCGTCCGCCTTGGCCGCCTTGACGTAGGGGTCGTTCAACTGGCGCTCGAGCCAGAGGGTCGAGGACAACGACCGCTTTTTCGCCGTCTTGACCCGCTCGCGGAGGTGACGGCCGCGGACGGCGGATTTGGTCATGGCGGAGACATAAAGCAATCGGTGCTGAGAGCAAAGCCCCGATCCGGCGCTCACGCCGCGGGTGCGGCCTCGCCATCGGTCTCGGCTATCGCTTCGCGATCGGCCGTAGCGATCGCCTCGTGATCGGCCTCGGCCATCAGCCCGAGCAAGATACCCTCGCGCAAGCCGCGGTCGGCGACGCGGAGCCTGGGCACCGGCCACATCTGCAAGATCGCGTCCAGGATCGCGCAACCGGCGATCACGAGGTCGGCGCGGCCGCGCCGGATGCAGGGGTGGAGGATGCGGTCGCGAAAACTCATCCCGAGCAGCATCTGCGTGGTCGTCTCGATCGCCGCGGTTTCGATCCAGCAGCCGTCAATCTGCGCGCGGTCGTACTTGGGAAGCCTGAGATGGATCGCGGCGAGCGTCGTGACCGTGCCCGAGGTGCCGAGCATCTGAATGCGGCCGGCGGCGGTGTGGCGGCCGATGCCGTTGCGCGCCTCGAGCGGGGCCAGGAGCGCGCGGGTCTCCTCGACCATGGCGCGGTAGATCGCCGGCGTCACATCGCGGCCGCCAAATCGTTCGGCCAAGGTTACGACGCCCAAGGGGAGCGAGATCGCATCGATCGGAGCGCGCTCGCCGCCGGCCCGCTGTTCAAGCCACATCACTTCGGTCGAGCCGCCGCCGATGTCGAACACCAGCGCGTAGGCCGCCTCGGCGACGATCAGCGGCATGCATCCGGCGAGCGCGAGCCGCCCCTCTTCGTCGGGGGTGATGATGTCTATGTCGATCCCGGTTTCGGCGCCGGCCAAACGGATGAAGTCGGCACCGTTGTGGGCACGCCGGCAGGCCTCGGTCGCGACCGAGCGGACCCGGGTCGCGCCACGGCGCTCGATCTTGGCCGCGCACACGCGGAGCGCGCGCACGGTGCGCTCGATCGCCGCCTCGCTCAAATAGCCGGTCTTCGACACGCGCTCGCCCAGGCGCACGATCCGCGAAAACGCGTCGATCACCTCGAAACCGCCGGTGTCGCGCGCCGGGCGCGCGACCAGGAGCCGGCAGTTGTTGGTGCCGAGATCGAGCGCGGCGTATACGTGGTCGTGGCGTCCGCGCGATTCCGCGCGGGCGCCCGGCCCGCGTTCCTCCGCGCGGCGAGTGGGCTCTTCCTCCACCAACTGACTCCCCATCGCCGGCCGGCGCGAACCGGGCGGCGACTCGTTTCCGATTCGCCCCCATCCTAGCAAACGCGCGCAGGCGCACCATCACCTATTCGGGTGAGGGCTGACAAAAAACCGCGCGCCGCTTCGAACCGACGCGCGGGCGTGCGCGACGTTGACTTGAGCCTAGCGCGGGACAATGATGCGCGCGCTTTGCGGCGCTCACGGTCCTCACCACATTACTTGGGGGATAGTTTAGCGGTAGAACTCCCGGCTCTGACCCGGGCAGCCTAGGTTCGAATCCTAGTCCCCCAGCCATCTTGCATAAGAGCGCCGATTGACCATCAGGTCGAAGGGCGAACACAAGTAAACTCCAGCTTTTTTCCTCTGAGCTTGAGGTTCGAAAAGACGAAAGCGATCAACTTTCGCTTTTGCTCGATATTCGAACGCACGAGGATATCGGCTGCGCACGAGGCCGCGGAAATCAAGTTTTCCAGCGTGGTTCGGAAGGCCCCCTCGCCGGTTCGGCGCTGTGCGATCAGCGTTTCGATGGCGTGCAGCAGCTCCTTCAATCCGAGCGCCTTTTTGTCGTACTCGTCTTGCGTAATGGCAGTCGACTCCTGTAGCCCCTCCGATACCGACCGCCGTCAAAACGCCGCTCTCAAATGATCCGGCTATCATAGGCCCAATGCAAGAGCGCTTGGCGCTGGCGCGGCCGGCAAAACCGATCCCCCGGCTCGCAGTTCCGTTTGATCTGCGCGATGTGTCGTCGGAATGCCTTCCACCGGTTGATCTGGCGCGCGTCCTCCTCCGGCGTGCGCCGGCCCATGTAATAGCGGCAATACCACTGGAACCAGCCGCGCGGATCGTCAGGATGAATCCAGCCCTTCCGCCGCCATTCCGACAGGGGTTGGCTGGCGTCCACGCCAAAGTAATTGAGCGAGCAGTCGCGCCGGGCGGGCGACAGCTTCGCCCGCGCGAACCAGTTCGCCGGAAATTCGTCCCGGCAATCGGTGAGGTACTTGCCACAGAATACGCCGAGTTCGAGCATCTCTTGCGGCGTCAGGTCCGGCTGAAATGCGGGGTCGAAGTCGCGACCAGCCGCAGCGGCAAGCACGTAGCGGTAGCCTCGCTGCATCTTGTCGTTGACGATGACGATACGGCGGCGCATTCGGCGTCCGGTCAGTTCAACGTGAAGATCGAGCCGTTCCGAATGCCACCCAGGCGGCATAGGGCACGAACAGCCCCACCGCCGCGTGATCCTCCCGCCAGGACAGGACGATGAAGGCAAGAATGGCGGCAAGCAGCAGGAGGATGATGGCGAGTGCGAGGCCGATCTGGTGGGCCGAAAAGAACACCGGCGGCCAGAGGAAGTTAAGGACGAACTGCGTCCACCAGGCCGTCACCGGCCGGCCGCGGCGATCGCGCCGCCAGGCGCACCAGCCGGCGACGGTGATCATGATGTAAAGCACCGTCCACACCGGGGCGAATATCCAGCCCGGTGGCGTGAAGGCGGGCTTGGCCAGTTGCGCGTACCACGCGCCGGGCATCGTCAGGTAGCCGATGGCGAGACCGCCGCCGGCCACGAGAACGAGGAACAGGACCAGCGCGAGACGATGGTTTGCCACGGCCGCCGTCATTCCGCCGCCTCGAGCTCCCGGACCTCGTCCGGCAGCGGGCGCGCCGGGCCCGGTGAAGGTGTCGAAGAGCTCAGCCTCGGTGATATCCTCACGGACGTGGCGCTAGCCTACGCGCCGACGCGGCTGACAATTGCCCCAGTAGCTACCAGCTCCATCATCAACGACATGGTTGCGTGACCGGGAGCATTGAAGGGGTTGAATTCGGCTTTCTCGTAATACTTCAACATCACACCCGGGTTTATCCCTTCAAGTTTGACCTGCCCCATAGTCCAGTTGCCAAAATGCCTCTCTTTGATCTCCTCGTAGACCAGCAAGCACACGTCCTTGTTGCGTTCGTCTCGTACGATCGCATTAAACAACTTGCAGATTTCGTCACGGCCACCTTCCATGACCTGAACGAATACTTCGTTCGTGAAGGACAACAAGCCGGTGATCCCTTGACCGGGATTATTGGCACACGATTGCTTCAAAATTTCATCGATGAGCGCCGAGGTCATCAGCTTCGCTGGGCGACTAGCGTAGAGACAGCGGACGAGCATTGAAACCTCAAGTGTTGATGTTGATCAGCGACAGGAACTCGCGTCGCAATGCTGAATCTTTGAGGAAAGAGCCACGCATGACGCTATTGACCATCTTGGACGCCGTATCCTTCACGCCCCGCCAGTGCATGCAGAAGTGGTCGGCCTCCATGATGACCGCCAAGCCATCCGGTTTAACCAAATCCATCAGCAGATCGGCCATTTGTGTTATCGCCTCCTCCTGGATCTGCGGCCGTGTCATGATCCATTCGGCAAGTCGGGCATACTTGGATAAACCGATCAGGTTTGAGTGCTGATTGGGCATCACACCGACCCACAGCCGTCCCATGATCGGAACGAGATGATGGCTGCAGGCGCTGCGAATGGTGATCGGTCCCACGATCATCAACTCATTGAGGTTGGCAGCGTTGGGAAACTCCGTCACCGGCGGAGCCGGCGAGTAGCGTCCCCGGAACACCTCGTTTAGATACATTTTTGCGACGCGGCGCGCGGTGCCGCGCGTGTTGTGATCGTTTTCGGTATCGATCACCAGGCTCTCGAGGACGGAACTCATCTTGTCCGCGACCTCATCCAACAAAAGACTTAGCTCGCCAGGCTCTATGAACCCGGAGATGTCGTCGTTGGCATGGAACCGCGTGCCCGCGCGTCGCAAACGATCTCGTATCCGGGCAGAGACCGGAAGGTCGCTGCCGGCCGGCACTTTCTCGCTAACAGCCATGATCAGCCTCCATTTTCAAACCATAGCGGACCGAAACATGCGGAGGCGCCACCGCAACGATCCATTTCTTTTCTGTGAGCCGTGAACGCTTCACTGACCGCTCCTTTTCACACCGCGGTTTCTACAATCACGCTGGCGGCGTTTTCGGGAGCAGCGCGCACATGCGACTAAGCAGCGGTTGGGCGGACGCTGACGTCACTTGGCTTCGCGCAAGATTTCGTCGATCCGATCCCGGATGATCGTCACCCGGGTGTTCTCGGCGATTTCGACCGTTGCGGTTTTCGTGTTTTCGATACCGATAACCGTGCCGACGAGCCCGCCCGTGGTGGCCACCCGATCCCCGGGCTGGAGGTTGGCGAGCATCATCCTATGTTGTTTCAGCTTACGCTGCTGCGGTCGGACCAGTGTCGCATAGAGCACGCCGGCCACTCCAATTATCAGAACGACTTGGATGGCGATGCTAGTCGCGTCCACGATCAACCTCCCGCGATGTTTTGATCAGTTTCCGCCTCATATTTTTCGCTACGGAGTGCGAACGCGAAAAATGAAGCCAGTCCCGAAGATGCCCATCAGCAAGAGCGCGATGTGACCGAAGACGAACTCCGGGAACCACACAAAGAGACCCGCACTGAGGCAAAAGATGGCAGACCACATGAATGCCAGGGTCGCCATCAGCTGAAAGCGAACAATTTTTGGAAGCTTAACCAGAGGATTTCGCTCTGGGTTCATCACCGTATCCCATGCTTCTCTCAACATCGTCATGCTCCTCAATGTTCAGCATTATGTTTAGTTCGGTCCCATCACTGATCGCCGATCCCAACCAAGCGTCCACGCAACAAACGGCTTTCTCGGTTCAAGATCGAATCCCGGGAGAGGCATCCGCACGCCCTGCCTTGTCGTGAACCGGGTCGCCGCGCGGGCGACGACCCGGCGAGCGGACTAGCTTTGCGGCGGAAGGATGACGGTGTCAACGACGTGGATGACGCCGTTCGACGCGCCGATGTCCGTGGCCGTGACCTTGGCGCCGTTGATCATGACCGCACCGTCCTTCAGCAAGACAGTGAGCATCTTGCCGTTTACCGACTTAGCTTCCTTGAGCTTCACGACGTCCGCCGCCTTAACGACGCCTGGTACGACGTGATAGGTGAGGATCGCGGTGAGCTGCTGCTTGTTTTCCGGCTTCAGCAGGTTCTCGACCGTGCCGGGCGGCAACTTTGCAAACGCCGCGTCGGTGGGGGCGAACACGGTAAACGGTCCAGGCCCCTTCAGCGTGGCGACAAGCCCGGCTCCGCCTAGCGCCGCGGCTAAAGTCTTGAACTGACCGGCGGCCACCGCCGTATCCACGACATCCTTCTCAGCCGCGTCGGCGTTCGCACTGCCGACCACGAGACCAAACGCAGTGGCAAAGGCCACCACGAATTTTGCAATAACTCTTTTCATGACTCTATGTCCGTCCTTTTGCTCTTGTGGGATGACCGCCAGCGGGCTCGCCGGCAACCGCCTCCATCGCGTGGAAGCCCTTTTCGTTTAGAGAAAATATGTTTAATTGTCAATAATATTTTCATAAAATGAATTAAGTTTTTCTTTTTAATAAACAACGCGGTAGTTTGATCGCGGTAGAAGACTCGGAGAAGGACGTCATGCTTTCGAAAACCCTGGAGAGCGGGCTCGAGCGCTACAAGATCGGCTCGAAAATCAGAGCCCTGCGGCTCGACAAGAAATTAGGGCTGGTGAAACTCGGCGAGCACACCGGGTTGTCAGCCGCGCTGTTGTCGAAGATCGAGCGCGGCAAGTTATTCCCGACGCTGCCGACGCTGCTGCGCATAGCGCTTGTGTTCGGCGTTGGCCTCGAGCATTTTTTCGTTGAAGGCTTCGAGCGGCCGTTGATCGCGGTCGTCCGCGGGAAAGACCGCCTGCGCCTGCCTGACAGGCCGGGCAATGACTCGCCCGGCTACTTCTTCGAGAGCCTCGACTTCCCAGTCACAGATGGCAGGATGCGGGGCTTCTACGCCGAGTTTCCCAAACAATCGACGCCGTCGGAGCCGCACCAGCACGAAGGAGCTGAACTCATCTATACCCTCAAGGGCCAACTCGTGGTCAGCGTCGACGGCGAGGACGTCGTGCTTGGCCAGGGGGACGCCTTGTATTTCGATTCCGGCGCCAGGCACAGCTACCGCCGGCACGGGCCGGCGGTCTGCGCCGCTATCATCGTTGTGGCCCCCTGAACAAAGGCTTGCCTTTGACGAACACCCAACCGCCCAACTCTAGTGCCGTGATGCTCGGGGTCATCGCCGCCGAAACTCCGATCGTCAACAAGCCGCTCATCGAGGCGGCACTCGAGCGCGCGGGCGGTCCGGTTAATAGCGGCGGAACCGAACATGGCGCCGCTCCCCGCGAGTCGGTGCGCCTTCGCGCAGATTGCGCTAGAGCGTCAGGGGACTTGACCTCAGACGCCGACCGGGTGGAGCGATCGAGGCCGGCCAAATCGGTGGACAACCGATCGCGAGGCTTGAACTTCAAGATTCATCTTATCAACGATTGAGCTGGCAACAGGCCGCCGCCATAACTCACCGGAAAGGGTCATGAGCATCCGAGGCATTGCTATCGCTTTGGCTGTACTGGCGGGTGCCCTCGTCTGCGACATACCCGCCGGGGCGCAGCCCAGCGACAGTTCTCCCGATCCGAGAGCCGCACTGGAACGGATTGCGGAGAGCTTGGTCGACGTACCCATGCCCAAGGGGGCGGTGGGCCGAGCTTACATAGCGCGGCCACAGGGCGACGGCCCCTTTCCTGCGGTGGTCCTGCTGCATGGCACGGCAGGCTTCGTGACGAGTTATGTTCCAATGGCCGACGCCTTTGCAGCCGCCGGGTTCGTTGCGGTTGCCGGGTGCTGGTTCAAGGGCAACCATATGCCGCCGGGCTTTCCGACGCCGCCGATTCTGCCCTGCCCGAAAGGTGCGGCTTTCGATGGTGCCAACCTCAAGACCGTTGAAAACGCTCGCGCCATCATCGACTTCGCTCGTGGCCTGCCGGGCGTGGCGCCCGACCGCGTCGCCGTCTGGGGCCATTCGCGCGGCGGCACGGCAGCACTGTTCCTCGCGGTAACGGACGCCCCTGTTCGTGCCGTCGTCGCGGCGGCACCAATCTATGCCTACCCCAAACGCGAAGGCACCTATCGTGACGATTTTCCGATCCTCTATCTCAGCAAGATCAAGGTCCCAGTGCTGATGCTGCAGGGCACCTCCGACCAGATCATTCCCGTCTCCGAGGCGCGTGAGTTCGAAGCCGCCGCTCGCGCAGCCAGCCTTGCATTGGAAGCGCAATATTATGAGGGGGAGGGTCACTCGCTGTTCTTTCAGGGACCGCAGCGCGACGCTGCCCGCGACCGTGCCATTGCCTTCCTGCGCAAAACGCTTGTTAGCTCCGGCACGGAGGAGAAGGAAGTTCCTATCCCTCGTTGATACCCGGAGTTCGCCCACAATCGCGGCGATCTGGAGCAGTTCATCGGCTACCTCGCCGACCAAGGGTTAATCGAACGACCGGTCGCCCCGCGTGAGCTTTTCCACCCGTCCGTGCTCGACACCTGAACGCCTCAGCTCCGAAACCCGTCTCGCCGTGAGCCAAGTCGCGAGGTGAGCCTATGGACCTCCTCGTCTTTTCGGCGATCCTCGCGGCGGCGGCGATGCACGCCGGCTGGAACGCGGTGGTCAAGATCGGCCTCGACCGCTTCGCCGCGATCCTGCTGCTGGCACTCGTCCAGAGCGGGATCGCGCTCGTGCTCGCGCCGTGGTTCGCGCTCCCGGCCTCGGCGGCATGGCCGTGGCTCGTCGCGTCCGCGCTGCTCCACTCGGGCTACAAGATTTTCCTGATCCGCGCTTACGCGCACGGCGATCTGAGCCAGGTCTACCCGCTCGCCCGCGGCGCGGCGCCGATGGCGGTCGCGCTGGTTGCGGCCGGGATGCTCGGCGAAGCGCTGAGCCCGGCCACAGCAGCCGCGGTCGCGGCAATCGGCGTGGGCGTGATGGTATGGCATTCAAGGGCGGTGCCGACCGGCGCGCGATGCCGCCGCGTGCGTTTCTCTACGCGATCGCGACGGCTGCCTTCACCGCCGCATACACCCTGGTAGACGGGATCGGCGCACGGCTGGCCGGCACCGCGTCGGGCTTCACGCTGTGGCTGTTCGTGGGCGATGGCTTCGTCATGATCGCCTACGCGTTGGTCGCGCGCGGCCGGGCCGCGTTCGCGCCATTGGCGTCATCCTGGCGTTCCGGGCTCGTCGCCGGCGCGCTCTCGCTCGGCTCCTACTGGATCGCGATCTGGGCCTTCACGCTGGCACCGATCGCGCTGGTTGCCGCGCTTCGCGAGACCAGCGTCCTCTTTGCCGCCGCGATCGCGGCCGTGTTCCTGAAAGAGCCGGTCGGGCGCTGGCGCTGGCTCGCGATTGGCTTGATCCTTGCGGGGATCGCAACGATCCGCGTCGCATGACCGGCCGGCCCGGCCGAAAAAGTTTGACAGCCGAGCGAATGAGGCCGAGGGTCGAACCGGCACCCGCGCAAGCGGATGCGACAGTGGCGCCGGTGCGGCCGCACGCCACGATTCGCGACATAGTAGGTGATCCGATGTCGAGACCGAGCAGAGATCGGGACGAAGCGACGCGCTTGAGCGCCGAAATCTGGCGCGCCAAGGTCAAGCGCGATGCCGCCCAAGCGGTGAAAGAGGTCGAGCAGGGCGCGGCCGCGAGTCTCGCCAAGACCCAGCGCCTGCGGGCGTTGCGCCTCGCTAAGGAAGCAGCCGACAAGGAAACCACGGCGGCCGTCGAGGTCGAGCGCAAAGCCAAGCTGACGGCGAGCGAGCGCAAAGCGGCCCGGAAAAGCGCCGCCGACGGTTAGCCTTCCGCCGATCGAGTCGCGATTGTCCTTGTAAAGCTGGCGAATCGGCCTACATTAGCGCCATCGACATTTGGCCGGACCATCGGGCCGTTAGCCAGCGCACAGCGCCGGCGCACGTTCAGACTCTCACCAAACATCGACTGCTGTCTCCTGCGGCGCGCTTCGGCGCCCCCCGGGTCGCGGTAGATCATTCAACTCACGAAAAGGACTGAAAAATGAAGACTGGTATCGTCAAATTCTACAACACGCAGCGCGGCTTCGGCTTCATTCAGCCGGAAGGCGGCGGACAAGACGTGTTCGTGCACGCCACCGCGCTCGAGCGTGCCGGCATGCAGCCGCTGGCCGAAGGTCAGCGCGTGTCGTTCGACACCCGGACCGATAGCCGGTCGGGCAAGACCGAGGTCGGCACGATCGAGGCGGCATAACCAGCCGACTCTCGTCGCCACGACGAAGAAAAGCCGCCCGCGCGGGCGGCTTTTTTCGTTTTTGCGGGCGCGAAAGGGCGCGGGGCCGGAGTCGCCTCCCGCCCCGCACCGGTGCAAAAAAGCGCCTACTGGATCTTGAGGATCGCTTTGGCCTTGGCGAGGGTCGCGACCGAGTCGGCATGCTTGCCGGCCTTGTGCTGATCTTCGCCTTCCATGCGGAACTTCTTCACGTCGGCCGATTGCGCCGCAGTGAGCTGCGGATTCTTGGCGAGCGCTTCGTCGATCGCCTTCATATGTGCCGGGCACGAGCCGGCGAATGCCGGAGTTGCGAGCAGCGCGAGCGCGGCTGTTGCGATCATCATCCGTTTCATGACGTCTCTCCTCGTTTGTGGTGGGCGCGCCAGCGTTGGCGGGCACACCCGGGTCGAACACACGGGCACCCGAGCTTATACCGGTCCGATCCGGGCGCTAGTGTCGCGCTCGCTCACAATTGCGTGACACCCGACGCTTGGCAGGCAAACGCGGACAAGGCATGGTGCGCCGACCGATGACCATCCGGCGATCCGATTCCGTCGACCCGGCCGGCCAGCGCTGGCACGAGCGCCCGTCCTATCCGTGGATCAGGCTAACCGCATCGCTGCTCCTGGGCACGATCGGCGGCGCCGGGATGTACGTGGTCGTGGTGGTGCTGCCGTTGGTGCAAGCCGAATTCACGACCGCGCGCATGGGCGCCTCCCTCCCCTACACGATGAATCTGATCGGGTTCGCGATCGGCTCGATCAGCCTGGGCATGGTGTCCGACCGCTTTCGCGTGTGGGTGTCGGTCCTGATCGGCGCGGCGTTCGTCGCGGTCGGCTTCGCGATCGCCGCCTTTGCACCCTCGCTCGCGGTGTTCGCCGCCGGGAGCTTCGTGATCGGGATCGGCAATTCGGCGACCTTTGCGCCGCTGGTCGCCGACATCTCGCTGTGGTTCGACCGCCGCCGCGGCATCGCCGTCGCCATCGTCTCGAGCGGCAACTACCTAGCCGGCGGCGTGTGGCCGACGCTCTCGCACGCGCTGATCGAAGCGTATGGCTGGCGCGATACCTACATGGCGATCGGCCTCGTCTCGTTCGCCTTGATCGTCGCGCTGGCGTGGCTGTTGCGGCCGGCGGCCCCGGCCTTCACTTCGCCCGCCCGCGCGACGCCGCATGCCGCGCGCGCGCCTGCAGTGGCGGCGGCCGAGCGCCCGCTCGGGCTCCCGCCCAACGGCCTGCAAGCGCTGCTCTGCATCGCCGGGGTCGGCTGCTGCGTCGCCATGTCGATGCCGCAAGTTCACATCGTCGCGCTCTGCACCGATCTCGGCTACGGCTCGGCGCGCGGCGCCGAGATGCTGTCGGTGATGCTGGGCTGCGGCGTCATCAGCCGCCTGGTTTCCGGCTGGATCTCCGATCACATCGGCGGCGCGCGCACGTTGCTGCTGGGAGCGGTGCTGCAGGCGATCGCGCTGGTCCTGTTCCTGCCCAGCCAATCGCTCGGCGTCCTCATGGTGGTGTCGGCGTTGTTCGGCCTGTTTCAGGGCGGGATCGTGCCGTCGTATGCCATGATCGTGCGCGAACACTTTCGCCCGTCCGAGACCGGGACGCGCGTCGGTCTCGTTATCACCGCCACCCTGCTCGGCATGGCGTTCGGCGGGTGGGTCTCGGGCGCGCTGTTCGACTGGACCGGGTCTTACGATGCCGCCTTCGTCAACGGCATCCTCTGGAACATGGTGACCGTCGCGATCGCTCTATTCCTGGTTGTACGCGGGCGCCCACTGCTCCGAACCCCGGTCGCCGCCGGCGGCGCGGCGTAACACCCTCTACGGCCAGGAAGATTCAAGAAAAACCGCGCGCAGCGACCGGATTCCAGGCGCGACAGTTCACACCTAACCACTTGATTTTCAAAGGCGAAAGGTGCTATGCGCACGCCATCGGCCGCGGTTCGCACGGCGGCTTGGTCATGGAATAGTCTTCACGCCTGGGCGTTTACGGATTGGCTCGCGAGGACGGCCGGATCGACCGGCCCCGGACGGGTCGGGCAGCAGCAGCACCATTCACGAGTGTCAACGTCCATGCGCAGTCTGCGGGTTCTCGTAACCGGCGGCGCCGGTTACATCGGCAGTCATACATGCCGGCTCTTGGCCGAGCAAGGTCACGTTCCCGTGACGTACGACAATTTGACCACCGGCCACCGCTGGGCGGTGCGCTGGGGCCCGTTCGAGGAAGGCGACCTCGCCGACACGCTGCGTCTGGTCCGCACGCTGACGCACGAAAAGATCGACGCCGTCGTTCACCTCGCCGGTTCGGCCTATGTCGGCGAATCGATGACCGACCCGGCCAAGTATTTTCGCAACAACGTGCTCGCCACCGCGAATCTGCTCGACGCTATGAATACGGTCGGCGTCCGCACCATCGTGTTCTCCTCGACCTGTTCGACCTACGGCACGCCGGCGACGGTCCCGATCGGCGAAGACACGCCGCAATGCCCGATCAACCCGTACGGCGAATCGAAGCTGATGGTCGAGAAGATGTTGCGCTGGCACGGCGACGCCTACGGCTTGAAGTGGACGGCGCTCCGCTACTTCAACGCCGCCGGCGCCGATCCTTCCGGCGAGATCGGCGAAGTGCACGAGCCCGAGCCGCACCTGATCCCGCTCGCGATCCAGACCGGGCTCGGCCAGCGCGAGGCGCTCGCGATTTTCGGCGACGACTACCCGACCCCCGACGGCACCGCGATCCGCGACTTCGTCCACGTCAACGACTTGGCCGATGCCCATATCCGCGCCATCGAGTTCCTCGCCGCCGGCGGCCGCTCGCAGGCCTTGAACCTCGCGACTGGCCGCGGCCATTCGGTCGCGGCCGTGGTCGCGGCGGTCGAGCGCGTGAGCGGCCGGCGCATCTTGACCGTCAAGGCGCCCCGCCGCGCCGGCGATCCGCCGGTGTTGGTCGCCGACCCCGGCCGCGCCGCGGCGTTGCTCGGCTGGCGGCCGCGTCATTCCGAGCTCGATGCCATGGTCGAAAGCGCGGTTCGCTGGCACGCGAGCCAGGCTGCCGCGCGCGGCGAACGGACCGCGGCCGGACCGCTCCGAGCGGCCTGACAAGAAGAACGCTCGCCTGAGGAGCGTCGTGCCTCAGCGATCGTAGGCACCGCCAGGTCATGCAACTAGCCCTCACCGACCGCGCCGACCCGACGGTCATCCCGACCTCGTCGCTCGGAACCGAACGGATAACGGTCCGCGGCAAGTCGTTCTTCCACGGCGCGCAAAAGCACTTCGTCAAAGGCGTCACCTACGGCCCGTTCGGGGTCGGCAGTCACGGCGCTCAGTTCCCGGAGGCCGCGGTCGTCGAGCGCGACTTCGCGCTCATGGTCGAGGCCGGCATCAACACCGTCCGCGTCTTTACGCCGCCGCCGCGCTGGCTCCTGGACCGCGCCGCGGCCTACGGCTTGCGGCTCTTGATCGGACTGCCGTGGTCGCAACACATCGCCTTTCTCGATTCGAGCCGCGAACGCCGCCGGATCCGCGAGACGATCCGCGACGGCGCACGCCAGCTCGCCGGCCACCCGGCGACCTTCGCGGTCCTGGTCGGGAACGAAATCCCGCCCGACATGGTGCGCTGGCACGGCGCGCGGCCGGTCAGCCGGTTCATCGCCGATCTCTACGACGTCGCCAAAGCGGTCGACCCCAAGCTGCTCGTCTCCTATGCCAACTACCCCTCGACCGAGTATCTCGGCCTCGAGTGCCTCGATTTCCTCGCCTTCAACGTTTATCTGCACGCGCCGCAGCCCTTCGCCCGTTATCTTGCGCGGCTCCACAACCTCGCTGTCGATCGTCCGCTGGTTCTGACCGAGCTCGGCATGGATTCGATGCATCACGGCGTCGACGCCCAAGCGGCATTTCTCGGCTGGCAGGTTCCGACCGCCTTCGCCGAAGGCGTCGCCGGCACCTTCGTCTTTGCCTGGACCGACGAGTGGTTCACCGGCGGCCACCCGATCGAGAACTGGGCGTTCGGCTTGGTCGATCGCGACCGCCGACCGAAGCCGGCATTCGCCGCCGTGCGCAAGGCGTTTGGCGCGGCGCTGCCGCCGCCGCCCGACGCCTGTCCCAAGGTCTCGGTGGTGATCTGCGCCTACAACGCCGAGCGCACGCTCGACGATTGCCTGGCCTCGCTCAAGCATCTCAACTATCCGAACTACGAGGTCATCGTCGTCAACGACGGCTCGACCGATGCGACCCGCGCGATCGCCGAGCGCTACGAATTTTGCCGCATCATCAATCAAGAGAACAAAGGTTTGTCGGTCGCGCGCAACGTCGGCGCCGCGGCCGCGACCGGTCGGATCGTCGCCTACACCGATTCCGACTGCGTCGCCGATCCCGACTGGCTGCTCTATCTGGTCGGCAAGATGCAGTCGGGCGGCCTCGCCGCGATCGGCGGCCCCAACTTCCCGCCACCCGAAGACTCGCTGGTGCCGGCGGCGGTCGCGGTGTCGCCGGGCGGGCCGACACACGTGCTCTTGTCGGACGACGAGGCCGAGCACATCGCCGGCTGCAACATGGCGTTCGAGAAGACCGCACTCGAAAAGGTCGGCATGTTCGACCCGGTCTACCGCGCCGCCGGCGACGATGTCGATTTGTGTTGGCGCTTCCAGAACGCGGGCTACCGGATCGGTTTCAGCCCGGCCGCGGTGGTCTGGCACTACCGGCGCAACACCGTTGCCGCCTACCTCCAGCAGCAGCGGGGCTACGGCAAGGCCGAGGCGCTGGTCTACGCCAAGCATCCGACCCGCTTCAACCTGTTCGGACAGGCGCGCTGGCTCGGCCGCATCTACGGCGACCTCTCGGCCGCGTTCCTGTTCTCGCGCCGGCCGGTGATCTACGCCGGCGTGTTCGGTCGCGGCATGTTCCAGACGCTCTACGAGCCGCCCTCCTCGCTCGCCGCGTTCCTGCCGTTGACGCTCGAATGGGTGGCGATCGCGATCGTCCTCGGCGTGATGGGTGCCGCGACCGGCGGCTGGGGTTGGCTCGGGCTGCTGCCGATCGCCGCGACCTGGACCATGTGCATCGCCGGCGCGATCAAGGCCCCGGTCGACGAGCGTTTTGCCGGCCTGCGGGCGCGGGCGCTGATCGCGCTTTTGGTTTTCCTGGGCCCGCTGCTGCGCGGCTGGGAACGGATGCGCTGGCGTATCCGGCTCCTGAACGGCGGCGAAGCAACGCCGCTCGAATCGACCGCGCAGCCGCCCAAGGTCGCCTGGACCGAACGCGCGCTCTATCTGTCCTACTGGACCGAAGCCGGCATCGAAAAAGAGGCGCTGATCGCCGGCGTCGTCGATTATCTCGCGCCGCGCAAGTATTTCGTGCAGACCGACCGGGGCTGGGACGATTGGGACCTCAAGATCGCCCGCGGCCTATGGGGGCGCGCGTTGATCAAGGTCGGCACCGAGAACCATGGCGGCAACAAACGCCTGCACCGGATCCGCTGCCAATTACGGCTGTCGCGCCTGTCGCACTTGCTGCTGCGCGGTTACGCGATCCTGTTCGTCGGCGCGCTCGTGCTCGACGTGCCGGCGGTCGCGATCGGCGTCGCCGCAATCGGCCTCGCCAACCTCGCCTCAATCCTGTTACAGACGGCGCAACTCGGCCGCATCCTGACGCCCGTGTTGGAGCGGGTCGGCCTGTCGCTCAACCTGACGCCGGCGCAAAACGTCTAGCCGGCCGGAGAAGCCCATGATCGGCGGCAAGGCGTCGCGACGGATCCTGGCCTACGTCTATCCCCACCGCTGGCTGTTCGTGCTCGCCATGGCGCTGGTGGCGGTGACCACTAGCCTCGAGCTGCTGAAGCCGTGGCCGCTCAAGATCGTGGTCGATCACATCCTGGGCGATGTCGCCGCGCCCGGTTGGATCGCAGCGTTGGGACAGCCGCTCGAGCTCCTGCTCTTTGCGGCGCTCGCGATCGTCGCCATCCAAGTTTTCTTGAGCGCCGCCACCTTCTTCTACAACACGCTCACGGTCGCGATCGGGCACCGCATGATCAACGAACTGCGCAACGTGCTCTATGCGCACCTGCAGCGCCTCTCGCTCATGTTTCATAGCCGCCGACAGGTCGGCGATCTCATGTACCGGGTTTCCGCCGATACCTTCGCGGTGCAGACCCTCGTGATGAACGGTCTCCTGACGATCGTGACCTCGGCCGCGCTCCTGATCGGCATGTTCGCGATCATGGTCCAGATCGATTGGCGCCTGACGCTGCTCGCGCTCCTAGTCGGTCCGGCGCTCATGTTCGTGATCGTCCTCTTCAACCGCGCGATCGTCCGCGCCGCCGAGCGCATGGTCGAGCGCGAAAGCCAGGTCTACTCGCTGGCGTCGTGGTCGCTCGCGGCCATTCGCGTGGTCCAGGCCTACACCAAGGAGCGCGAGGAGCACACCCGCTTCATGGCGGCGAGCCGCTCGAGCCTGGATGCCACGCTCCGGCTCTACAGCGCGCAGACGCTCTACAACGGCCTGGTCACGATCGTGATCGCGTGCGGCACCGCCGGCATCCTCTACCTCGGCGCCCACGCCGTCTTGGACCGCGAGCTGCTGCTGGGCGAGCTCCTGGTGTTCGTCGCCTACCTCGCCTCGCTCTATCAGCCGATCGACACGCTGACCCAGACCTGGGGTATCCTGCAGAGCGCTCGCGTCGGCTTGAGGCGCGTGTTCGAAGTCCTGGACGTCGAAGCGGATCTGCGCGACGGGCCCCGCACGTTCCCGGAAACCGGCGCGCGCGGACGGATCGTCTGGCAGGACGTCGCCTTCCGTTACGACGTGACCGTCCCGGCCTTGAACGGCGTCAGCCTCGCGGTCGAACCCGGCGAGCGGATCGCGATCGTCGGCCCGACCGGCGCCGGCAAGTCGACCATGCTGAGCCTGATCCCGCGCTTCTTCGATCCTTTGCATGGATCGATCGCGATCGACGACGTCGATGCCCGCGCGTACCGGATCGAGGCGCTGCGGCGCCAGGTCTCGATGATGCTGCAGCCGCCCTTGGTGTTTCCGCTCACGGTGCGCGAGAACATCGCCTATGGCCGGCCCGAGGCGAGCGACGCCGAAATCGCCGCCGCCGCCGCGCTCGCCCGCATCGACACCCGCATCGCCCAGATGCCCGACGGCTACGCCACCCGGGTCGGCGACGGCGGGCTCGCGCTGTCCGAGGGCGAGAAGCAGCGCCTGACGATCGCGCGGGCGATCTTGCGGAACGCGCCAATCCTCATTCTCGACGAGCCGACCTCGGCGCTCGATGCCGAAACCGAGGCTTTGGTGGTCGACGGCCTGAACAGCTTGACCAAGGGCCGCACCACCTTCGTGATCGCGCACCGGCTCTCGACCCTCCGCGGCGCCGACCGCATCGTCGTGCTCGACCAGGGCCGGATCGTCGAGGTCGGGACCTTCGCCGAACTGATGGCAAAGGACGATGCGTTCGCCCGGCTCTATCGCACCCAGTTCCGTCCGCTCGATGGTTAGCGCGACGCGTTTTGCAGCGGTCATGCGCGGGCCCGACCGGCTTGACCCGCGCATCCCGCCATTCTCGGATCGCCGTGGATCGCCGTGGATCGCCGGGACTCGGCCTGCAGCCGGTTCGGCCATGACGACGGACCTGCAATGACCAAGAAGACCGTTCTCGTCCTCCATTTCGCCGGCCAGATGCCGCTCGCCGGAATCGCCTGGCAGGCGGTCAACTACGTCGTCGGACTGACGCGCCTCGGCTACGACGCGTGGTACGTCGAGGACAACGGCGTCAACCCGTATAGCCCGCGCGAGAACGCGCTGGTGTGGGACTCGACCTTCAATCGCGGGTTCGTCGAAGCGATGATGGAGCGCCACGGGCTCGGCCATCGCTGGGCCTATTGGGACCCGATCAAGGGCGGCTCCTACCACGGGCTCGACCGCGACGGCCTCTACGCGCTCTACGCCAAGGCCGACGCGATCTTCAATTTGTGCGGCGCGACGCGGCTTCGCGACGAGCATCTGCGCTGCCCGGTCCGCGTCTATGTCGAGACCGACCCCGGCTACGAGCAGATTCGCCTCTACGACAAAGACCCGATCGCGCTCGACTATCTCGGGGCCCACACCCACTTCTTCACCTACGGCGAGAACCTGGGCGCGCCCGACTGTCCGCTGCCCGTGGGCGATACCGTCTGGCACAAGACCCGGCCGCCCGTCGTGCTCGATCTCTGGCAGCCCGACTTCGCGCGCCGACCGACGCACTACACCTCGGTCGCGACCTGGCAGAACAAAGGCAAAGACATCGCCCACAAGGGCCAGCTCTACCGGTGGTCGAAGCACGTCAACTTCGAGCGCTTCCTCGATCTCCCGAAGCGCGCGCCGCACGCCCTGTTCCGGCTGGCGATGATGACCCCCAACCGCAAGCTCAACGCCATGATCGCGAGCCACGGCTGGGAGCTCGCCGACCCGGTGCCGATCTCGGAAACGATGGAGCGCTACGCCGAATTCATCCACGATTCGCGGGCCGAGTTCACCGTCGCCAAGGACGTCTACGTCCGCGCCCGGTGCGGCTGGTCGTCGGACCGGAGCGTCACGTATCTCGCGGCCGGGCGGCCGGTCATCACCCAAGGGACGGCCGCCGACAAATACGTCCCGGGCGGCCGCGGACTGTTCTATTTCGACGACTGGGACGACATCCTGGCCGCGATCGATGCGATCGAGTCGGACTATGCGCACCACTGCCGCGCCGCGCGCGACATCGCCGAGGCCTACTTCGCGAGCGATCGCCTGCTTCGCGCCATGACGGAGACCGTCGGCCTATGAGCGCGCCGGCACGCAAGACCGTGGTGGTTATGCACTACCACGCGCTGATGCCGTTGGCCGGCGTCGCCATGGAAGCGATCCACTACCTGGTCGGCCTGCGGCGGCTGGGCTACGACGTCTGGTACGTCGAGGACAACGGCGCCAATCCCTACGACCCGCGCGCCAACTCGACCACCTGGGATTCGAGCGGCAACGTCGCGTTCCTGCGCGGCATGATGGAGCGGTTCGGTTTCGGCGAGCGTTGGGCCTACTGGGATCCGACGCGGCCCGAGCTCTATCACAACCTGGGGCGCGAGCGCGTGTTCCGCCTGTTTCGAGAGGCCGACGCCCTCATCAACCTGTGCGGCACCACCAAGCTTCGCGACGAGCACATGGCGTGCCCGCTCCGCATCCTGATCGACACCGACCCGATCTACGAGCAGATCAAGCTCGCCAAGGGCGACCGCGAATCGGCCGCCTACGTCAACGCCCACAACGTGCTGTGCACGATCGGCGAAAATCTGGGCGAGTCCGATTGCATCGTGCCCTTGAACCGGCCGTGGGTTCGGGTGCGGCCGCCGGTAGTGCTCGATTTATGGACCCCCGACTATTCGCTCTCGCCCGAGCGCTTTTCGACCATCGGCACCTGGCAGCACTCGATCAAAGACATCGAGTGGCAGGGCGTCACTTACCAGTGGTCGAAGCACGGCAACTTCCTTCGTTTCCTCGACCTACCGAAGAAGGCACAACAGCTCTTCCGCCTGGCCATGGTCACCAAGGAGCCGGAGACCGAGGCGCTGATCACGCGCTCCGGCTGGGACCTGGTCGATCCGGTCGCGGTGTCGAGCACGCTCGACGCCTACGCCGCTTTCATCCGCGACTCGCGCGGCGAGTTCACCGTCGCCAAGGACATCTACGTCCGCGGCCGCTCGGGCTGGTTCAGCGACCGCAGCGTCTGTTATCTCGCCTCGGGCCGCCCGGTGGTGACGCAATCGACCGGCTTCGAGAAGACGATCCCGACCGGGCACGGATTGTTCGCCTTCGACGACGAGGCGAGTGCGCGCGCGGCGCTCGATGCGATCGATTCGGATTACCCCGGCCATTGCCGCGCCGCCCACGAGATCGCCGGCGACTATTTCGAGAGCGACAAAGTGCTCAAGCGTTTTGTCGAACTGGTCGGGCTATGAGCGTACGCACAGCTGCAATGAAAGAGCCGTCATGCCCGCGCTTGTCGCGGGCATCCACGTCTTCCTTTCGGCTTCGTGCGAGCAACGACGTGGATGCCCGGCCTTCGCCGGGCATGACGGCTTTTATCAGAACAATCGCCGCGGCGATCCTCGCCGCGCTCGGCGCGATGATCGCGACGGGCGCCGCGGCCTGCTCCGACCTCGCCCATGCACCCTCGACGCGCTGGCAGGTCGAGCGCGCGGGCGGCGCCGCATGGCTCCGCGATCCTTGTGGCAACCGGCTGTTCTCGATCGGCGTCAACGTTGTGACCGACCAAGGCATCGACGATGTCGCGGCGTGGCTGCCCCGCGTTCGCGACCGGTTCGCGGCCTGGGGCTTCAACACCGTCGGCGGCTTTTCGCTCCCGCCGGCGGTGGTCGAACTGCCGAGCCTTCCCAACCTCGAACTCGGCCGCATGGCGCGCTACCACTGGCTCGACCCGTTCGACCCCGACGCCGAAGCGCGGGTCATGGCCGAGGCGCGCGAGCTCACCCGGCCCTACCGCGGCACGCCGTACCGGATCGGCTACTACTCCGACAACGAAGTCGGGTGGTGGAACGGCGCACTCTTCAACTATTTCATCAAACGCCCGCACACCAACCACACCAAGCAGCGCTTGATCCGGCACCTCCGCGATTTCTACGGCGACGACTGGCAGCGTTTCAGCGCCGATTTCATCGCGCCGCTCGAAGCGACCTCGTTCGAGGGGCTGCTCTATTCGGCCGGTCAACTGGTGCAGCTCAGGCCGGGCGGGCGCGGCATCGACGCGGTGCGCGGCTGGACCCGGATCATGGCCGGGCACTATTACGCGACCATGCGGCGCGCGATCCGCGCCGCCGATCCCGAGGCGCTCTATTTCGGCGACCGCCTCCCGATCTTTTACGACCCTGAGGCGATCCGCGCCGCCGTCGGCCATGTCGATGCGATCTCGACCAACTACAACGTCGATGCGCCCGACGGCTGGCTCGCGCGCTATTTCTTCGACGGGTTGCGCGAGCTGGCGCCGGGGGTCCCGATCCTGATCTCGGAGTGGTTCTTCGCCGCGCATCAGAACCGAAGCGGCAATACCAACAACAGTCACCTGATGACGGTCGCGACCCAGGCGCAACGCGCGCGCGGCGCGGCGGCGGCGATGCGGCGCTTCGCCGCCAACCCCGACATGATCGGCGTCCACTGGTTCCAGTACCGCGACTACCCGACCGGCGGTCGCCCCGACGGCGAGGATTACAATTTCGGTCTGGTCGACTTGAACGATCGCCCCTACCGGCGGCTGGTCGGGGCGCTCGGCGCCGCCAACCGGAGCAGCCTGGAGCGGCGACACCGCGTACGCGCCCTCGATCCGGCGCCGGGCACTCGCTTCGCGATCCCGCGCGCCGCGGTCGCGCTCGACGACAAGCATCTGGCCGATTGGCCCAAGGACGCCGCGCTCGTTCCCGGCATCGAAGCCGGCCCCGGCGAGGTTCCGTTCGGCGACTACTACCTCGCCTGGAACCGCGATGGCCTGGCTTTGGCCTCGATCGGAATGGATTACTACGACGTCGATCTCTTGACGGTCGGTAACGCGTTTCCCTTAAGCGAGGCCTACCGGATCGATATCGGTGTTGATGCCGGCGCCGGCGCGCGCCGGTTCCGCTTGGCGATCATCCCCCCCGAGTCGCTGCGCGGTCCCAACGCCTACGTGTTCCACTCGTTCCGCGCCGAGCTCTGCGCGATCGCGGGCGATGACTGCCGCCCGGTACCCGGTGCGGTCGCGACTTATTTCGGCGCCGACCAGCCGCGGGTCACGGTCGAGTTGCAGCTGCCGTGGGCGGCACTCGGGTTGCCGCGCGCGCCGGTCGCGGGCCGCGACCTCCGGATCGCCCTCGCCTCGACCGCGTTCTACCGCTCGCGCTGGATGTCGTGGGGCGGCGCCCCGCCTGATAGGCTGATGGCCGAGCCCGTGCTCTGGCAGTCCGTTCCCCTCGCCCGCTAACCGCTCACCGCCTCACCAAGAAGAAAGGTCTTTGATTCATGGCCTCCAGCAAACGCATCCTCGTTACCGGCGGCGCCGGGTTCCTGGGCTCGCATTTGTGCGAGCGGCTCCTGGGCGAGGGCAACGAGGTGCTGTGCGTCGACAACTTCTTCACCGGCACCAAGGCCAACATCGCGCATCTGCTGGACAACCCGTACTTCGAGTTCATGCGCCACGACGTGACTTTTCCGCTCTACGTCGAGGTCGACGAGATCTTCAACCTGGCCTGCCCGGCCTCGCCCATCCACTATCAGTACGACCCGGTACAGACGACCAAGACCTCGGTCCACGGCGCGATCAACATGCTGGGGCTCGCCAAGCGTGTGAAGGCGACGATCTTCCAGGCCTCGACCTCGGAGGTCTACGGCGACCCCACCGTGCATCCTCAGCCCGAGAGCTACCGCGGCAACGTCAACCCGATCGGGGTACGCGCCTGCTACGACGAGGGCAAGCGCTGCGCCGAGACGCTGTTCTTCGACTATCACCGCCAGCACAAACTGAAGATCAAGGTCGCGCGCATCTTCAACACCTACGGGCCGCGCATGCACCTGAACGATGGGCGCGTGGTGTCGAACTTCATCGTCCAGGCCTTGAAGAACGAACCGATCACGATCTACGGCAAGGGCAGCCAGACCCGCTCGTTCTGCTACGTCTCCGATCTGATCGAGGCGATCGTGCGGGTGATGGCGACGCCGCCCGGCTTCACCGGCCCGATCAACATCGGCAGCTCGGTCGAATTCACGATCCGCGAACTGGCCCTCGCGGTGATCCGTCTGACCGGATCGAAATCGAAACTCGTGCAGCGGAAGCTGCCGGCCGACGATCCGCTGCAGCGCCAGCCCGACATCGCGCTCGCCAAGCGCATGTTGAAATGGAAGCCCACGGTCCGCCTCGAAGAAGGCCTGAAGCACACGATCGCCTATTTCGACCAGGTGCTCTCGACCCGCCGGCCCGAGGCGTCGCTGGCGCGGCGGATCAACGGCGGGCGATAGCCGCCGCCCTTGAGTCGATTATCAATTTTTGATAATTGATCGCGGAGCAGAGGACGAAACCCCATGCCCTCGAGTTACGCCCTCGGAAAACACTTCGAACGGTTCATCAAGACCCAGGTCGACGGTGGGCGCTACGCCAGCGCGAGCGAGGTTGTGCGCGACGCGCTCCGGCTACTAGAAGAGAAAGAGAAGCTGCAGTCGGCGCGACTGGAGGAAGTACGCCGGTTCGTCCGGGAAGGGATCGACAGCGGCCCGGTCAAGCCGGCCAAACAGGTCTTTGCAAGACTGCGCAAGAAGATCGCCGCGATACAAAGGGCGCAGCCGGGCTAGGTGAAAGCGGTTCTTTTCTCGCCGCTTGCCGAAAACGACCTCGTCGAGATCACGCTTTTCATCGCGCGCAACAATCCGGCGCGTGCATTGACCTTCGTTGCCGAACTGGAAGCGCGATACGATGCGTTGAGCGAGTTTCCCGGCGTTGGCGCGCCTCGGCCTGAACTGGCCGACGGCCTGCGTGTGGTGCGGCATAAGAACTACCTGATCTTCTATCGCGAACGCGAAGATCACATTCGGATCGAACGGGTGCTCCAAGGAACGCGCGACTTCGGCAGCCTGATCGGCGATTAGGCCGAGGATCTCTGTACCTACGGTCCCGGACGTCCGGCGAGGTCTACAGGTACTTCACCGCCACGAACCCGCCGACCAGGGCGATCAGGAATACCCAGCCGACCAGGTTCAAGCGCTTTTCGATGAAGTCTTGAATCGGCGGGCCGAATTTCCAGAGCAGTGCGGCGATCAGATAGAAGCGCGCGCCGCGCGTTACGATCGACGCGGCGATGAAGATCCAGATGTCGAACTTGGCGAGCCCGCTCGCGATCGTCACGAGCTTGTAGGGGATCGGCGTCAGGCCCTTGATCAGGATCACCCAGGCACCCCACTCGGCGTACCAGGCGTGATAGGCCTCGGCGCTTTGCTGCAGGCCGTAAAGCCGGATCAGCCAGGCACCGAGCGTATCGTAGAGGAAGTAGCCAATCGCCCAGCCGAACACGCCGCCCGCGACCGAAGTCACCGTGCAGATGGTCGCGATCAGGAACGCCTGGTGGCGCCGGGCCAGCACCATTGGCGCCAGCACCACGTCGGGCGGGATCGGAAAGAACGAGCTTTCGGCAAAAGAAATGACGCCGAGCCACTTGAGCGCCTGGGGATGTTGCGCCGTCCGCATCGCCCAGCGGTACATACGATCGAACATGGGGTTTGGGTTTTAGCGAATTGGCAGCCGCGCGCCAGTCCAAAAGTTATCCCTGGCAGTCGCGGTGGTGTGACTTGACCCCACCGCTGCGGGAGCGGATCGTTTCGCCTACCGCCGTACGAACACGCCCGGAGGACCCCATGGCCACCATCAACGTCAACGTCAAACAACAGACGATCGACGTCGACCCGGAAACGTCGCTCCTCTGGGTGCTCTGCGACGCTTTGAACCTGGTCGGCACCAATTACGGCTGCGGCATCGCCCATTGCGGCGCCTGCACCGTCCACATCGACGGCCAGGCGGTGCGCTCGTGCCAAGTCCCGGTCGGGAGCCTCGGTGCCGCCAAGATCGTCACCATCGAAGGACTCGCCAAGAACGGCGAACATCCGGTGCAGAAGGCGTGGCTCCAGCACGAGGTGCCGCAGTGCGGCTACTGCCAATCGGGCCAGATCATGGCCGCGGCCGCGCTGCCCGACGCCGGCTTGGGCGAACAAGCCAATCTCGACCTCGACAGTTTCGAGCGCGTCACCAGTCGCACGCTCACGAAGGACGAGCGCGATCGGTATGAGGATGGCACAGCAAAGGGCGCTGCGCTGGACGTTCCTCGGCTCGGGCATGACCCACCCCAACTTCCTCGCCACGGTCGAACGGCTGTCGGAAGCCGGCCGCGCCCGGGTCGAAGCGATCGCGCCGATGTTCTGCTAGCTCCCTCCCGCTCGCTCCGCTCGCCTCCCCCTGCTGCGCAGCTATCGCGTGCACACATCTTCGCCCTCCCCCTCGCAGACCCTCGAGGAGGGTGCAAGCGGGGAAGGGGTTTTCCCCCAACGTGGAAATGTGTGAGTCGGATAGCTGCGGAGCAGGGGAAGGGTTTGGGGAGGGGACGGTCACGCGACGCAGACGATCAGCGTCCACACCACGATCGCAATCCGCGCTGCCTGCGCCCACGCCGGCGGTCCGGTGTAGCGCTCGGCGCTTCGCCACACCGCCCCGAGCATGAAAAGGTTGTAGGGCACCGGCAGCAGAAAGACGGCAACGGCCGCGGCGTTGTCGACCTTGAGCAGGAGGAACATCGCGAATGTCGCGGTCACGTTGAGCGCCAGCCCGCCGAGAATCGCGTAGCTCCAGAACGCTTCGGCGAGCGGTACCTCGCCGCGCCACAGCCGCACGATCGCGCGCTTCACGGAACGGCTTCCATCGCCGGGGCGGCAACGACGACATCGGCCGGCCGATCGCGCTCGGCGACCGGCGAGCCTTGGATTTCGCGGATCAGCTTGCGCAAGATGGCGTCGGCGAAATCGTCGAAGTTCCACACCGAATCGACGAATGCGTTGGCGCCGCCGATCAGGTACTTTTCGTAGTATTCCTTGAGGTCGGGCTCCTCGTTCAGGATGGCGAGCCCGTTGATGGTGATGCCGAGCGCGAGCGCGCGGTCGCGCTGGTACATCGGCAACCCGCCATCGTTGGCCTTGCCGTCGCCGGAGACGTCGATCACTTGGCGTCGCGCCTCGATGCCGTTGGTCTCGAGCTCGCGGATCGAGTATTCGATCGCGTAGGCGAGCGCGGTCGATCCGCCCCACACCAGCCGGGGCGTCGCATCGATCTGATCGGCGAAGGCGAGCGAACTCGCCTCATCGGTGACGATCGTCCACTTGATTGCGGTGGTCGCCTGGCGCGGTCCCGACCACAGCACCAGCGCCAGCGCGACGCCATCGGCATGCGCGCCGATCACGTCGATCAGGCGCGGATCGCGGAACGCCTTGGCATAGCCCTGCATCTGCAGATTGAATTCGCGGAAATCGACCGAGGTCGAGGCGTCGATCGCCAGCACGAGCTCGAGCTCGACCGCGGGTGCTGGCGCCGGCGCGGCCGCGGCGAATGCCAACGCGAACGCGGCCGCAGCCAGGCGCCAAGGGCTCGGTGGGAAACGCGGCGGTCGCATGGGCATCGTCATCGTCGGCCATGATTCCGGCGCGCGCCCCGCCCGCGCTGCCGTCAAGCCATCACGATACCGGGTCGCCGCTGATTTCGCGAATCAGCTTGCGCAGGATGCCGTCGGCCATGTTGTGGTAGCCCTCGACCGTTTCGACGAACGCGTCCTTACCGCCGACGACATTCTGCTGATAGTAGACGTCGAGCCGGGGTGTCCGCATGATTGCGAGCCCATTGACGGTGATGCCGCGCGCGACCGCGCGGTCGCGCGCTTCGGCCGGCAACACGCCGTGGTTCGAGCGCCCGTCGCCGGACACGTCGATCACCTGGCGGCGGCCGCCCAGTTTGCCGCGATCGAACATCTCGATCCCGAAATCGATCGCCGACCCGATCGCGGTGAGATGGCCGGCCCACAGCCGGGAAGTCGATTGGATGCGGTGGCCGAAGCGGACGGCGTCGTCGGCGGTCCGCAGCATCGTCCAGTCGATCGCGATCTTGGTCGCGCCGGCGTCCGACCAATGGATCACCGAGACCGCGATGCCGTTGCCGCCGGCGGCGGTGATCGCGGTGTGAAGGCGCGCGTTCTGGAATGCGGCGGCGTAGCCCTGCATTTGAACGTCGTAGTCCCAGTTGTCGACGCTCGAGGACACGTCGATCGCCAGCACGAGTTCGAGATCGGGCGGCGCGGCGCGGGCTGCCGACGGCAGCAGCGCGAGGGCCGCGAGGCCGAGCGCCAGCACGGCGAGAAATCGACGGCCGATCATCGCACTCTCCCCCGAACCGGGCGTCACCACTTGTTGCGAAGTTCGCGCAGGCGCAAGAAAACCTCCTTGGCCGAGGGTTTTTCGCCGAGCGTCGGGAACGCTTGGCGGAGCCCAGCGATCACGCTCGCGCTCCCCAACCGAAAGAAGGTGTTGATCGCGCGCTCGACGCCGATCGTCGTCACGCGCGCCCGATGTGGGTCCTGGCTTTCGACCTCGCCCAACAGCCGCTTGGCGGCGGCGTTGTCGGGTTCGCGATCCAAGGTGAATTGGAGGTTGCGGGCGATGTAGTCGTGGCCGGGATAGACCAGCGTGTCATCGGGGAGCCGCGCCAGTTGGTTGGCGAAGGTATCGTAGAGCTTTTCCGGATGGCCGCCCGAGTGGCAGTTGCCGGCGCCGGCGTTGAAGAGCGTGTCGCCGCAGACGAGCGCCGGCTTATCGCCATGCGCCAATAGGCAGACGTGGGCCATGGTGTGGCCGGGCGTGTCGAGCACTTCGAGTTCGACGGTCTTACCGACCTTGATGATGTCACCCGATCCGAGGCCGCGGTCGATGCCCTCGATCCGGCCCTTGGCCCCGGCGTGCGCCAAGACTTTGGCCTTCGTCGCCTTGACCACGGCGTCGTTGCCGCCGGTGTGGTCGCGGTGTTCGTGGGTGTTCAAGACGTGGCGGACCTGCCAGCCATTGCGCTTGGCGCGGTCGAGGCAAAGCTGTGACTCGAGCGGGTCGACCGCGAGTGCCTCGCCGGTCTCGCGGCAGACGATCAGGTAGTTGAAGTTGCGGTAGGCGTTGTCGGTGTAGATCTGTTCGATCAGCATACGCAGGTCCGGTGGCGCGGAACGGAGCGCAAGCTTATGCCAGATAGCGGGCCGGCGTCCTCCCTCGCGCCTCGCTAGGGTTTCAAGAACGGGTTGGGGGCCGCGCGGCCGCGCGCGCGCGACGGAAAGGTTTGTGCCAGGTAGTCGAGAATGGTCTCGCGCTCAGCCCCGGCCAGCGCAGGCATCTTGTGCTGCACGACCATCCAGTCGAGCGCCTCCGACCAGCGCTCGCGGCTCAAGCCCTGTTGCGCGACGATGCGAAAGCCGTGGCACGCGGTGCAGAAATAGAAGGTCTCGTCGCGCCCCTTGCCGTCGGGCCAGTTCTCGGGCGCATCGTCGGCGGTAACGGTCGATACCGGCGTCGGCGGCGGCGATGGGAGTGCCGCGGTCTCGGGCTCTTCGAGGCGACGGACCGAATCGGGCGGCTTGGGCACACCGCTCGGCGGCGCGGGCGCGAGCGCCGCCACCCGCGCCGCTTCGCGCGCGGTCAACACGACGATCCCATAGCTCGCAAGTGCAGCAATGGCCGCGGCCGCAATCACCACCGCGGCACTGCTCCGGCCGAAGGTCATGCCGGCCGCTAGGCCTTGGACAGCACCGCGACCCGGCTCACCGCGTTGGCGCCATAGCCTTGCGGGTTCCAGTTGCCGGCGACGTGCGGCTGGGCGCGGCCGTCGGCATCGGTCGCGCGCGACCAGATCTCGTAATAGCCGGCCGACGGCAGCGCGACGGCTGCGGTCCAGCGCTGCCAAGCGTGCTTGTTTTTGGGTTGGGCCAGGCTCACCGCCTGCCAGGTCGCACCATAATCGATCGAGACGTGGACCTCGCGCACCGCCTTGTCGCCAGCCCACGCCGCGCCACGCAGATCGAGCCGCCGCGTTCCGGCCGAGAGCTCGGTGCCGTGCTTGACGTTGGTGACGATCGAGCGCACCGGCATCGACTCCATGATCGCCATGTTGGCATCGTCGGGCTTGCCGCCCGGGATCATCGGCGTGCGCGCGACCCGGTAGGAGGTGCCGGTCATGCCGGGACCATCGTGCTCCTTGTCGCGGACCCAGATTCGCGTCAGCCACTTCTGCGACGCCGAGCCGGGCCAGCCCGGCACCACGAGCCGGACCGGCGCGCCGTGGATCAGGGGGATCGGCTCGCCGTTCATGCGGGTCGCGATCAGCGTGTGCTCGTCCATCGCCTTGGGAAGCCGTACGCCGCGCGAGATGGTCGGCCGCGCCTCACCCGACAAATGCGGATCGGCCGCGTAGTGCGCGGTATAGACCGCGCTCGATTTGAGACCCGCCGCCTTCAAGACGTCTGCTAGACGGACGCCGGTCCACTGCGCGCAGCCGATCGCGCCGTTACCCCACTGGTTGCCGCGCGCCTCGGGCACGAACTGGTTGCGGCCGTTGCCGCCGCACTCCAATTGGAGCTGCAGCGTCACCATCGGGAAGCGGCTCTCGAGCTCGCCGACCGAGAGTTCGAGCGGCGAATTGACCTCGCCGTCGACTTTGATCTTCCACGCCTTGGGATCGGCCGGTTGATCGGGAATGCCGCCGTTATTGCGGATGAAGAACTTGTCGGTGGGCGTCACTTCGTCGTCGAGCAGGTGCTCGGGCGTTTCGGCGACGAGCGGCTTTTCCTGCAGCAGGATGAGCGGCACCTTGCCCGCCATCTGCAGCATCTTGGGCGCGGCCGGCGCGGTGCCGCTCGCGGCCTGCGCGAACGCCGCCGGCACCAGGCCGGCCGGCATGTTGGCCGCGAACGGGATCGCGCCGCCGACCGCCGCCGCCATCGAGGCGAGGCCGGCGCCTTTCAGGAACCCGCGCCGCGACGGGCCGGCGCGACGGCCGAAGATCAGCGCCTCGGCGCGCTCGGGGTCGTTCCGGTAGAGCTCGATGAAACCGCGTTCGGGCTTGCGCGACATGAGAGTCCTCCGTTGGGCAACAGCGTTCCGCCTATTCTATGATACCCCCGTGTGATCGGGCAGATCTCGATCAGCCGGCGCGGAAGCGGCCCTCGTACGCCCATTCGGCAATGGGCTTGCGCGGGTTCGGCTTTTCACGCTCGTGGAAACTCGACTCCAGCTTGTCGAGCGGGCCGGGCCGCCCGACCGCGACCATGGCGCAGATCGTGTAGTCATCGGGAACGCCGAGCGCGGCCTTGGCTTTGGCGTAGTCGAAGCCCTGCACGCCGTGGACGACGAGGCCCATGCGCGCGCCTTGATTGGCGAAGTTGGCCCACGCCGCTCCGGCGTCGAACATGTGGGTGATCGCCGGCGCCTTGATCGCATCCAGGAAGTCACGGGCGACGATCACGATCAGGACGGCGGCGTTGCTGCACCATTTCGGATTGCCCCCTGTCAGGAGCCCGAAGAAGGTGTCCCAGTTAGCGCTGCCGCGCTTGGCGTAAAGGAAGCGCCACGGCTGGCTGTTGTAGGAAGAAGGCGCCCAGCGCGCCGCCTCGAGCATGGTCATCAGTTCGGCGTCGGAGATCGGCGCGCCGCTCATCGCGCGCGGCGACCACCGCTGCCAGAAGATTGGCTCGATCGGATGGTCGGCCTTGCGGAATTGGCCGATGTCGATGTCGGTGGTGTTCTTGGTCATGGTGTCCCCCTGGGTGGCGCGGATCGGTAACTTGTTTGCGGGCGCCGCCTCATTAAGTCAACCGTAGCCGACTCTTGACCGCGCCATGGCAATGGCGGAATCGTTGGCGCCAAGGAGAATCCCGATGCTCGCGATCCGCCGCGCCGCCGAGCGCGGTTGCACTACCCGCGACTGGCTCGACAGCCGCCATACGTTCTCGTTCGGCGACTATGTCGATCGCCGCCACTCGGGCTTCCGCGCGCTCCGCGTCGTCAACGAGGATCGGGTCGTCCCCGGCGGCGGCTTCGCCGAGCACGGCCACCGCGACATGGAGATCGTGACCTACGTGATCCAAGGTACGCTCGCGCACAAGGACAGCCTGGGCAACGGTTCGGTGATCCGGCCAGGCGACGTGCAGCGGATGTCGGCGGGCCTTGGTATCCGCCACAGCGAATTTAACCCGAGCGACAGCGAGCCGGTGCACTTCCTCCAGCTCTGGATCGTACCGGGCGAGCTCGGGCTTCCGGCTTCCTACGAGCAGCGCGCGTTCGCGCCGGATACCAAGGCGAACCGTTTCTGCCTGATCGCGAGCCAGGACGGGCGCGAGGAGTCGGTGGTCGTCCACCAGAACGCCGCGATCTTCGCCGCCTCGGTGGCGCCGGATGCGATCGTCGGCCACGCGCTCGCGCCCGGTCGGTTTGGCTGGCTTCAGGTGGTGAGCGGCGCGATCGACGTCAACGGCCAGCGCCTGAGTGTGGGCGATGGCGCCGGCATCAGCCAGGAAAAGACGCTTCGCCTGCGGAGCACGAGCGGCGCGAGCGAGGTCGTGCTGTTCGATCTGGCATAACGCACCCCCTCCCTACCCTCCCCCTCGTCGAGGGGGAGGGAGGCGAGCGCCGCAGGCGCTCGCGGGCGGGGGTCACTTCGCGAGCGTGGTCTCTACCAGGCTCGCCCAGTAGCTGGCACCGATCGGCAATATCTCGTCGTTGAAATCGTAGCTCGGGTTGTGGAGAAGGCAGCCGCCCTCGCCCGGGCCGTTGCCGAGCCAGACATACGCGCCCGGCCGCTTTTTCAGCATGAACGCGAAGTCCTCGGCCCCCATCAGCGGCACCACGTCGGTATCGACCCGCGCCGCGCCGACTACCTTCTCGGCCGCGGCAGCGGCGAGCTTGACCTCGTTCGCAGTGTTGACGGTCGCCGGGTAGCCGATCCGCGGCTGCAAATCGGCGGTGCAGCCGTTGGCGGCGGCGATGCCATCGGCGATCCGCTTCATCAACGGCTGAATCGTGGCGTGAATTTCCGGCGTCAGCGCCCGGGTGGTGCCGCGCAAAGTCACTTCTTCCGGGAGCACGTTCCAGGTATCGCCCGCCATCACTTGCGTGACGCTGACGACGACCGACTCCAAGGGATCGGTGATGCGGCTCGCGATGGTCTGGAAGCCGATGATGATCTGCGCTGCCGCCTGGACCGGGTCGATTCCTAGGTGCGGCATCGCGGCGTGGGTGCCGCGGCCCCGGATCGTGAGCTCGAAATTGTCGGCCGCCGCCATGATCGGGCCCGCGCGCATGCCGATGGTGCCGAGCGGCATCCCTGGCATGTTGTGCATGCCGAACACGAAGTCGACCGGAAACTGGTCGAACAGGCCTTCCTCGACCATGACCCGGCCGCCGGCCTGATTCTCCTCGGCCGGCTGGAAGATGAAGTGCACTGTGCCGGTGAAGTTCCGGGTCTCGGCCAGGTACTTGGCGGCGCCGAGCAGCATCGTCGTGTGGCCGTCGTGGCCGCAGGCGTGCATCTTGCCGTCGTTTTGCGAGCGGTGGTCGAAGCGGTTCTTCTCGTGGATATGGAGCGCGTCCATGTCGGCGCGGAGCCCGATCGTCTTGGGACCCGGCTTGGCCCCTTTTAGGGTGCCGACGACGCCGGTCTTGGCGAGGCCGCGATGGACCTCGATACCGAAGCTTTGCAGCTTGGCCGCGACCAGATCGGCGGTGCGGTTCTCCTCGAACGCCGTCTCGGGGTGGGCGTGGATGTCGCGCCGCCACTTCGTCATCTCGGCGTGGAACTCGGCGATGCGATTGATGACCGGCATGAATCGTCCTCAGGCGTTAGGCGGCGCGGGCGAGCGTCCGCCCGGCGAGTGCGCGCGTCAGAATAGCCGAAGCGCCCGCGCCGACTAGTACGATCGCGATCGCCAGGAAGATCCACCGCGCGCGGTCGATGGCGAGCAGCCAGCCGAACGCGACCGGCGCCAGCGCTCCGCCCAAGTCGAGCGCCGCGTAAACGAAGCCGAATACCTTGCCGGTCGAGCCCGCCGGCGTCGCCTTGCGGACGATCATGTCGCGGCACGGCATCACGCCGCCGAAGGCGAACGCGCCGACCGCGAGCACCGCGGCGGCCGCGACCGGCGTCAGGTCGACGATCCCAACCGTGGAGATGGCCGCCCCCGAAACCAGGAAGGCGGCCGCCGTCCAACGATCGTGGCGCTCGACCTTATCGGCCAGGTATCCGCCGGGAAGAATGCCGGCCATGAACGCGATCATGAACGTCGTTTGGATCGAGCTCGCGTTCACCAGCGAGAGGCCGTACGCCGTCGTGAATATCGTTACAGCGAAGGTGTTGAAGGCGATGAATGTGATCGCAAACAGCAAGAAGAAGAAAAAGCAGGCGAGGATCGGCGGCGAGACCAGCAATTTGATATCGGCGCGGCTCACCCCGAGATCGGCGGGATCAGCCTTTGCGGCGGCGCGGGTACCGTCGACCAGGTCCTCGCGAAAGACGACGAGTGCCGCCGTCACCGCGAGTCCGGCGAGCCCGGTCACGATGAAAGCCGCCTGCCAACTGACCAGCGCGGCCAGTCCGCCCAGGATCGGCGGCGCCGCCGCCCAGCCGATGTTGCCGGTGAAGGAGTGGAGGCTGTAGGCGCGGCCGACGAAGTCCTTGCGCACCGCGGCCTGAAAGATCGCGAAGTCGGCCGGGTGGAAGACGCTGTTGCCCAAGCCCGCGATCAGCATCAGGACGAACGCCGCCTCGTAGGTCGGAAAGAACGGCAGCAGCAGGAACGAGCCCGAGAGCAAGCCGGTGCCGAGGATGAGCGCGAGCCGGGCGCCGAAGCGGTCGACCACGAACCCGGTCGCGACCTGCGCCACCGAGGACACCAGGAACAAGGCGCCGACCAGGAGCCCGAGCTCGGCGTAGCCGACGCCGTAGACGTCCTTCAGGATCGGAAACAGCGGCGGCAGGCCGAGCTGGAAAAAATGGCTGAAGAAATGCGCCGAACAGACAACCGAGACGACTTTGACTCCGGCCTTGGGCTGGGCGGCGGCGACGGTCATTACAACAACCTACGACGTTGGTCGCAGCGACCTTAGCACGCTCACCCTTCCAGGTGGGGGCTCGGAGCCGCCCACTTTCACTGCGCCGCGCGACGGTCTAGAAAGCGACGGTCGCCAGAAAAACAGGAGCCCCGCCCCATGCCGACGCCGCCCGCGATCACAGGCCGCATCATCGAAGACACCGTGATCCCGGCGCGCGGGCGCTGGAGCGCCAAGGTCGCCAAGGGCCACCTGCTCCGGATCGTCGACGTCGAGGGCAAGCAGGGCGTCGACTTCCTCTGCTACAACGCCAACGACGTCGACGACCGCTACGCCGCCGCCGATACCATGAAGATCAACGGCAATCTGTTCGTCGGGCTCGGCACCACGCTCTATTCGATCAATTGCAACCCGATGATGACCGTGGTCGCCGACCGGGTCGGCTTTCACGACACCATCGGCGGCTGCTGTTCGGATGCGGTCAACATCAAGCGCTACAACAACGCCGGCCACGGATCGTGCCGCGCCAATTTCCTGGCCGAGTTCAAGAAGTGGGGCCTGACCCAGAAGGACTATGCCGCCAACGTCAATTTCTTCGCCTACGTGCCGATCGGGCCCAAAGGCGAGATGGACTTTCGCGATCCTTTGTCCGAGCCCGGCGACCATGTCGACCTCCGCGCCGACATGGACGTGATTGCGATCATCTCGAATTGCCCGCAGATCAATAACCCGGCGGCCGGGTTCAATCCGAGCCCGCTTCAGGCGGTGATTTGGGACCCGGAGGGGTGAAACGGTTCTCGTCCGTTCATGCCGGCGAAAGACGGCCATGCATGGAGTCGAAAAAACGTAACAAATTCAAAGTCTTGGGTAACCGCTTCAAAGTCGTGGATGACCGCGTCGCGCGCGGGGATGACGCCCAGGATGAGGAGCTCGAGTTAATATCGCAGCAAAATATTCATTGAAGGTATATATCTGATCGATATATTGCGCGTTGTCGACCTGGGATGAGGGTTACAGCGCATGGACGTCAAGACGCTTTGTCTCGGTATCCTCAGTCGCGGCGAGGCCACCGGATACGAAATCAAAAAGCTGTTCGAGACCGACTACTCGCATTTCTACGAAGCGAGTTTCGGCTCGATCTATCCTGCCCTCGCCAAGCTCACCGACGAAGGCTTGGTTTCGTTTAGTCAGCAAGCGCAGGACAAACGCCCCGACAAGAAGGTCTACCGCATCACCGCGGCCGGGCGGCTCGCGTTCCTGGACGAACTCACGACCATGCCCGGGCGGGACCGCATCCGCTCCGAGTTCCTAGCGACGCTGCTGTTCGGCGAATTGTTGGCGCCGGCGCACGTCGATCGCGTGATCGCGGCCCGCATCGCCGAATACCGCGAGGCGCTGGCGGCGATGGAGGCTTGCGACCTCGACCGAATCACCCCCGGCCACGCGTTCGTTCACGGCTTCGGCGTCGCCGTTTACCGTGCCGCCGCCGCCTATCTCGAGGAAAACCGCCACTTGCTGGTCGGCGAAACGCTTCTCAACGGCAACGGCAACGGCCACCCCGCCGCCGTCGCGTCCCAACCCGCCACCGCGCCCGCTCCCATGCTCGCCCGCTCGGAGAACCGGTCATGAACCGCTCGTATCTCTATGCGCTGATCGTCGCGCTTGTCATCGCCGGCTGGCTCGGTTCTGGCCTGCTCGGCGACGAAAAACCGCATCAGGTCGCGCCGGCGGCCGGCAGCGCCGAGGCCAAGCCGGGGAAGGCGGCGACCCCGGTCACCGCGAAACCCGCGGTCAAAGCGCCCGAGGCGGTCGCGGTTCGCGTCAAGACACTGGTCGCCGAGCGCCAGTCCAAGGACATCGTCGCGCGCGGGCGCACTGCCGAACTCCGCATGGTCGACCTGCGCGCCGAAATCCCGGGCCGGATCATCGATCTCCCGCTCGCCGAGGGCGCGCGCGTGCGCAAGGGCGATGTCGTCGCCCGGCTCGACAAGCGCGAGCGCGAAGCTCAGGTCGCCGAGACCCGCGCGCTGGTCAAGCAGCGCGAGCTCGAGCACGCCGCCGCCAAGCAACTGTTCGAGAAAGGCTTTCGCGCCGAGACCAAGGTGCTCGAAGCCGCCGCCCTGCTCGAGTCGGCGCGCTCGTCGCTCTCGCGCATGGAGGTGCAGATCGACAACACGGTGCTGCGCGCGCCCTTCGACGGCGTCATCGAAAAGCGCCACGCCGAACTCGGCGCGTATCTGAAGGACGGCGACCCGATCGTCCGCATCGTCGACCGCGACCCGGTGCTGATCGTGGTCCAAGTCTCCGAACGCGAGGTCGGCGCCATCAAGGTCGGCAATGTCGGCCGCGTCCGCATCATCACCGGCGAAGAGGTCGAGGGCCAGGTCCGCTACGTCGCGACCGTGGCCGAGCCCACCACCCGCACGTTCCGGGTCGAGCTCGAAGTCGCCAACAAGGACGGGTGGCTGCGCGCCGGCGTTACCGCCGAGGTACGCCTCGCGGTATCGTGGGAACTCGCCCACTTCATCTCGCCGGCGATGCTGACCTTGAACGACCAGGGCGTGGTCGGCTTGAAGCTCGTCAACGCCGAGGGCAAGGTCGAGTTCCACCGCGCCCATATCCTGAGCGACGGCCCCGGTGGCGCCTGGATCGGCGGCCTGCCCGAGAAAATCACCGTCATCACGGTCGGCCAGGAATACGTCCGCCACGGCGACGCCGTGCGCACCGTTCCCGACCACGGGTCCAAGTCATGAAAGCGATCATCGACGCCGCGATCGAGCGCGCCTCGGTCGCTATTTTCGCGCTGGTCCTGATCGTCGGCGCCGGCATCATTTCCTATGTCGACATCGCCAAGGAGTCGGACCCCGACGTCAATATCCCGATTATCTACGTCAGCATGACGCTCGAAGGCATCTCGCCCGAGGATGCCGAGCGGCTGCTGGTGCGGCCGATGGAGCAGGAGTTGCGCTCGATCGAGGGCGTCAAGGAGATGCGCTCGACTGCGCGCGAAGGCTTCGCCTCGGTGCTGCTCGAATTCGACGCCGGCTTCGACGCCAAGAAGGCGCTGCAGAACGTGCGCGAGAAGGTCGACATCGCCAAGGTCGACTTGCCGGGGGAAACCGACGAGCCCAAGGTCAACGAGGTCAACGTCGGTCTGTTCCCGGTGTTGGTGGTGATGCTCTCGGGCCAGGTGCCCGAGCGCATGCTTTATAAGACCGCGCGCGACGTGAAGGACCGGCTCGAGGGCTTGCCCGGCGTGCTTTCGGCCGACATCATCGGCGATCGCAAGGAAGTGCTCGAAGTCATCGTCGATCAGGTCCGGCTCGAAAGCTATAAAATTTCGACCACGGAGCTCCTCCAGACCATCAACTTGAACAACAAGTTGGTCGCCGCCGGCGCGCTCGACACCGGCAGCGGCCGCTTCGCGGTCAAGGTGCCGGGCCTGTTCAAGGTCGCGGCCGACGTGCTCGACCTGCCGATCAAGGTTTCCGGCGACGGGGTGGTCCGCATTCGCGACGTCACCGAGGTACGCCGCACCTTCAAGGACGCCCAAAACTACGCCCGCCTCGACGGCACCCCGACGGTCGCGCTCGAGGTCCGCAAGCGCCTGGGCTTCAACGTGATCGACGCGATCGATGGCGTCCGCAAGACCGTGGCCGAAGAGCAGAAAGTGTGGCCGGCCAATCTCGAGGTCGCGTTCATCCAGGACAAGTCGCAAAAAATCCGCACCATGCTGACCGACTTGACCAACTCGATCATCGCCGCGGTGCTTTTGGTGATGATCGTGGTGCTGGCCGCGCTCGGGCTGCGCTCGGCCGGGATCGTCGGGGTCGCGATCCCGGGTTCGTTCCTGATCGGGATTCTCTACCTCTACACGTTTGGCTTCACCATCAACATCGTTGTCCTGTTCAGCCTGATTCTCGCCGTCGGTATGCTGGTCGACGGCGCCGTGATCGTCGCCGAGTTCGCCGACCGGCGCATGGCCGAAGGGCGGCCGCGCGGCGAAGCCTACGCCGAAGCGGCCAAGCGCATGGCGTGGCCGGTGCTGGCCTCGACCGCGACCACCATCGCCGCGTTCCTGCCGCTCCTGTTCTGGCCGGGCGTGGTCGGTCAGTTCATGAAATTCCTCCCGATCACGCTGGTGGTGACACTCAGCGGTTCGCTGTTGATGGCGTTCGTGTTCATCCCGGCGCTGGGCAGCAAGTTCGGCAAGCTCGGCGTCTCCGACCAGAAGCACATCCGGCGCATCGCCGCGCTCGAACAGGGCGATGTCGAGACGCTCGGCGGTTTCACCGGCCGCTACGCCCGTTTCCTGCACATGCTGGTGGCGAAGCCGTGGCGCACCTTCGCGGTCCTCATGGCGACGGTGTCGCTGCTGGTCGGCGTCCAGGTCTACTACGCCCAGCACGGCAACGGCGTCGAGTTCTTCCCCGACGTCGACCCTGACAACGCGATCGTCCTGGTCCACGCCCGCGGCAATCTTTCGGTCGACGAGAAGGACAAGCTGGTGCGCGAAGTCGAGGCGCGCGTGCGCACGCTCAAAGATTTCGCCGCCGTCTATACCCGGGTCGGCGCCGCCGGATCGAACAACCAGCAGTCCGAGGACACCGTCGGCACGCTCCTCTTGGAGCTCAAGGATTGGCGCGAGCGCCGCCGCGCCACCGCGATCCTGGCCGACGTGCGCGAACTCACCAAGGACATCGCCGGCATTTACGTCGAGGCGCGCAAGCCGGAAACCGGGCCGCCGACCGGCAAGGCGGTCCGGCTTCAGGTCGCTTCGCGCTTTCCGGAGCGGATCGACGCCGTCGTGCAGACGATTCGC
>VGEO01000011.1 GCA_016869275.1 Alphaproteobacteria bacterium | reverse complement strand
GGGCCAACCGCGCGGCGGCAGCGGCGGCGGCGGTTCGCGCCGGCGCGAGATCGGCAGCGGCGCGATCGCCCGCAGCGCGGCGCCACGTTTGCACCAGGTTGGCGATCGCGATCATCGTCGGCCGTGCACCGGCGAGCGCTTCGGCCCGCCGGTCGAGCAGAGCCGCGAGCTCGGCCACGGTCTCCGCCGGCGCCGTGCGCGCGCTTTCGCCGCACCACTCCAAGCACCGGCGGGCGAGCGCGCTCGCGCCGCGGCTGCGATCGGCGTTGAGCTCGGCCAGACAGGCTTCGAACCGCGCCTCGTCCATGCCCGATCCTAGACCTTCGGCGCGCGGACGCGCTATGCGGTGGCGACCGAGTTCGGCACCGGCGCCTCTTCGTGCGCGATCAGCCGGCCGCCGCCTGACTCTTTGGCGCGGTACATGGCGGCGTCAGCGAGTTGCATCAGCGCGCTGAGATCGTCGTTGTGCTGCGGGTAAATCGCATAGCCGATGCTGGCCGTCACGCGCGCGGTCGCGTTGCCGATCGCGATCGGGCGCGCCAGCTCATCGACGATACGGGCGCCGACCTTGGCCGCGACTTGCGCGTCGACGTCGGGCTGCAGGATCACGGCGAACTCGTCGCCGCCCATGCGCGCCGCGGTATCGGTCGAGCGCAGCAATGCCACCAGCCGGCGGCCGATCTCGCGCAGAACCGCGTCGCCGCCGTCGTGGCCGAAGCTATCGTTGACCGGCTTGAACAAGTTGAGGTCGATATAAAACACCGCGAGCGAGGTCTGCCGCCGCCGCACTTGGGCCGCGGCGAGCGTCAGACGGTCCTCGAACAGGACCCGGTTCGGCAGCCCGGTCAACGAATCGTGGAGAGCGAGATGCTCCAACTGTTTTTGAAACTGCCGTTCCGACGTGACGTCGGCAAAGCCCAGGACGAAGCTTCCCGATGGGGTGCGTTGATCAAGCACAAGCATGATCCGGCCGTCGCCGAGCGAGGCTTCGGTCTCGACGTAATCGTCGGTCCGCCGCGACAAGCTCTCGAATGCGTCGTAGTTGACGCCGCACGCGCTGCGCACACCGCTCAGGTACATCGGGAAAACGTCATTGAAGTGGACGACGGCGCCGGTCTGGCGATCGAGCGACGGGAACAGGCGGCGGAGCCCGGCATTGGCGAGGACGATGTAGCCGCTGGCGTCGAGAATCGCCAGGCCGTCGGGCAGGCTGTCAGTGGCATCGGCCAGCAGTGCCCGCGACTGGCGTGCCATCTGGCGGGCGCGGACGATGCGGCGGTCGAACGTGACCGCGCCCGCGACCAGCCCGAGCGCAAGGATGGCGGCAACGCCGGCAAGCGCGCCGATTCCAACCGCATCGAGCGCGCCGGCCACGCGCGGCCGCCCGCTCGGGAAGAATACCGACGCCAGTTCGTTCAAGTAGTGCGATAGAACGATCGCCGCCCCAAACGCGACGCCGGCGGCGAGGCGCCCGCCATCGAACCGGCCCAGTTCGACCCCTGACAGCCGGAACTTGAGTTCGAACGCGGCAACGCCGCCGACGATCGCCGCAGCGATTGCGAGCATGAACGGGATCGGTGCGAAGAAGACGATCACCTCGATATTGATCGCGATGACGCCGATGTAATGCGCCGCCGCGATCGCCGCGCCGGCGATCGCGGCGGCGGCGAGTCGCCGACTGCAGGTCACCCACTCGGGCGCGACCAGCGCCAACGCAACGCCGCATCCGACCACGGCCGCGCCGGCGGCCAATAAGACGCCGCCGAGGTCGAAGGTGCGGGCGACCGGCAGCGTGAGCGAGAGCCACGCGATCGTATGCGCCGCCCACAGACCGATGCCGCCGGCCAGTCCGCCGGTTACGATCCATCCTTTGCGCGCCGTCAGCGACTCGTAAGCGCGCATCCGCTCGAGCGCCCCAAACAGGACGTAGCCGGCTCCGAGCGCGACGACGAGCGCGACGAGGATCAAGATCGGGGCGTAGGTTTCGGCGAGCGCCGAGGATCGATCGATCGCGCTGGACAAGAATCGAAGTGGTTGCAGGTCCATGAGTCGAGCCGATCAGCGCGGACGTAAGCTAACAGGATTCGAATCCGGCGGGTAGAGTTGGCCGCGCGCCGCGGCTAAGGTGGCGTGCCGCAGTCAACGAGGTTAATCCGTGAAAGCAGCCGTGATCGAGCGCCAAGGCGGCCTCGAGAATATCGTCTATCGCGACTGGCCCGATCCGACGCCCGGGCCGGACGACGTCGTCGTGCGGGTCAGGGCGTGCGGGCTCAACCATCTCGACATCTTCGTCCGTCGCGGCATGCCGGGCTTCCCGGTGCCGATGCCGTTCATCTCCGGCGGCGACGTCGCCGGCGAGGTCGCGGCGCTGGGGTCGGCGGTGGCGGACTGGCGCATCGGCGAGCGGGTGATCGTCAACCCGCAGACCGATGGGGGCATGATGGGCGAGGAGATCCCGGGCGGTTTCGCCGAGCTGGTGCGGGTCCCGGCCAAGAACCTGCTCCGGCTTCCCGCCCCGATCGGATTCGCGACCGGTGCCGCGATCCCGATCAACTACGGCACCGCGCAACGCATGTTGACGACGCACGGCCGCATCCAGGCCGGCGAGTCGATTCTGATCGTCGGCGCGAGCGGTGGCGTCGGGATCGCCTGCCTTCAGATCGCCAAGCTCCACGGCCTGCGCACCATCGTGGTCGCCGGTTCGGCCGAGAAGTGCATGCGCTTGAAAGCGCTCGGCGCCGACGCGATGATCGACATGAGCACGGGCGATTTCAGCCGCGCCGCCTGGGCTCTGACCGGCAAGCAGGGCGTCGACGTCGTCGTCAACAACACCGGCGGCGATACCTGGGTCCCGAGCTTGCGCACCCTCAAGAAAGGAGGCCGCCTCATCACCTGCGGCGCCACCGCCGGCTACGACCCCAAGGAAGACCTGCGCTTCATCTGGGTGCGCGAGCTCAAAGTCCTGGGCTCGAACAGCTATACCCAGGACGACATCGCGACCGCGTTGGCCGCGGTTGCCGCCGGCAAGCTCGAACCGGTCGTGACCGAGCGGTTGCCGCTCGCGCGCCTGGCCGATGCCGAGGCCATGATGGAAGCGCGCGCTTTCTTCGGGAAGATCGTGCTGGAGCCCTGAGCTATCGCGGGCACGCATCTCGTACGTTTCGGTCTCCCTCCCTGCGCCGAGCGGAGCCGTCCTCGATACTCCCTCCCCCGCTCCGCGGGGGAGGGAGTATCGAGGGTGTGCCCCAGACCCCAAGCTGCGAGATGACGGCGCTGCTTCTTTACCGGCTTGGTTCGGGAGCATCCGATCTCGCGGCGAGGAGCTTCGTCCCCAGTTCGCGCACCGCCTTAGGATCGACCTTCTCGGTCCCGCCGAGCGGGATCGCGTCGATGAAGAACACCCGCCGCGGGTGGGCGTAGGCCGGCCCGTTGGCAAGGCAGTATCGCTTGAGCTCGTCTTCGCCGGTCTCGGTGCCGGTGCGGCGGACGACCAGCGCAATCGGCACCTGGCCCTTGACCGGATGCGGCGCCGGGATGACCGCGACGTCGGCGACGCCGGGATGGCCGAGCAGCAGGTTCTCGACTTCCTTGGGGTAGATATTCTCGCCGCCCGAGCGAAACGCATCGTCGGTGCGGCCGAGAAAATAGTAGAAGCCCTCGGCGTCGCGCCGGAACACATCGCCGGTGCGAAGCCAGCCGTCGCGGAGCCGCTCGGCGGTGAGGTCGGGCAGGTTCAAATAGCCGACCGCGACCACCGGACTTTTGACCCACAGCTCGCCTTGCCCAGTATTCGCGCGCCCGTCACGGTCGACCAGCCTGAGCTCGACTTCGGGCGCCTGGACGCCGCAGCTTTCCGGCGGCAGGCGGCGTCCGTCCAAGGGCGAGCCCAACGGCCCGCCGCCCTCCGTCAACCCATAGGTGTCGCGGGCAGGGACGCGGAACGCGGCCTCGACCGCGTGCAGGAGCTCGGCGCCGACCACCGCCGAACCCATGGCGAGGCCCTTGAGCTTGGGAAACGTGAGCCGCGCCAGCAGATCGCGCTGCTGCAGCATCAGCTTGAACATCGCCGGCACGCCGGCGAAATGGACGCACGAATGCTCGGCCAGGGCGACCAACGCCGCGCGCGGATCGAACCGGGGCATCAGCACGACCGAGCCGCCGGCGTGGAGCCGGGGCTTCACGCCCTCGCGCATCGCGTTCTTGTGGTAGAGCGGCCCGGCGACGAGCGCGCGGTCGTCGGGTCCCGACGGGCGATACTTCTGCGCCGTGCGGATGCTCCAGAGGAGACCTCGGTGCGCCAGCATCACGCCCTTGGGCCGCCCGGTCGAACCCGAGGTGTAGGGTATGAAGGCGATTTGCGGACCTTCGATCGCCGGTGGGTCGAGCGCGGCCGGATCGGCGGCATCGAGCCAGCCGGCGTAGCTCTGCCATCCGGAGGGCGGCGCGGCGGCGAGGGCGATCCGGATCCCGAGCCCGGCCGCGTCGACCAACGCGACCACGTGCGGGTTGGCTTCGGGCTCGACCACCGCCGCGACCGCGCGCGAATCGTCGAGGATGAACCGAATCGTGTCGGCGCCGAGCTTGATGTTGAGCGGGATCGGCACCGCGCCCGCGCGCATCAGGCCGAAGAACGCGGCGATGAACTCGGCGCGATTGGTCATCGCCAGCACGACGACGTCGCCCGGCTTCAAGCCGGCGCCTTGCGCCGCCGCCCCGACCCGCTCCATCGCCGCGAACATCTCGCCGTGGCTGACGAACCGAGGCGGCGTCGTTGCGTAGTCGAGGATCGCGGGCCGCGCGGCATGGGCGGTCGCGGCATCGAGGTTCAGGTAGCCGAGATTGGCGCGCCGGCGCGCGTCGAGCGAGGGGGACATCGGAGTTCGACTATTGCCATGAGCCCCCGTTCTTGCCAAGCGGATCGGCGCCGGTTTCGCATTTGACATGTGTACGGTTAAACCGTACATATGACACGTGACCATTCGCGGTGTACGGCATCGCGGGCTTAGGCGCTTGCTCGAAGGCGACGACGATCACGGCATTCGTCGCGACGCGAGGACTACCACTGATGGCCGGCAAGACCATTGTCGTCGGTATGAAGCCAATGCATCCGGGCACGTTCGTGCGCACCGAGATTCTGGAGGAACTCGGACTTTCCGTCGCGGGCGCCGCCACGGCACTTGATGTGCGCCGTGCGACCCTGTCCGATCTCATCAACGAAAAGGCTTCGCTCTCGCCCGAAATGGCTCTCCGCATCGAAAAAGCGTTCGGGCTCTCGATGGACACGCTGCTCCGCATGCAGGCGTGGCACGATAGTTACACGATGCGCGCGCGCGCCGGCACGATCAAAGTCGCGCGCTACAAGCCGGCCTAGCCGACCCCGCCACCAACGCTTTTCGTGTCCTTCCGCCCATGATCCGTTTCGGCGCCGGCCACAGCGTCGCCCGCAAGGAGGACTTCCGGTTCCTGACCGGCCGCGGCCGCTACACCGACGACCTCGCCGCGCTGGACCAGGTCTATCTCCACGTCGTTCGCTCGCCGCACGCGCACGCGCGCGTGGGCGCGATCGATGCGACCACTGCCCAGGCTGCCGCCGGCGTCTGCGCGGTCCTGACCGGTGCCGACGTCGCGCGCGCCGGGTTCCGGCCGATCCCGTGCCTCCTGCCGCTCACCGATCGCGCCGGCAACAAGTCGGTGACGCCGCCCTACCCGATCCTCGCGCACGACAAGGTCGCCTACGCCGGCCAGCCGGTCGCGGCCGTGGTCGCGACCAGCCTCGCCGCGGCCCGGGCCGGGGCGGAAGCGCTCGCGATCGACTACGCGGTGCTGCCTGCCGTCGCCGACACCGCCACCGCGGCCAGCCCGGGCCAGCCGACGATCTGGGACGAAGCGCCCGCGAACGTGTGCTTTCGCTGGGAGGACGGCGATCGGGCGGCGACCGACGCCGCCTTCGCCGCCGCGCCGCACGCGGTCGAAATCCGCGTCGTCAACAACCGGGTCGCGGTTCACCCGATGGAGCCGCGCGCCGCGCTCGCGAGCTACGACGCGGCCACCGATTCCTACGTCGTGACGACGCCGACCCAGGGCGTCTTCATGGTGCAAAAGGTGCTGGCCGAGGTCCTGAACGTCGCGCGCGAGCGGGTGCGGGTGATCTCGCCCGACATCGGCGGCGGCTTCGGCGCCTATTTCTGCTTCTACCCCGAGCACGCGTTGGCGGCGTGGGCGGCCAAGCTCTGCGGCCGCCCGGTCAAGTGGACCAACGATCGTTCCGGCGCATTCGTGAGCGACACCCAGGGGCGCGATCAGGTGACGACGGCGGCGCTCGCCTTCGACGGCGATGGGCGCTTTCGCGCGATCCGCTTCGATCTCATCGCCGCGATGGGGGCGTTCTGTCCGAACGCCGGACCGGTGGTGCCGGTGCTGGCGCCCAAGGCGATGCAGACCGGGGTCTACCGGATCGCGGTCGCCCACGTCGCCGCGACCGGCGTCTTCACCAACACGGTCCCGATCGATGCCTATCGCGGCGCCGGCAATCCGGAAACGCACTACGTGCTGGAGCGGCTGGTCGACGCCGCGGCGCGCGAACTCGGGATTGCGCCGGACGATATCCGTCGCCGCAACATGATCTCGGCCGGGGAACTCCCCTACAAAACCGTGCTCGGCCAGACCTACGACAGCGGCGACTTCGCCGCCAATCTCGAACGGGCGATCGCGCTGGCCGACACCGCCGGCTTTCCGGCGCGCCGGCAGGCCGCGGCCGCACGCGGGCGCTACCGCGGCCTCGGACTCGCCAACCACATCAAGCCCGCGTCCAGCTCGGCATTCGGCCCCGAGGCCGCCCAGATCCGGATCGAGCGCGACGGCGGGGTAACGCTGCTTTCAGGGTCGCAGTCGATGGGCCAGGGCCACGAGACTGCCTACGCCCAGATGATCGCCGGCTATTTGGGCGTGCCGTTCGAGTGCGTCCGCGTCCGCCAGGGCGACACCGCGACCACGGCCGAAGGCCACGGCACCTCGGCCTCGCGCTCGATGGTGGTGGGCGGCACCGCGATGCGCCAGGCGATGGACCAAATCGTCGCCAAGGCGCGGCCCAAGGCCGCCGATTTGCTCGAAGTCGCCGCCGCCGATCTCGATTTCGCCGAGGGCGAGTACCGCGTCATCGGCACCGACCGGCGGATCGCCTTCGTCGACGTCGCGGCGGCGCTCGGCCGGGCCGAGGCCGGCGATGGCGGCAACGGCGCGATCCTCGAAGGCGAGGGCCGTTTTCGCGCGACCGGGCCGACCTTCCCGAACGGCTGCCACGTCTGCGAGGTCGAGATCGACCCCGAGACCGGAGCGCTCGCGCTGGTCGGCTACTGGGTGGCGGACGACTATGGCCGCGTCGTCAACCCGCGCCTGCTCGAAGGCCAGGTCCATGGCGGCGTCGCACAAGGGATCGGCCAAGCCGTGATGGAGAACGTCGTCTACGACCCGGCGAGCGGGCAACTGTTGTCGGGGACGCTCATGGACTACGCGCTGCCGCGGGCCGAGGACATCCCGCCGCTCGCCGTCCTGCTCGACGACACCCACCCGTGCACGACCAACGTGCTCGGCGTCAAAGGCGGCGGCGAGTCGGGCTGCGTCGGCGCCCTCCCCGCGGTCGTCAACGCGATCCTGGACGCGCTGGCACCGCTGGGCGTCCGCCACATCGACATGCCGGCGACCCCGGCGCGGGTATGGGCGGCGATCGCGGCGGCTCGGCGCAGGGAACGCTAGATCGACGGCCCCCTACCGGGTCGCGACCCGGAACCGGCGCAGGCCGCGCAACACGACCGAGACATGCCAGTCGCGTTCGGGCTCGAGCGCGCGCAACCCGGGACAGCGCGCGAGCAGCGCGGGAAGCGCGATCTGCGCTTCGAGCCGGGCCAAGGGCGCACCGACGCACAGGTGAATGCCGGCGCCGAAGGTGAGGATGCCCTGGGGGTTGCGCCGGATATCGAAGCGGTCCGGGTCGGGAAACCGCGCCGGATCGCGGTTGGCGGCGTTGATCATGGCGTAGACCCGATCGCCGGCGCGAAGCGGAACGCCGCCGAGTTCGAGATCCTCGCGGACGATCCGGGTCATCGCCGCCGTTGGCCCCTGATAGCGGAGCACTTCCTCGACCGTCGATGGCGCCAACCCGGCGTCGGCGCGGAGCAGGGCGAGCTGCGCCGGGTGACGAAGAAGCTCCGACAAGCCGTTGGTGACGAGGTTGGTGGTGGTCTCGTGGCCAGCGAACAGCATCAGGATCGCGGTCGCGACCAGCTCGTCGTCCGCGATCCGGGTGCCGTCGTCGCCCGGCTGCATCAAGTCGCTCAAGAGATCGTCGCGCGGCGCGCGCCGGCGCTCGGCGATCATCGCCGCGAAATAATCGGCCATGGCCGCGGTCGCGGCATCGGCGCGGGCGTACTTGTCGGGCGCGAGCAGACCCGAACCGATGAACTCGGCGAGCGCGTCCGACCAAATCCGCATCGACGCGATATCGGCGAGCGGCGTCCCCATCATCGTCATGATGACGGCCGCCGGCAGCGGATAGGCGAAGTTGGCGATGACGTCGAAATCGGCGCGCCCTTCCAAGCCGGCGAGGAGATCGGCGACGATCGCCCGGATCCGCGGCGTCATCCCCTCGACGCGCGGGATGAAGGTGCGATTGAGGATCGTGCGGACGCGGGTATGGACCGGCGGATCGTTGAACACCGCCCACGGCGTCACGTAGCGCTCGAGGTGCGCAACCGTTGCGCGCCGTGCCGGATCGAGGTGCCCGAAAAACGGCCGCATGCGGTCCGATGAGAACCGGCGATAGTCCATGAGCACGGTGCGGACGTCGTCGTAACGGGTGAGGATCCAGCCGCCCAAGGTCGGGCTCCACGCGACCGGGGTCTGCGCGCGCAGCGCGTGGAGCGCCGGGTGCGGGTCGACGACGGCGGTCGCGGCCGCCGGGTCGAAGCCGACCGCGGCGAGGGGTTCGCGCGCGAGGCGCCGGCGGGCCGGGGTTGCGGTGCTGGTCATGGGCCGGTCACGACCACTTTAGCACGCGCGGCAGGATGCGTTCCGCGAAGCGGGGAAGCCGCTCAGCTCCACTGCTTGAGGAACGCCATGCCGCACTCGGCCTGCTTGGTCCACACCACCCGCGCCGGCAGCGATACGGTGTCGGACAGCCACAGCGTGACCTGTTGCTCGGTCGCGAGCCGACATTCGGCGAGCGCGACGGCGGCGCCGGTCACCGACAGGTTCTTGAGCGTGCAGGCATGCAGCCGGCCCTCGGTCTCGACTTGGACCGGATCGCTGCTGTCCCACCGCTCGGCGATACGCTGTTCTTCGCCCACGTCCCTCGCCCGACCCGCTAACAAGGTAGAGCGGGCTCTTGGAATGGGCGAGCGGGGAATCTACTGAGGCCGCTAAAGGAGGCGCGCAGGCCGACGGTGGCGCGCGCCCGGTCCCGCGCTATAAAGGAAGCGTTTCGGCAACCGGTTCGCGTGTCATGGCTCCCAAACACAACCCGCTCAACTTGAATTCGCTGCAGCTCCGGACGCTGACCTTGCTTCAGGAGCTCGCGCAATCGACGACAACCTCGACCCGCGACGAGGCGACCGGCGAGGTCCGGATCGTCAATTTCCCGCACCCGCACGGCAATCACTTCCACATCGGCGCGGCGATCGCGTTCTCGAAGGACGCCAACGGGTTGCGCAACGAGGCGGTATGGAAAGCACTCGAGCGCAAGGGTCTCGCCCGATCGCACTATCCGGTAGCCCTGGTCTTGACGCCGGCGGGGCTCGACTACGACACCCGGCTCAAGAACGTCATCCTGGTGCGACCCGATCATTAAGGGTTCGCTAACCGGTCGGGCCTTGAATCGCGCCATAACGAGTCGCTCGATCGACGTCCGCGCCGCCCTGGTCTTGGTCGCGCTGACGATCGCCCTGCCGCTGCCCGCCGCGGCCGCCGGCCCGGCCCAGGAAGTGGGCGCCGCCACCCGCGTCGTCCGCGACGTCTACGGCACCAATCTCAACCGTAAGATGGCCGAGGGCGAGACCCTGATCTTCAATCAGATGGTGCGAACCGGCGCCGACAGCGCGGCCGAGCTCGCGCTGGTCGACCGCTCGCACATCGCGGTCGGCGAGCGCGCCGAGATCAAGATCGACGAGTTCGTGATCGACGGCAACGCGCTGGTCGCCAAGGGCGCGATCAACTTGACCCGCGGCGCGCTCAGGTTCGTCTCGTCGAAACTCACGCTCGACGTCAAGGTCAAGACGCCGACCGCGACGATGGGCATCCGCGGCACCATCTTCGATCTCAACGTCACCGGTCAGTCGACCGAGGTCGCCGTGCACGAAGGCGCGGTCGCGATCGAATCGCCGTTCGGCAACCGCACCGTCAATCCCGGCGAGGTGGTGCGCGTCGCGGCGGCAAGCGGTCTTGCGGCGGGGACCAAGCCCTCGCCCGAGCTGGCGGCGGCGCTGGTCAAGATGTTCGCCTCGCTTCAGGTTCCGGCCGACCAGTACGCGCAACGCGTGCGCGCACCCGGCGCCACAGCCGCCGCTCAGCCCGCCCCCAATAGCGGCCGCCGCGCTCGATCATTTCGCGCTCGATCTCGCCAAGGGCCGGATCGTGATCAAACTCCGACCCGACCTGGCGCCCAAGAGCGTCGCCCAGATCAAAGCGCTCGCCGAGCGCGGCTTCTACGACGGCCTCGTCTTTCACTCGGTCGTCAACGGCGGCGTCGCGGTGACCGGCGACCCGACCGCCACCGGCCAGGGCGGCTCGGGCCAGACCCTGCCGCTCGAGACCTCGCGCGAAACGTTCAAGCGCGGCAGCGTCGGCATGGTCCAGAAACGCGGGGATCCGGCGAGCGCCGACAGCCAGTTCTTCATCTGCCTCGCGCCGCAGCCGCATTTGGACGGCAAGTACACGTACATCGGCGACGTCGTCCGCGGCCTCGACGTGGTCGAGAAGCTCGCCCGCGGCACGCCGCCCAAGACGCCCGACCGGCTGGTCAAGGCGCGGCTCGCCGCCGACGCCGGCGGCTAGCGCTCCCGAACCAGGCGCGCCTCCCTCTCCCGCGGAGCCGTTATGCGTGGCGTTCCGCTTTGGGAAGGTGGCAGGCGATGAAGATAGTCGATACCCTCGTCTTTGCGCGGCGCTTACATGAAGCAGGCGTCCCGCGCGTGCTAGCCGAAGCCCACGCCGCGGTAATGGCCGAAATGGTGCTCTCCGAAGTCGCGACCAGGGCCGACCTTGCCGAAGTCCGAAGGGATTTCGACCAGGGGCAGGCCGCCTTGCGCAAAGACCTCCAGTTCGGGTTGGCCGAGGTGCGCAAGGACCTCGACCGCGTGCGCGATCAATTGACGATCCGGCTCGGGGCGATCCTGGTCGTCGGCCTGACCGCGCTCGCAACCTTGCAGACAATTCTCTGAGCGCGGTCGCTGCCGTGCGGCTCGCGGACAAGATGGCGTTGGTGACGGGGGGCGGCCGCGGCATCGGCGCCGCCATCGCCGCGCTCTATGCCCGCGAAGGCGCGTCGGTCGTCGTCGCCGACAAGGACGCCGCCACCGCGCGCGCGACCGCAGACGCCATCGTCGCCGCCGGCGGGACCGCGCGGTCCTTCATCGGCGACGTCGGCCATCCGGACGACTGCTCCAGGATGGTCGAGGCGTGCGCCGCCGCGTTCGGCCGGATCGACATCCTGGTCAACAACGCCGGCGTCGCCTTCCATCGCCTGTACGTCGATACCACGCTGGCCGACTGGGAACGGGTGCTGCGCATCAACCTGACCGGGCCGTTCCTGATCGGCCAGGCCGCGGCGCGGCGCATGATCGCGCAAGGCGCCGGCGGCCGCATCGTCAACATCGGCTCGATCACCGGGCAGCGCGGCTCGACTGGCCGTTCCGCCTATGCCGTATCCAAGGCCGGGATCATGCAGCTGACGCGGGTGATGGCGGTCGAGCTCGCGGTCCACAACATCGCCGTCAACGCCGTCGCACCCGGGCCGATCCAGACCGACATTACCAACCACGGGCCCCGGCAGACCCAGGCCTATCTCGACCGTATTCCGATGGCGCGCTACGGCCGCGCCCACGAGGTCGCCGGCGCCGCGCTTTATCTCGCGTCCGACGAGTGCCAGTTCGTGACCGGCGAAACCATCAACGTCGACGGCGGTTTTGGCGCCGCCGGGCTCATCTTCTCGCAGGACGAGATGCGAAGTTACCGGAGCGGCGGGAGGGATTAACGTTTACCCACTCGCCGACCGCCCGCGCGATGTTGTAAAAACAAGAAAACGAACCGCGGTGCGTAGCGCAGGGATGCCGGATCGGCAATGACGGTCGTTTTTCTTCAGGGAAGTCCCGAACCGGACTGGCGCCAGCTCCGGATCCTGATGGCTGACGGCGACCTTCGCTTCCAATCGTGGTCGCAGCAGGTCCTGCTGCACAAGGGCGTCAACAACTTCTACACCGCCGCCACCAGCGACGACGCCATGGCGATCCTCCGCCGCGTCGGTATGGACCTGCTGCTGATCGATGCCTTCATCGACGGGGCCACGGCGGGGCGGTTCCTGCGGGTTCTGCGCGACCCGACCAAAAGCCCGAACCCGTCGCTGCCGATCGTCCTGATGTCGAAGTCGGGCGATCCCAAGCTCTTGCGCGACTCGTGCGAAGCCGGCGTCGAGAACGTGCTGCGCAAGCCGACCTCGCAGGCCGAGTTCCTCAAGCGCCTGATCTCGACGCTCCGGCAGCCGCGTCGGATCGTGTGGGTCGACACCTATATCGGTCCCGACCGGCGGCGCGCGGCCGACCCTAACTACAGCGGTCCCGAACGCCGCGGCGTCGCCAAGAAAGTCGAGGTCGCGCCGGCCAAGGCCCCGGCCCGCCCGGCGGCGGGCGACGCGCCCCCGCCGCCGGGGATCGCCCGCCCGACCAAGACCGCGACGCCGGCCACCGGCATCGGGCTGTCGCCGGGCGAGGGCGGAGCGACCATCCTGCCGCCGGTCGGCGGCGGGCTCGCGCCCAAGCCGTCGATCGGGGTGCCGCCGGTCGGCAGCCGCGGCGGCGATGCCGGCAGCATGGCCGACATCCTGGCCGAGATGAAGCGGGAGACCAGCCTGCCGGCGATGCGGGTGCCGCCGGTCGGCAGCCGCGGGGCCGACGTCGACATGTCGGACGTCCTGGCCGACCTCCGCCGCGAGACCCAGGCGCCGGCCAAACCGCGCCCGGCCGCGCCGGCGGCCGCGGCGCCTCCGGCCGAAGAGGAAATCGCAGTCACCGACATCCTGGCCCGGCTCCGCTCCGAGCAGGAGACGCTCACTCACGACATCGAAGCGGCGCGCGAGGCCGAGCGGCGCGCCGCGCTCGAGGCGGCGCAGAACGGCGCGTTCGACGACGTTCCGGCCGAACGCGACGACGCGGACGCATGGGACGCCGCGATCGAAGACTTGCAGGAAAGCGAAGGGACCGAGGGCGAATACGAAGACGAATACGCGGAAGAAGCGGAAGCGCCGGAAGCGGCGACCGAGAAAAGCGAAGCCGAAGGCGAGGAACAGGAAATCGACCTTGGCGCCGGAGAAGCCGCGGACGACGAGGAAGTGCCCGAGCGTTCGGGCGATGTCGCGGTCGACGTCGCCCGGGTCCTCGACCAGCACCAAGCCTGGCTCGCCTCCAAGGGCGCCGAAGGCGAGCGCGCGTTCCTGGCCGGCGAGGATCTCACCGGCCGCGACTTCACCGGCGTCGATCTTTCGAGCGCCGATTTGCGCGATTGCAATTTGACCGACGCGATCCTGAACGAGACCAACCTCGAAGCCGCCGACCTCCGCGGCGCGACGCTCACCGGGGCCAAGTGCAAGGGCACCAATTTCAACGTCGCCAAGCTCAGGCGCGTCGATTTCTACAAGAGCAACCTGCGCGGCGCGGTGCTGACCGCCGCGATCGTCGACGATGCCGACATGGCCGGCGCCAATCTGTTCCACTCGGTGCTGGCCGGCGCCGACCTCACCCGCGCGCATGGGCTCGTTCAACGCCAGCTGACGTCGGTCAAGGGCGATCGCCACACGCGGCTCCCGGCCGGCCTCCGCATCGCCAAGACAGGCACGTAGCGTGCCGCGCTGGCGCGAGTTCCTGTGGCCGCCGCTCCCCGATCGCGACGCGGCCCGCCAGGCGGCGATGCGCGGCACGATCGCCGCCGCGTTCGTTGCCGTTTACGTCGCGCTCGCGCCCGACCTCGCCCGCACCTTCGCGCTCGAGCCGACCTACTGGATCAACGTCGCCGCCGCCGCGGCCTGGGCTTTGATCGCGCTCGGCATCCGGGCGATGTCGCGGCTCGCGGCCACCGCAGCGCTCGTCCTGTTCGTGCTCGAACGCGGGCTCGCGCTGCAGGCCGGCGGCCGCGCGGTCGCGATTATCCTTGCGCTCCTGTTCGCGATCTTCTTCATTACGGCGGTGCGCGCGACCCAGCGCTTCCACGATCTCGCCGCCGCCCCGCCCGATCGCCGAGCGTCGCCATGACCATCGAAGTTCCGAGCGCGCCGCGCGCACCGCTCAAAGTCGGCATCGCCGGCTATGGCACCATCGGCCGCAAGGTCGCCGCCGCGCTCGACCGCGGCATCGACGGTTTGGCGCTCGCCGCCGTGTGCGCGCGCGATCGCGCCAAGGCGGCAGCGGCGATGCGCGCGCTCGAAGGTCAGGTCCCGCTCGTCGATGCCGACGGCCTCGCCCAAGCGGCCGACGTCATCGTCGAATGCGTGCCGCGCGCGGCCTTCATCGCGATCGCCGAGCCCGCGCTCGAGGCCGGCCGGGTGCTGGTGACCGTCTCGGGCGCCGGGCTCTTGGCGCACCCCGAGGTGGTCGGTCTCGCCAAGCGCCACGGCGGCCGCATCATCTTGGCGACCGGCGCGCTCTTGGGGCTCGACGCGGTGCGTGCCGCCGCCGAGGGCACGATCCGGTCGATCACGATGGTGACGCGCAAGCCGCCCAAGTCCCTGAAGGGCGCGCCCTACCTCGATGAAACGGGGATCGACGTCCTGCGCGTCAACGCGCCGACCAAGGTGTTCGACGGCTCGGCGCGGGACGGCGCCAAGGGCTTCCCGGCCAACGTCAACGTCGCGGCGGCCCTCGGGCTGGCCGGGATCGGCCCCGACCGGACCCGGCTCGAGATCTGGGCCGACCCGACGGTGACGCGCAACACCCACTCGATCAAGGTCGAGTCCGACGAAGCGCGTTTCCAGATGACGATCGAGAACGTGCCGAGCGACGAGAACCCAGCGACGGGCAAGATCACCGCGCTTTCGGTGATCGCGTGCCTCCGGGGCTTGGTCGCGCCGCTGAAGGTGGGGACGTAGCTACTCGACTTTGGTCCAGAGCTGCGCCTTGCAGATAAAGAGGACGCAGCCGCTGACTTTGAGCGTGCGCGGGTCGGCGAGTTCCATCTTGGCGCTATAGGTGCGGCCGTCTTCGGGGTTGTAGATGGTGCCGCCGTTCCAGCGCGCCTCGCCATCCGGCTTGAAGCCGGCGATCAGCCGGATGCCGACGATCGGACGGGTGCGGAGCGCCTCGTCCTCGTTACGGGCATCGACTTTCGAGAGGTCGTCGCGCACCCAGACGATCGTGCCGCACAGGCGATCGGCGCAGCGCTCGACCGCGACCCGCGACCGGCCGCCCTCGGTCAGCCACGTGCCGAGCGGCTCGGCGGCGGCCGGCACCGCCTGCAACAGCGCCCCGACGAGCAGCGATGCGACCCCCAACAACAAGCGTGTGCGGCGCATGGCTCCCTCCTCGTGCGGCGTGCGACCGGAAACCGCCTCTTACTCGGCGAACTTAGCGCCGATCGACTGAGGGCGCACCCGCGCCGCCGCCGGTCGGTCGCGGCGAGCCTGGCCCGCGAGCGCAGGGGGTTGGCCGAGATTATCGAGCGGAATCTCGAGCAGAGCGCTCAACGTCCGCACCATCGGCCGCGTACGCCGCTTGTTGAGCACTTCCTAGACGCAGTCGCGGCCGCCGTTCCCGGCTCGAGGTCGCGTCCCACAGGCGCTCGACCGGCGTCGACGCAGCGCGGCAGTCGGCGGCAGTCTCGAGCGGGCGGATATCCACGGAGTCTCTCGTATCGTTCCGGCATCGATCCGGTCATAGCCGCGGTGCGTACCGATAAAGCGGATGTAAACCCGCTTGCCCCGATCGTGCACCGCCGCCGCCGGCCGGAATTCGCTACCGCCGACCCCAAGCCCAGCGCCGCGCGACCCGCTAAATCACCCCGGCCTTCTTGAACTCGGCCAATTGCGCCGCGCTCAAGCCCAAGATCCCGCCATAGACGTTCCGGTTGTGCGCGCCCATCTCCGGCGCGCCCAGCCACTCCATCCGCCCCGGCGTCGCCGAGAAGCGGGGCGTCATCGCCGGCACGACGATGTCGCCGTAGAAGTCGTCCTTGGCTGGCACGATCATGCCGCGCGCCTTGAAGTGCGGGTCCTTGACCATCTCGGCCGCCGAGTAGATCGGCCCGACCACGACGTTGTTGTCGTTCAGGATGGTGTCGATCTCGGCCACCGTGCGCGTCTCCGCCCATTCGCTGATCGCGCGCTCGATCGTGTCGCGATTCTGCGCGCGGAGCTCGTGGGTCGAGTACTGCGCCAAGTCGGGCCGCGCGATCGCCTTGCACATGCGCTGGTACATCGGGTCGACGTTGGCGGCGATCACCACCCAGACCCCTTCCTTCGACTTGAAGATGTTGGACGGCACCACGCCCGACAATCCGGTGCCGGAGGGCCCGCGCACGTAGCCGAACTTGACGTAATCGGGGACCACGCTCTCCATGAACGCGAAGCAGCTCTCGATGATCGAGGCATCGATCACCTGGCCCTTGCCGCCGCCCATGGCGTCGCGCCAATAGAGCGCCATCAGGACGCCCTGGGTCGCGAACATGCCGGTGAGCGAGTCGCCCAAGGAAATGCCCATCCGGACTGGCGGCTCGCCGGGGAAGCCGTTGACGTAGCGAAAGCCGCCCATCGCCTCGCCGACGCTCGCGAAGCCCGGGCGCTGCGCGTAGGGCCCGTCCTGGCCCCAGCCCGAGACCCGGCAGATGACGAGGCGCGGATTGATCTTGTGCAGTTCGGCCGGACCGATCCTCCAGTCCTCAAGCGTGCCGGGGCGAAAATTCTCGACCAGCACGTCGGATTGGGCGCAGAGCTTCCGGATCAAGTCGACGCCGCGAGGATCGCGCAAATTCGCGGTGACGCACTTCTTGTTGCGCGAGAGCCACGACCACCACAGGCCGGTGCCGTTCACCTTGTGCTCGCCCCACACCCGCATCGGGTCCTTGCGGTCGGGCGCTTCGACCTTGATGACTTCGGCGCCGAAGTCGACTAGGCGGCTCCCGACGTACGGGCCCGCCAGCATCTGGCCGATCTCGATCACGCGCAGGCCGGCGAGCGGTCCGCGGCGACCTTCGGCCTCGGCGCGGACGCGGGCGGCCGCGAGCGGCGCCGCCGCCGGCGCTCGGCGGCGAGCGGGGGCCGCCCTACCGCGCGTGCGCGCCGACTTCGCCGCGCGCTTCCCCTTCTTCGCCGTCTTCTTCCGTGCGCGCGCCATGACGTCCCTCAATGTTTGCCGAAAAAGTCCATGAGCAGGTTCGAGAAGCGGATTTTCTGCTCCTTGCCCGCGACCACGTGCGCCATGTCGTCGTAATGGACGCCGTGCGCACCCGGGATCGCCTTCTCGACCGGGACGGTCAAGCGCGGCGATGTCACCGCGTCGCGGCCGGCATGGATCACCAGCGTCGGGCACTTGACCCGGTCCAAGCGATCGATCGCGTGATGCGTGACGCAGGCGTTCACGAACCGCTTGTGCGCCTGGAACTTGCCGATCAGGTCTTTCCAGCCGCCGTGCGGGCCGAGCAGCAGGTTCTTCTTCTCGTTGAAGTACTCGGGCGTGAACGAGTGGAGGACGACCGAGAGCTGGAAGGCGTAGAAGCCGACCTCGCCGTGCAGGGTCGTGAACATCTCCATCTGGCCCTTGAAGTGCTCGTCGGCATAGGCCCAGCAGCCCATGTTGACCAGCGAGCGGATCTTGTTCGGATAGTTGATCGCGATCTCCTGGCCGATGCAGGCGCCCATGCCGACCATGCCGAGCATGTGGAACTTGTCGTAGCCGAGGTGATCGATCAGGCCGACGATGTCGTCGGCGTAGAGCCGCATCGAGGACGGGATCGAGAGATCGTCGCTCGATTCGCCCAAGCCGCGGTGATCGAAGATCACGACCGAATAGCGGTCGGTCAGCCCGCGCGGTACATGCTTGTCCTCGCCGTGGCAGAACGTGCCCCACCCGCCCGAACAAACGAGCGGCGGGCCCGATCCGTGGACCTCGTAATACATCTCGTGATTGTTGATCCGCGCGATCGGCATCGTTTTTCGACCCTCCCCGGTCACCGCGCCCTCCCGACGGAAGGGCTCTCGAATCTCTTTGGCGAAGCGGCTATAACCCAAATCCGGTTCGGTCGCGAGAGGGAAATATCGATGAAGGTCGCGAGTTATTTGGTGGGCGGAACGCCCGCGTACGGCGTCGTCCGCGGCGACGGCGTCGTGACGGTGAGCCACAAGCTCGGCAAGCAATACCCCTCGCTCGGCGCGATCTTGCGAGCCGGCGCCCTCCACCGCATCGCCACCGCGGCGGCCGGCGAGACACCGGACGTAAAGGTCAAGGACCTGACCTTCTTGCCCGTGGTCTGGGATCCGGAGAAAATCCTGCTGGTCGGCTTGAACTACGAGGCGCACCGTATCGAGACCGGGCGCGACAAGACCGAGCACCCCTCGATCTTCGCCCGCTTCAACTCGGCCCAGGTCGGCCACAACCAGCCGATGCTCCGGCCCAAGGTGTCGGAACGGCTCGACTTCGAGGGCGAACTCGCGCTGGTGATCGGCCGGCGCGGCCGCTACATCCCGCGCGCCGAGGCGCTCGACTACGTCGCCGGCTATGCCTGCTACAACGACGGCAGCGTGCGCGACTGGCAGCGCCACACCACCCAATTCACGCCGGGCAAGAACTTTCCGAAGACGGGCGGGTTCGGACCCTATCTGGTCACGCCCGACGAGGTCGGCGAGGTCCAGAACCTCGACCTCGAGACGCGGCTGAACGGCCAGGTCGTGCAGAAGACCAACACCGCCGACATGACCTACACCGTCGCCCACTGCATCGAGTACATCTCGAGCTTCACCGAATTGGTGCCGGGCGACGTGATCTCGACCGGGACGCCCTCGGGCGTCGGCGCGGCGAGGAAGCCGCCGCTGTGGATGAAGGCCGGCGACGTGGTCGAAGTCGAGATCGGGAAAGTCGGGCTCCTGCGCAATCCGATCGCCGACGAGTAGGCCCGCCCTCCGCTCGCTCCGCTCGCCGCCCTCCCCTGGAGGGCAGCTATCGTGTGCGCACATCGCGCAGCTTGGGGTCTCCCTCCCCGCGCCGAGCGGAGCCGTCCTCGATACTCCCTCCCCCGCGGAGCGCTATCAATCGACAAGAGCCCATCCTCAATGCTCCCTCCCCCGCGGAGCGGGGAAGGGAGCATTGAGGATGGGCCCCCTTTCGACAAATGCGATCGAGGGGGCGATCTGGAACAGGACTTATGTGAATGTGAATCAGTTAGCGCTCCGCGGGGGAGGAAGCATCGAGGATGTGCCCCCCTTCGATCGATAGCGCTCCGCGGGAGGGAGCATCGAGGGTGTGCCTCCTTTCGATCGATGCGGTCAGGCCGCCGCGTTCGCCTCCAGCGCGAACGCGTAGCCGGCCGAGCGCACGGTGCGGATGACGTCGACCTCGCCCTCGCCGTTCAGCGCCTTGCGCAGCCGCCGGATGTGAACGTCGACGGTGCGTTCCTCGACATAGGTGTCGCGCCCCCACACCGCATCCAGGAGCTGGTCGCGCGAGAACACGCGCCCGGGGTGCTGCATGAAGTGCCGCAGCAGGCGGAACTCGGTCGGCCCGAGCGGGATCGCGCGGCCATCGCGCATGACCCGATGGCGGGCCAGGTCCATGACCACACCGGCGCGCTCGAGCCGATCGTCGGCGGCGACCGGGCGGGTGCGGCGCAGCACGGCGCGGACACGGGCGACCAGCTCGGTCGGGCTGAACGGCTTGGTGATGTAATCGTCGGCGCCGGTTTCGAGGCCGCGGATGCGGTCGCTTTCCTCGGCGCGCGCCGTCAGCATCACCACCGGCACGTCGCGGGTCTCGGGCCGGCGCCGGATCTGGCGGCATACTTCGAGGCCCGAGGTATTGGGCAGCATCCAGTCGAGCAGCACGAGATCGGGCTTGGCTTCGGCGATCAGCGTCAAGGCTTCCTGGCCGTCGTGCGCAGCCGCAACGCGGAAGCCCGCCTTTTCGAGGTTGTAGCGGAGCATGGTGACGAGCGCGAGCTCGTCCTCAACCACCAGGATGAGCGCGCGCTCGGTCATGAGGCGGGCGGATTGACGACGGTGAAGCTGGTGGTATCGGCTTTGGGCCGCGCCTCGGTCAAGGGCACGCCCTTGACCAGGAAATAGATGATCTCGGCGACGTTGGTGGTGTAGTCGCCGATCCGTTCGATGTTCTTGGCGATGAACAGAAGATGCGTGCAGGCGGTGATGTTGCGCGGGTCCTCCATCATGTAGGTGAGGAGCTCGCGAAACACGCTGTCATAGAGGCTGTCGACGCCCTCATCGCGATGCCAGACCGCGAGCGCGGCGTCGGCATCGCGCCGCACATAAGCGTCGAGCACCTCGTGGATCATCTGTTCGACCAGCCGGCCCATGCGCGGCACCGAGCGCGCCGGCTCGACCTGGGGCAGCTGGTTCAAGACGGTGGCGCGCTTGGCGACGTTGGCGGCGTAATCGCCGACCCGTTCCAGGATCTGCGCGATCTTGAGCGAAGCCAGCACCTGGCGAAGGTCGTCGGCCATCGGCTGGCGCAGCGCCAGGAGCTCGACCGCGGCTTCGTCGACCTTGGCCTCGATCCTGTCGATCGACTCGTCCTGGACGATCACTTGCGCGGCGAGTTCGGAGTTGCGCTTGCCCAGCGCGTCGAGCGCGGCCGCGAGTTGCGCCTCGGCGAGCCCGCCCATCTCGGAGATGTAATTGTTGAGCTGGTTCAGCTCCTCGTCGTAGGAGCGGACGGTGTGGCCTTTGGGGGCGCTGGTCATCGCGGTTCCTTTCCCGGGCCTCAGCCGAAGCGGCCGGTGACGTAGTCGTGGGTCTGACGCACCTTGGGCACCGTAAACATAGCGCGGGTTTCGCCATATTCGATCAGACGGCCAAGGTACATGAACCCGGTGTTCTGCGAGACGCGCGCTGCCTGCTGCATGTTGTGGGTGACGATCACGATCGAGTAGTGCCCGCGCAGCTCATCGATCAATTCCTCGATCTTGGCGGTCGCGATCGGATCGAGCGCCGAGCACGGCTCGTCCATCAACAGCACCTCGGGGTCGCCGGCGATGGCGCGGGCGATGCAGAGCCGCTGCTGCTGGCCGCCGGACAGGCCGAGGGCGTTATCCTGCAAGCGGTCCTTGACCTCGTCCCACAGCGCGGCCCGGCGCAGCGCCTGTTCGACCGTTTCCTCGAGCCGGCGACGGTCGCGGACGCCGTCGACCCTGAGCGGATAGCCGACGTTGTCGAAGACCGACATCGGAAACGGGTTGGGCTTTTGGAAGACCATGCCCATGCGCTTGCGGAGCGCGATCACGTCGGCACGCGACTGGTAGATGTCGGCGCCCTCGAACACGATCGATCCGGCGATGGTGAGGTTCTCGATCAGGTCGTTCATCCGGTTGAACGACCGGATCAGGGTCGACTTGCCGCAGCCCGACGGCCCGATCAGCGCCGTCACCAGCCCGCGCTCGATCGTCATTGAGACGTCGAACAACGCCTGACTAGCGCCGTACCAGAGATTGAAGCCGGCGACATCGAGCACGGCGCCCTGGTCGCCTTTCTTGACGTGGTAGACGGTCGCGCTTGCTCCGGGAGCGATTTTTTCGGCTACCGCCATGGCGATCCTCAAAACTGACTGCCCATGAATCGACGCTTGAGACGGTTGCGGACCACGATCGCGCTCGCGTTCATAACCGCGATCAGCGCGATCAGCAGCATCGTCGTCACGAATACCATCGGCTTGCCGGCCTCGGAGTTTCGCGACTGGAACCCGACATCGTAGATGTGAAAGCCCAGGTGCATGAAGCTGCGTTCGAGGTGGATATAGGGGAAGATGCCGTCGATCGGCAGCTCGGGCGCCAGCTTGACGACGCCGACCAGCATCAGCGGCGCGACCTCGCCGGCCCCCCGCGCCATCGCCAGGATGATACCGGTCATGATGCCCGGCATCGCCCGCGGCAGCACGACGTAGCGGATGGTCTGCCACTTCGAGGCGCCGCAGGCGAGCGAGCCCTCGCGCATCGAGCGCGGCACCGCGGCCAGCGCTTCTTCGGTCGCGACGATCACCACCGGGACGGTCAGGAGCGCGAGCGTGAGCGAAGACCACAGCAGGCCGCCGCTGCCGAAGGTCGGGCTCGGCAAGCGTTCGGCATAGAACCATTGATCGATGGTGCCGCCGACGATGTAGGCGAAGAACCCGAGCCCGAACACGCCGTAGACGATCGAGGGGACGCCCGCCAGGTTGTTGACCGAAATGCGCGCGATCGAGACCAGCCGCCCCTGCTTGGCGTATTCGCGCAAGTAGAGCGCGGTGATGACGCCGAACGGGGTCACAACGATCACCAGGAGCAGCGTCATGACGAAGGTGCCGAAAATCGCCGGAAACACGCCGCCCTCGGTATTGGCTTCGCGCGGTTCGTCGGCCAGGAACTCCCACCAGCGCGAGAGATAGACGCCGAGCTTGGCGGCGAGGCCGAGGTCGTTGGCGGCGTACATCCGCACTACCGCCGAGAGCGCGATGGTCTTCTCCTTGTCGCCGATATCGGCGAACGTAATCGTGTCCTTGGCATCCGCGGCGCGGAGCGCCGCAGCTTCGGCGGCGAGCCGGTCGTAGTCCTGTTTGAGCGCCGCCTCGCGTTCGGCGAAGCGCCCCGCTGCGGTCCGGTAGTCGGCGCTGTCGATGCCCGCGGCGAGTTCGACCTTGCGTAGCTTCAGTCGCTCCTTGTCGAGCGCGTGGTTGACCGCCCCGATATCGCCGCGTTCGATCCGGTGAATTCGCCCCCACCGCGCCCGCGCCTGTGCGTGCGCCGCATCGATGGCGGCTGCACCGAGCTCGGCCGCCGGCCGCGCCGCGCCGCCGCCGGTCGCAACCGCCTTGACCCTGCCGATGAACGGCCCCCATTCCAGCCGCTCGACCAGCACCAAGCCGGCCGGGTACTCGACGCGGCGAGCGTCGTGATCGGCGATCCAGCGGAAGTCCTCGCCGTAGAGGTCGTAGTTACCGACCCGGTAAAGCGTGCGGCTGGCCAATCCGTCCGCGGCCGCGATCTGGGCGCGGAGCGGCGGCGCGAGCGCCGCCAGCGCCTCGACCGTCGGCCGAAAGGGCTCGCTCCGCACCGGCTCGCCGGCGAAGACATCGCCGTTCACCGCGGTCACCACCGCGATCGGTTTGGGAAAAAAGGTCACGATCCCGTTCCACACCACCAGGAACAGGAAGCCGACGATCATCAGGATGCCGATCGCCAGCGCACCGCCGAGCGCCCACACGAACGGCTCGCCCTCGGCGGCGAAATCGGTCGCGGTGCGCCGTTTGCTGCGCGCCGTACGGGGCACGGCATCGGCGGCGTTCGGGTTGGTGAGTTCGACGGTCACGGATGGCCTAGAGTTGAGCCGCGCGCTGGCGGAAACGTTGGCGGATGATCTCGGCGCCGGTGTTGACGACAAACGTCATGACGAAGAGCGCGAGCGCGGCCAGGAACAGCATGCGGTAGAGGGTCGAGTCCTTGACCGCCTCGGGCAGCTCGACCGCGATGTTGGCGGAAAGCGCGCGCAAGCCGCTGAACACGTTCCACTCGATCACCGGGGTATTGCCCGCGGCCATGACCACGATCATGGTTTCGCCGACCGCGCGTCCCATGCCGATCATGATCGCGGCGAATACGCCGCTCGCCGCCGCCGGAAGGATGACCGCGGTCGCGGTCTGCCACGCCGTCGCACCGCACGCCAAGCTCGCTGCGCGCAGGTGCTCGGGCACCGCGTTCAAGGCGTCCTCGGCGATCGTATAGATGATCGGGATGACCGCGAATCCCATCGCGAAGCCGACGATCAGCGTGTTGCGTTGAACGTAGGTGTCGACGATTCCGCCGCGCGGGCCGAGCCCGATCGCGACCAGCGCCGCCGCCACGGCGTAACTCACGGCCAGCGCGGTGGCGACCAGGGTGAGCCACCGCCCGGCGTCGACGACGCCGGCGCGCGCGCGCGCCAGGCGGCTGGTCGCGTCGTGGTAGGTCGTGGCGCCCCAGGCGTCGAACGCGCGCAGCGCGAGCGCAAACACCGCCGGGAAAAGGATCAACATCAGGAACGGCGTATCGCTGCCGATGTCGCCGTTGGCCCATGCCTTGAAGTCGCCGTCGAAGAACAGCGTTTCGAACGCCGGCACGGTCGCCGTGGCGACGTATGCGGTCAACAGAACGACGGCGGTCATGATCGCGAGCTTGGGCGCCTCGCCCAGCGCGAACACGGTCGAGCGCGGCAACGCCTGCCAGATCAGCGCACCCGCCAGCAGACCGCTCGGAATCACGACGAAGGCCCACGCCACGGCTGCGATCCAGTTTTCGACGATCGGCGCCAGGATCAAGGCCGCGATGAAGCCGAGCACCACCGAGGGCAGCGACGCCATCATCTCCATCGCCGGCTTGACGATCGCGCGCGTGCGGCGGTTGACGAACTCGGAGGTGTAGATCGCCGCGAGCAGCGCGATCGGCACCGCAAACAGCATGGCGTAGACGGTCGCTTTGACGGTTCCGAAGATGAGCGGCACCAGCGAGAATTTGGGCTCGAACGAATCGGTGCCGGACGAGGACTGCCAGGTGAACGCCGGCTCCGGATAGCCCTCGTACCACGTCCTGCCGAAGATCGAAGCCCAGGTCGTTTCCGGGTGCGGTATCGCGATGTCCCACAGCGTATAACGGTTGTCGGCGGTCGCGATCAGAATGCCGTCGTCGCGCGGCGCGATCGCCATCGCCTCGATCACGCCCGCCGCGGCGTCGGGACGTTTCAGCTTGAGCAACGTCTGATCGCTGGTGGCGTGCCGAAGCCAGACGTTGCCGTCGGCATCGGCGGTCGCGAACGACTTGGTGCGCGCGCTCTTGTCGAACGCCACCACCGCGGTGCGGTGCGGCTCGAGCGTGTGCGCCTTGACCAAGGCGTAACCGTCCGCTGTCTTGGCGCCCGGCTGCTGGAGGCGGAAATAAACCTCGACGCGGCCGTCCGATCCGCCGATCACGAGCGATTGTTCGCCGATCAGGAACCCGACCGCGGTGAGGCGGAGTTGTCCCGGCACGAGGTCGACGACTTCGGCGAGCCTGGGCGCCGCGAAATCGCGGGTATCGAAGCGATAGATCGTGCCGCCGGCATCGGCGACGTAGACCTGGTCGCCCTGCTCGCTAATCAGGGTCTTAACGAGATCGATATCGCGCGGGAGGTCGGGAAGCGCCGCGGTCGCGACCCGCGTGGCCGTCGCCCCGGTCAGGAGATTGACCCGGGTCTCGCTGCGGCTCAAACGAACCACGCCGTCCACGTCGACGGTTACGAAGGTGCGGGTCGGGCGCTCGACCGTGCCGCCGATCCGGAAATCGAGCGCGCGAATGCCCGTGCCGGCGGCGATCGGCTGCGGCGCGCCGAGCTCGATCGCGACCGATAGTTTCCGCACCTGTTGCGGGTCGAGCGTCGAGAAAACCCCGTCGGCATCGGCACGATCGCGCCGATCGAGCCAGCGCGCCGCGGCCGGCACTTTGTCCGGCGTCACGACCTCGACGCGGAGATCGACCTTGGCGAACCGCACGGTGCCGTCGGCGAACCCGAACGCGACTTGGTCGCGTGCGAACGTCGCGCCGAACGCCGTCGCCACGTTATCGCCGAAATCGAACTGGCCCTCGAACACCGGCGTTCCGCTCGGCACGTGCACGGCGCGAACGGTGCCGCGATCGGTCACGGTGAGCAACAACGTCTTGTATTCGTCGATCCGCGACATCAGGACGTTGCCGTTCGCCGCGGGCACGGCGTTCTCGATGCGGGCGCCGGCGCTGCCGCCGGTGAACAGCGGGACTACGACTTCGACGAGAAACGCCATGATGCCGAACACGGCGACGATGACGCCGATGCCGCCGACGGTAATGATCCAGTCGACCGCCCGGTCGATGACGATCACCGAGCGGCGGGTCTTGCGGCCGCTCGCCTTGGCCCGCTTGGGCTCGGAAGCGCCCTTTGCCGTCTGAAGCTCGGAAACCGTCATAACGAGATCCGATCGCGCGACCGAGGTGGGAACGAGGCGGGCCTGTTGCCCGCCCCGCTTTTCGGCGCCTAGTTGGTCAACTTCTTCGCCTTGAGGTCGGTTTCCGCGATCTTGGCGGTGACCGGGAAGTAGCCGTCCTTGACGACCGCTTCCTGCCCCGGCTTCGAATAGACGTACTTGATGAACTCGGCCCGTACCGGATCGAGCGCCTGGTTCGGGTTGACGTTGACGTAGATATAAAGGAAACGCGCGATCGGATAGTCGCCGGCATAGGCGTTGTCGGCGGTGGCGTCGAAACACTCATCCCCCTTCTTGGCCGCGATCGGGACGGTGCGAACGTCGGCGGTCTTGTAGCCGACGCCCGAATAGCCGATCGCGAACCTGTCCGATGCGACGCCCTGGACAACGGCCGAGGAACCCGGTTGTTCCTTGACGCTGTCCTTGTAGTCGCCGTTGAAGAGCGCGACTTCCTTGAAGTAGCCGTAGGTGCCCGAAGCCGAGTTGCGGCCGTAAAGCGAGATCGGCTTGTCGGCCCATTCGCCGGTCAAGCCGACCTCGCCCCAGGCGGCGATCGCCCTGTCGCCGCCGCCCTTGCGGGTCTTGGAGAAGATCGCGTCGACCTGCGGCATCGTCAGGCAGTTGATCGGATTGTCCTTGTGGACGAACACGGCGAGCGCGTCGACCGCGCCGCGGATCGCTGAGGGCTTGTAGCCGAACTTCTTCTCGAACTCGTCGATCTCGGCGCCCTTCATCGGCCGCGACATCGGGCCGAAATGCGCGGTGCCGTTGATCAGTGCCGGCGGGGCGGTCGAGGAACCCTTGCCTTCGATCTCGATCTTGACGTTGGGATATTGCGCCTTGAAGCCTTCGGCCCACAGCGTCATCAGGTTGTTGAGCGTGTCGGAGCCGATCGATTTCAGGCTCCCGGAAACGCCGCTCACCGGCTTATAGGACTTGAGATTGGGATCGAGGGCCTGGGCGCCGGCGGCGCTCGTCACGGCGACGAGGCCCATTGCGGCGAGGACGGCGGATTTCGTTCGCATGATCAGTTCCTTCGGGTTGCGCCGGGCGGGGATCAAGTCCGGCGGCACGACTCCTAAGAGCGTCCGGCGTCCTATCTATGACCGTTTCATTGCCGTTTTGTGACAGCCCGCGCCGCGTCGGCGGCCGCATCTAAGCGATTGATTCGATTATCGATTAGGCGCGCGGCAAGAACACCGTGAAGGTGCTGCCGCGGCCCTCGACACTATCGATGGTGAGCGCGCCGCGGTGACGGTTGACGATGTGCTTGACGATGGCGAGGCCGAGGCCGGTGCCGCCCAGCGCGCGCGAGCGGGCCGGGTCGACCCGATAGAAACGCTCGGTCAGCCGCGGCACGTGTTCGGGCGGTATGCCGGGACCGCGATCGATCACGGCAACGGCGAACGAGTCGCGGGTGCGCACGCCGCTTCCCTCGTCGGCCTGATGGCCCTTGGTCTCGACCTCGATCGTCATGCCGTCGCGGCCGTAGCGGATCGCATTGTCGATCAGGTTCTGGAACACCTGCGCCAACTGGTCGCGGTCGCCCGACACCGCGCACGGCCCCGCGGCGTCGCGGCGAACGATCGTCATCTTGCGCGCGCCGGCCTGCGGTTCGAGCGCCTGGATCACCTGCGTCAGCAACGCTTCGAGATCGACGCGCCCCTGGGGCGGCGTATGCTCGAGCAGTTCGATCCGGCTCAGCGATAACAAGTCGTCGACCAGCCGGTTCATGCGCCCGGCCTGCTCGCCCATGATGCCGAGGAAGCGCTCGCGCGCGGCGGCGTCGTCGCGCGCCGGCCCCTGCAGCGTTTCGATGAAGCCGATCATGCTGGCGAGCGGCGTTCTGAGCTCGTGGCTGACGTTGGCGATGAAGTCGGTGCGCATCGCATCCGATCGCTTCGCATAGGTGAGGTCGTGCAGCGCGACGATCGCCCGCGGCAGCCGCGCGACGGCGTCCGGCAGACGCGCCAGGTGGACGAGATAATCGCGCTCGACCGCCTCACCCGAGTCGACGTACTCGACGGTACGCTCGCCTTTGCCGCCCGCGAGCACGTCGTCGGCCGCCTGCAATACCTCCGGATTGCGAATCGCGACCGAGAGGTCGTAGCCGGCGAGGCCGGGACCCAGCGCACTCTCGGCGGCGCGGTTGGCGCGCACGATCGTGCGCCTGGCGTCGAGCAGGAGCAGCGGTTCCGGCAAGGCGTCGATCACGGCCTCGAGCGAAGCGATGTCGTCGGCGAGCGCGCCGATGCGCTCGACGCCCTCGCGGACGTAACGGCCGAGCGAAGGAAGGAGCGCCGGCGACCCCGCCGGCGACGGCGCCGGCCCGCCCGGTCCCGCCGACAGGAGACGGCCGATGAAAATCTCCCAGCGGCCGAGGCGTATGACCTCGGTCGCGACCAAGCCGACCGACACGATCAACACGAACGCGAGCGCGGCGAGCAACGCCAGGAATCCGATCAAGCCGAGCGCAGCCAGGAGCGCCAGCACCAAGGCGGCCGGAACCGCGAGCACCGCGCCGGCGATCACCGCACGGCGGATATGGACCGAGTCGATCATGAGCGACGCTCCTCGGGCGGCTACGCCCGCGCAACTTAGTGCGGACACCCGCGCGAGGCTAACGATATCATCGCCGTCCGCGCCGGTGCCGGAGGAGACCGTCGAATGACCGCACTCGAGACGATGTTTTCGTTGCAGGGCCGCGTCGCCCTGGTGACCGGAGGCTCGCGCGGGCTCGGCGTGGCGCTGGCCGAGGCGCTCGCATCCGCCGGCGCCCATGTCGTCCTCGCCGGGCGCGATCGCGACGCGCTCGAGGCGAATGCCGCGGCGATCCGAGACCGCGGCGGCTCGGCCTCGACCGCGGCCTTCGACGTCACCGACGAGGCCGCTGCCGCCGCCGCGGTCGCTGGCACCGTGCGTGAGCGCGGCCGGCTTGACATTCTTGTCAACAACGCCGGTCTCGCGCGCCGTGGCGCATTCGAGCAGTACACGAGCGAGGACTGGCGTTATGTGGTCGATGTCAACCTGAACGCCTGCTTCTATCTCGCGCGCGAGGCGGCGAAGCCGATGCTCGCCCGGGGCTACGGCCGCATTATCAACATCGCCTCGATCGCGAGCTTCATCGCGCGGCCGACGATCGCGCCCTACATCGCGACCAAGCACGCGCTGGCCGGGCTCACCAAGGCGATGGCGGTCGAATTCGCCGCCCGCGGCATCACCGCCAACGCGATCGCGCCCGGCTATTTCGTGACCGACCTCACCAGGCACTTGGCCGCCGATCCCGCTTTCAATGGCTGGCTCACCGCGCGGACGCCGGCGGCGCGCTGGGGCGAGCCGCACGAACTGGGCGGCGCCGTCGTGTTCTTGGCTTCGCCCGCCAGCGCCTACGTCAACGGCCACATCCTCACGGTCGACGGCGGCATGACCGCGTCGATGTGACTAAGCGCGCCGGAGCGCCCGCCAGATCGTCTCGGGCGTCGCCGGCATGTCGATCGCGCGCACGCCCGCCGGCGCCAGCGCATCGAGGATCGCGTGCACGACGGCGGCTGGGGCGCCGATCGCGCCGGCTTCGCCCGCGCCCTTGACCCCCATCGGGTTGGTCCGGCACAGCACCTCGTTCCACGCGAACTCGATCGGCGGCACCAGGCTCGCCATCGGCATCGCGTAGTCCATCATCGAGCCCGACACGAGCTGCCCGGCACGGTCGTAGACCGCGTGCTCGATCAGCGCTTGGCCCAACCCTTGCGCGATGCCGCCATGGACCTGGCCCGCGAGCAGGAGCGGGTTGACGACGCGGCCGAAATCGTCGACCGCGACGTAGCGCACCACCTCGACCTCGCCAGTCTCGGGATCGATCTCGACCTCGGCGACGTGGCAGCCGTTGGGGAAGGTGGCATCGCTTTGCTTGTAAGTGACGTCGACCGCGATCGGCTGACCGCGTTTGGCGGACTCGGCCGCGACCTCGAACAGACCGACCCGGCGGTCGGTGCCGACCACGGTGTACGCGCCTTCCGCATACGCGAGATCGGCGGCCGCGACTTCGAGCATCTCGCCGGCGACCGCTTTGGCTTTCTCGATCACCTCGCGCGCGGCTTCGCCGGCGGCTTGCCCGCCCAGCGCCATCGAACGCGAACCGCCGGTGCCGCCGCCCTTGGGGATGCGGTCGGAATCGCCGAAGCGAATCACGATACGCTCGAGCGGCAAGCCCAGGCGCTCGGCGGCGACCTGCGCGAACGCGGTCTCGTGGCCCTGGCCGTTGGTCTGGGTACCGACCCAGATCGCAAGCCGGCCGTCCTCGAACGCGGCATGCGCGATCTCGGAGCCGGCGAAGGCGCAGACCTCGATGTAATAGGAGAGCCCGAGGCCCCAAAGTTTGCCGCGCGCCTTGGCCGCCGCCTTGCGCGCCGCCAGGCCAGCGACGTCGACGGTCGCGCGCGCCTGGTCCATGTTCTTCGCGAACTCGCCCGAGTCGAACTTCTTGCCGAGCGAGTTGGTGAACGGGAACGCGTGCGGCGGGATGAAGTTCCGCCGCCGCAGCTCGCCCGGATCGAGCTTCATTTCGCGCGCGGCGGCATCGACCAGCCGTTCGATCAGGTACGAGGCCTCCGGGCGCCCGGCGCCGCGATAGGCATCGACGGGCACGGTGTGGGTGAAGACGGCCTTGACGTTGATGAACGCGGCCGGGATCGCGTAGACGCCGGTGAACATGCCGGCGGGCGACCCGGCCGGGATGAGCGGCGCGAAGTTCGAGAGATACGCGCCCATGTTGGCGTAGATGGTGGCGCGCATGGCGAGGATCTTGCCGTCGCGGTCGAGCGCGAGCTCGCCCGACGCCACGTTGTCGCGGCCGTGAACGTCGGTGACGAAGGCGTGGCTGCGATCGCTGGTCCACTTGATCGGGCGGCCCAGCTTCTTCGCCGCCCAGCACGCCAGCACGTATTCGGGGTAGACGAAAATCTTGGTGCCGAAGCCGCCGCCGACGTCATCGGTCAGAACCCGGATCTGCTCGGGTTTCACACCGAGCGCGCCGGCCATGCGATCGCGGATGTTGTGGACGCCCTGGCTCGCGACCCGGAGCGTGTAACGGTCGGCGGCCGGATCGTAGGCCGCGAGCGCGGCGCGCGGCTCGATCGGATTCGAGACCAGCCGGTTGTTGACCAGATCGACCTTGACCCGGTGCGGGGCGGCGGCGAACGCCGCCGCCGTCGTCGCCTCGTCGCCGTTCACCCAGTCGAAGCAGATGTTGCCGGATGCCTCCGGCCACACTTGCGGCGCGTTCGGCTGGGTCGCCGCGACGAGATCGACCGCGGCCGGCAGCATCGTGTAATCGACCTCGATCGCTTCGGCGGCATCGCGCGCCGCCGCTTCGCTCGTCGCCACCGCCATCGCCACCAGATTGCCGACATGGCGGACGCGGCCCCGCGCCAGGAGCGGCCAGTCCGGCTCGACGTTGTTCGAGCCGTCGCGGTTCTTGGTCTTGATCACCGGCTTGATCGCGCTCAAGCCGGCGCGATCGGCATCGGCAGCCGTGAAGACGCCGACGACGCCGGGCAGCGCGCGCGCCGCCGCGGTGTCGATCCGGACGATCTCGGCGTGAGCGTGGGGCGAGCGCAGGAAGTAAGCGAAAACCCGACCCGGCGCGCCGACGTCGTCGGTGAAGCGCCCTTGGCCCGTCAGGAGACGTTGGTCCTCGACCCGCGTGAGCGGTTGGCCGATGCCGAATTTGTACATGGCAACCCCCTCCCTACCCTCTCCCTGCAAGCAGAGGGAGGTCGGCGCGAGGCGCCGGGAGGGGGTTCACGCCCGTCACGTCGCCTCCGGCTTATAGCAGATCGTCTCGATCTCGAGCTTCATGCCGGGCAGCGCCAGGCGGTTGGCGCCGAACAGCGTACTCGCGGGCTTGGCCTTGCCCCAGTACTTCTTGCGCACTTTGTTGAGGATTTTGCGTTCCTCGCAGTTGTCCATATAGACCGTGGTCTTGGCGACATCCTCGAAGCCCATGCCGCCGGCCTTCATGATCTTCTTCAAGTTCTCGTGCGTACGGACCGCCTGCTTGGTCATGTCGTCGCCGCCGACCAGCTTGAAGTTGGCGTCGAACGGGCCCTGGCCCGACACGAACAGGAAATCGCCGCAGCGCACCGCGTCGGTATAGTGCGAGAGCGGCTTGTGCATGCCGGGCACGCGGATCTCCTTTCGTTTCGGCTTCTGCGGATCCCGCGGCTTGTAGGCGATCGCCTCGATCTCGTGGTTCATGCCCGGGATCGCGAGCCGGCGGATGCCGAACAAGGTCGACACCGGACGCGACTTGCCGAAGAATTTCTTGCGCGCGACGTTGATCTGCGGCCGGTCGTGGACGTTCTCGAGATAGCAGACGACCTTGGCGATGTCCTCGAAGCCCATGCCGGCCGCCTCGAGCATCACCTGCATGTTCTCCATCGTCACGTGCGCCTGGCGCTCGGGATCGCCGAAATGGACGGACTTGCCGTCGGGTCCGACCGGGCCGGTGCCGGACAGGAACGCGAAGTCGCCGCAGACGACGACGTCGGTATAGTGGCTCGGCGGCTCGAACAGATTGGCGCAGCGGATCTCGCGTTTGGCCGGCCCGCCCGAGAACGGCTTATAGGCGACGCAGTCGATCTCGAGCAGCATGCCCGGGATCGCCAGATGGCCGACGCCGACGCGGGTCGATCCCGGCTTCGAGTCGCCGTGGAAGGCCTTGCGCACCGGGTTGATCTTGGGGCCGTCGTAGACCTCCTCCATCAGCACCTTGAAGTAGACGACGTCCTTGAACGACATGTCGGCGGCCGAGAGCATCGCCGCGATCGACTGGCAGGTCGCCTCGCACTGCTTGGTGACGTCGCCGGGCGCGATCAGGCGGCCGTCCCGGTCGAACGGCGCCGCGCCCGACATGAAAAGAAAATCGCCGCACAGCACGGCGTCGGTGTAATGGCTGATCGGCTCCATCAGCGATTTGAGCCGGATTTCCCGGCGCGCGGCGGCGGTCATGGCGTCCCCTCCTCGGCTATGCATGCCCCCCTCCCGTCCCCTCCCCCGGCATGCAGGGAAGGGCGGCGCGAAGCGCCGGGAGGGGGTCGTTCCTCAACGCTCAATCGTACGATCCGGTCGCGGGCTTGTTGCGGTTGGCTTCGCCCATGCCCGGCTTGTACGCGATCGATTCGATCTCGAGCCTGAGCGGCTCGATCGCGAGCCCGCGCACGCCGAACAGCGTGCTGGCGGGGAGCGCCTGCTTGAAGATGCGCTGGCGCACCGGGTTGATGAGCGGCCGCTCGACCACGTGGGTGTGGTAGACCGTGACCTTGATCACGTCGTCGAAGCCGTAGCCGGCGATCTTGAGCATGGCTTCGATGTGCTCGAAGGTCTTCACGCACTGCTTGACGACGTCGCGATCGTGCACCGGCTTCAAGTTGGCCTCGAGCCCGCCCGCGCCCGAGACGAACAGGATGTCGCCGCACTGGACCGCGTCGGTGTAGTGGCTGATCGGCTTGCGATAGCCCGGGACCACCCATTCCTTGCGCGGCGGATTGGTGCCGGTCGCTTTGTAGCCGACCGGCTCGATCTGATGGTGCTGGCCGGGGATGCAGAGTTCCTTGATGCCGATCATCGCGCTGGTCGGGCGGCCGCGGCCGTGGTAGCGGGCGCGCGCCGGCCGCAAGAGCTGATTGTGGCGGACGTTCTCGATGAAGACCGTGACCTTGGCGATGTCGGCAACCTCTTGGCCGGCCGCCGCGCACATCTTGGCCAGGTTCTCGTAGGACTGGTTGGCCTGGAGCGCGGGATCGCCGACATTGAGCACGCGGCCGTTCTCGTCGATCGGGCTGGCGTTGATGCCCGAGTACCAGGCGAGGTCGCCGGCCTTGCAGACGTGGCTGTAGTGGAGGCCCAAGTCGCAGACGCCCGGGACCATGATCTCGCGCCGCGGCCCGGCGCTGCCGGAGGGCTTGTAGGCGACGCCCTCGATCTCGATCAGCATACCGGGGAGCGCCAGCGCCTCGGCGCCGATATAAGTGGTCGCCGGTTTGGCTTTGCCGGTGACGCGCTTGATCGCGGCATCGACCTTCTTCTGGTCGCGGACGTTGTCGAGGAGAATCCGCCAATAGACGACGTCGTCGAACGACATGCCGGCGGCTTCGAGCATCTTCGCGATATTGGCGAGCGTCGCCTCGGTCTGGCGTTCGATTTCGCCGAGGCCGATCAGCTTCAGGTCGACGTCGAACGGCCCGGCGCCCGACATGAACAAATAGTCGCCGCACAAGACGGCGTCGGTGTAGTGGCTGATCGGCTCCGACAGTTTTCCTGACAGACGAAAGTCTTTGCGCGGCGCACCCATTAGAGACCCCTCCCGTGCGTTTTCGATGAGCGGGCGGCGGTCGCAGTCAATGTCGTGGACCGCGCCCGTCTTGAAACGGCCCGACTCCTAGCCCGGGACGGGCGGGGTGGCAACTAGGACTCAGCCGGTACGGGAGCGCGGACGATTTTTCGGCGCGACGCGGTCGCCGCCGCTCGTGTGGTGCGCGGCATAGGCGTCGAGCAGGCGTCGGATCATTCGCTGGTACGGGGTGTTGTGTTTTTGCGCCGCGCGCTTGAAGAAGGCGAGGCTGCGCTTGCTGAGCGCGATCGTGACTTTGACCGAGTCCTCTCGGAAAACGAGGTCTTCGGGTGGCGGCAAAAAATCCTGCACGACCTTAACGTCGCCGAGCGGTTCGTCGGTGTACTTGATTTTCCCGGTCATAGACTTCTCTGCCTTTGCGCCAGTACCCGGCGCCGATGATGCGGATAGAGCCGCCGCGATAGGCAAATCGGACGGTGAGAAAGCCGTCGCCGACCCGGCCGAAACAGCAAAATCGCTTCTCGACCTGGCTATGCGATAGATCCTCGGCGATCACACGGTGCGGGTCGGCGAACGCGCGCTGCGCCGCGTCGAAGGACACCCCGTGCTTGGCTTGATTCTCCCGGTCTTTGTTGGAATCCCAGTCGAACCAAGTCGCCATGACGGATCACAATATCACCGATATGGGTATGTTACCATATTTTCGTATGGTCGCCGCGGCGGCCGGCAGTTACCGGCTGCGACCAGCCGGTAACCGACAAGGGCTCGGCCCGGTTCGCACCTACGGACTCACCCCAAGTGGCCGGTCCGGCGCGAGGTTGCTAGAGTAGGCTGGTTCGCCCGGCGACCTCTTCAGCGGTGACCGGTTCCGCTTCAGCCTTCATGACCTCGACCGCCCGCCACATCGCTCCCGCCTCGACCGATTCGGGCCGCCTCGCGCGGCTGATCGATTTGGGTATCGCGCTCTCGGCCGAGCGCAACCACAACCGGCTCTTGGAGATCATCCTCGAGGAGGCTCAGGCGCTATCCCACGACGACGGCGGCACGCTCTACATCCGCGAGAGCGAGACCCGGCTGGCATTCGCGATCATGCGCAACGATACGCTCAATATCACCTTGGGCGGCACCTCCGGCAACCTGATCCCGTTCCCGCCGCTGTGGCTCTACGACGAGAAGACCGGCGCGCCCAACGAGAACAACGTCGCCACCTACTCCGCCGTCCACAACGAGACCGTCAACATTCCCGACGCCTACGACGCCAAGAAGTTCGACTTCACCGGCACCAAGGCGTTCGACAAGAACACCGGCTATCGCTCGAAGTCGTTCCTCACCATCCCGCTCGTCAATTACGAGGACCACGTCATCGGCGTGCTGCAGCTGATCAATGCCAAGAATCCGGCGACCGGCGAGACGGCGTCGTTCGGCCCCGACGTCCAGCCGCTGATCGAGGCGCTCACCAGCCAGGCCGCGGTCGCGCTCGACAACCAGCAGCTCCTGAAGGGCCAGCGCGACCTGCTCGAGTCGTTCATCAAGCTGATCGCCTCGGCGATCGACGAGAAGTCGCCCTACACCGGCGGCCACTGCCAGCGGGTGCCGACCCTGACCGAACTCCTGGTCGATGCCGCGTGCGCGTCCGAGGATCCGGCGTTCGCTGCGTTCGATCTCTCTGAGGACGAGCGCTACGAAGTCCACATCGCCGGGTGGATGCACGACTGCGGCAAGGTGACGACGCCCGAATACGTGATGGACAAGGCGGCCAAACTCGAGACCATCTTCGACCGCGTCGAGATCGTGCGGGTTCGTTTCGAGGTCGTGAAGCGCGAGATCGAGCTCGCCTACTGGCGGGCGCTCGCCGAGAACAAGCGCGACGCTGCCGAGCTCGAGGCCCGGCGCGACGCCGAACTCGCGGCGATCGAGGACGATTGGCGCTTCCTCGAAAAGGCCAATGTCGGCGGCGAGGCGATGAGCGATGCCGACGTCGAGCGCGTGCAGCGCATCGCCAAGCGCCGTATCCGCGGCGCCGATGGCCGGGAGTCCAATCTTCTCACCGACAACGAGGTCTACAATCTCACCATCCGCCGCGGCACCCTCACCAAAGAGGAGCGCACCGTCATCAACAACCACATGGCGGTGACGATCAAGATGCTCGAGCAGCTCCCGTTCCCGCGCAATCTGCGTCGCGTGCCCGAGATCGCCGGCGGCCACCACGAGAAGATGGACGGCACCGGATATCCCAAGGGCCTGACCCGCGATCAGATGTCGGTGCCGGCCCGCGCCATGGCGATCGCCGATATCTACGAGGCGTTGACCGCCGCCGACCGTCCCTACAAGAAGGCGAAGACGCTCTCGGAGACGATTCGCATCATGTACAACATGAAGAAGACCGCGCACATCGATCCCGACCTGTTCGACCTGCTCCTCAAGTCCGGGGTCTACAAGAAATACGCCGAACTGTTCCTGAAGCCCGAGCAGATCGACGAGGTCGAAATCGAGAAGTATCTCGGCTAGTGGTCGCACATGGCCGGGCCCGCTGCAGGCCGGGTCCCGGCGATCCATGTCATTCGCGATTCAATACAGGCGTGGACACGCGGGCCGAACCCGCGTAACGACCTTGGTTTGCAGGGCGGCCCACGAAAGTGGGACGTCGCCCGGGCATGACCGAAAGACATCGATCCATGAGGGCGCCTCTCTCCCCGGCGCGAACCGCTCAGCCGATCTCAGCCAGCCAGGGAAAAACCTCGAGCAGGAAGAACGCCAGGCGCGAGAGATCGCCGGTGAAGATCGCGGCCCCGGTCGCGACCAGGAGCAGCCCGGCCGCGATCTCGACCTTGCGGATGTGGCGGCGGAAGCGCTTCAAGAAACCGGTGAACGGGCGGATCGCGGCAGCGGCGATCAGGAACGGAATACCGAGGCCGGCGGCGTAGGTGCCAAGCAGGGTGACGCCGTAGGACAGCGACTCGTTCGCGGCGGCAACCGTCAGGATCGCGGCCAGGATCGGTCCGATGCACGGCGTCCATCCGAACGCAAAGGCCAAACCGATGCCGAACGCGCCGACCAGGCCGGCCGGCGCGTCGGGGTGAATCCGCGCTTCGCGATTCAAGAACGGAATCCGGATCAAGCCGGTGTAGTGGATGCCGAACACGACGATGACGAGGCCGGCGACCTTGCTGATGACGTCGACGTGGCGAAGGATCAGCGCGTTCACCGCCGAGGCCGATGCGCCGAGCAGCACGAACACGGTGGCGAAGCCCAAGACGAACGCCACCGCCGCCGCGAACACGCGCCGCTCGGCCGCCGGATCGCTGGCGCTGTCGTAGGCGATCCGCTCGATCGACTGGCCGGCGACGAACGAGAGATAGGCCGGCACGATCGGCAACACGCACGGCGACAGGAAACTGACGACGCCGGCGAGCGCCGCCATGCCGTAGGTTAGATCCGCTGCCGCCGTCATGATCGGTCCGCGCTTTCCGCCCTCTACCTAACGCGGCGACGGGACCGGGCGAATCACTTTGTCGTGCCGTGCGCCGCCGCCTAGACTCCCGGCCATGCCGATTCTCGACACCACGGGCCTCGCCTGTCCGCTGCCGGTGCTCAAGGCCCGTAAGGCCCTGGCCGGTTTGAAACCCGGCGAGGTGCTCGAAATCGAGGCGACCGATCCGGCGGCGAGCCGCGATTTCCCGGCGTTCTGCGCGAGCGCCGGCCACGAGCTGGTCGAGGCCGGCGAGCGCGCCGGCCGCCTCGTTTTCAAGATTCGCAAAGGCGCGCCGTCACGAGCGCCGGAATAGCGCCGCTGCCAGCCAGCCGCCGAGCGCGGCGATCGCGACCGCGAGCGCGCCGTAGGCGAGCGGCTGCTGGTGGGCGAAGTCGTAGACGGTCCGACCGAACCCGGCCTTGTTGATGAAGAAGAATACGTTGCGGGTTTCGACCACCGCGCCGCGATTGACGAGATAAAAGGTGACGTAGTAACCGCCGTCGGGGGCGTGGGCGGGCAGCGTGACGCTGGCGCGAAACAGGGTGCCGGCCGACACTTCGATCGGCTTGATATCGCGATGATAGAGCCGGTCTGTCTCTTTGCTGCGGATCAATGCCTCGCGGAACGGCGCCGCCGCCGTCTGGCCTTCGGCCGCAGCGCCGCGCGGCAGCAACGGCAGGTTCTCGGTCCCGATCTGGAGCGCGGCCCACACGTGGGCCGGCGCGATCTCGAGCAGCGGCCGCGTCGCCGCGACCGCGTAGAAGCCCGGCACGTCGTTGAAAGCGGCCGACGCCGCATTGATCCAAATGCCGGCGATCTGGCTCTTGCGGCGCACGACTTCCGGCTGGCTCGGTCCCCGGACCACGATCACGATGTCGCCGCGGCCGGTGCGCGCACCGAACATCACGATCTCGGCGCCGGTGTAGTTCGAGGTAATCTCGATCAAGCGCGCCGAGACGTCGCCGACGATCTGATCGGCGCGGGCCGGCGGCGCCGCCGCCGCCAGCCCCGCGAGCACGGTTGCGACCGCGGCGATCGGACGAACGCGCGGTATCATTCGCCGAGCTGCCGCACGACCGAGAACAGATCGGCCGGCGGCACCACGAGGTCGTAGCCGACCTTGAACCCGACGCTCAGCACCAGGAGCCCCAAGAGCGCGCGCAGTTGTTCGGCCTTGAGCCGCGCGCCGATGCGCGTGCCGATCTGCGCGCCGATCACGGCGCCGATCAGGAGGACCAGAGCCAGGATCACGTCGACGGTCTGGTTGGCGGCGGCGTGCAAGAACGTCGCGATCGAGGTGACGAAGATGATCTGAAACAGCGAGGTGCCGACCGCCACCACCGTCGGCATGCCGAGCAGGTAGATCATCGCCGGAATCAGCATGAAGCCGCCGCCGACGCCCATGATCGCCGCGAGAATGCCGGCCACGAATCCGATTATCGCCGGCGGCAGCGCGCTGATATAGAGCTTCGAGCGCGGGAACCGCATCTTGAGCGGCCAGCCGTGCACCCAATAATGCGTATGCAGGCGCTGCTGTCCGGCCGGGTGGCGGCTGCGGGCGATGGCGCGGAAGCTCTCGCCGACCATCAGCGCGCCGACCACGCCGAGCAGCACGACGTAGGTGAGCGAGATCATGAGGTCGACCTGACCGACCTCGCGCAGCAGCCGGAACACCCAAACGCCGACCGCCGATCCGACGCCGCCGCCGGCCAGCATGACGAGACCCATGCGGAAATCGACGTTGCCGCGCCGCCAGTGCGCGAGCACGCCCGAAACCGACGCCGCCGCGACCTGGTTGGCCTCGGTTCCGACCGCCACCGCCGGCGGGATACCGATGAAGATGAGAAGCGGTGTCATTAAGAAGCCGCCGCCGACCCCGAACATGCCGGACAGCAAACCGACCCCGCCGCCGAGCCCGAGCAACAACAGTACGTTGATCGAGAGCTCCGCAACGGGCAGGTAAATGGTCATCGAACCGAATCGACTCCCGGCGCCGCGACACCGGGCGGCGGAAGGTCGCGAAGTGTAAGACTCCCGCCCGCGCTTTACAACGCGCGAAAGCGTGAAAGGCGCCGAAATTCGCGGTCGTCTTTCGGTTTTACCCGCGCGGCGGAGGCGGTTACAAGGAGGACCGCGGCGCCCGTTCCATGCATCCGGCTTACTCCGTCATCGTCTTTACCGTCGCCTCGGGCGCGGGCTATGGGCTCTTGTTCGCGATTGCGGCCGCGGCGCTCGCCGGGGTCGCGCCGGCGGGATCGTGGTTCGCGATCGCCGCCAGCGCGCTCGCGCTGGCACTGGCCGGCATCGGCGGCGCTGCTTCGTTCTTCCACCTCGGCCATCCCGAGCGCGCATGGCGCGCGCTCAGCCAATGGCGTTCGTCCTGGCTCTCGCGCGAAGCGGTCCTGGCGCTGGCCGCGGTGCCGGTCGCGCTCGGTTTCGGTGTCGCCTGGACGCTCGCGGGTACCGGAACGGCCGCGGCATGGCTGCCGGCGGTCGCGGTCGGCGCCGCGGCGGTCGCCGTCGCGACGGTGATCGCGACGTCCAAAATCTACGCGACGCTCCGTGCCATCCCGGCCTGGCACAACCCCTGGGTGACGCCCGGTTACCTCGCCTGCGCCGGCTTGAGCGGCGCGCTCTTACTGCAGGGGATGGTTGCGATCGCCGGCCAAGTCGCGGTCGCTTTGCCCGCGACCGCAGCCGCCGCGGCCGTCGTCGCCGGGGCGATCAAGCTCGCCTACTGGCGTTCGATCGACCGCGCGCCGCCGGCGTCGACCGCCGAGAGCGCCACCGGGCTCGGCCGCTTCGGCGCGGTCACGCTGCTTGACCCGCCCCATACCTCGACCAACTTCCTGTTGACCGAGATGGGCTATCGCGTCGCCCGCCGCCACGCCCGGCGGCTGCGGGCGATCGCGGCGATCGCGGCGTTTCTGGTTCCGGGGCTGCTCTCGCTCGCGCTGGTCTGGATCGAGGGGGTCTGGGCCGTCGTCGGCGCGTCGTTGGCCGTGGCCGGGGCGACGCTCGGCCTCGTGGTCGAGCGCTGGCTGTTCTTCGCCGAAGCGAAGCACACTGTCACGCTTTACTACGGCGACGCCCGGGTCTGACGACACGGCACCCACCCGGCGCTCCGCGCCGGCCTCCCCCTCCGGCGGGAGACGGTGCGCGAAGCACGGGGGGTGCCACAACGTGCCGACCGGACCGTTCGCGGCCGCCGGCGGCGCCGCTAGAAGCGGTACGAGACGCCGAGCGTGACCGAGGTGTTGTTGCGGTCGAAGTTGACGATGTTGGACGCGATCGAGGAACGCTGCAGCGTCGCGACGACGGGCCATTCCTGGGTCACCGGGATCGCCTGGGTGAACGCCACCCGCCATTCGCGGTCCTCGCGCGCGACCGTGGTCGAGACCGAGGGGTCGGGAAACTCGTAGTCGGTGAGCTGGCGGTGAATGGTGAGCGAGGACGACCACTGTTCGCTCATCAGCCACGCCTCCTTGACCCACGCCGGCATGTCGTAGGTGAGCGTGCCGCCGACCTGGATGAAGCGGCCGTCGCTGGCGCGGAAGGCGGCGCGGTCGGCCGACTCGCCGATCAGGCCGACCGCGGCGTTGAGCATCAGCATTTCGCTCGCCGCGACGCGGGTCGAGAGCCGGACGTCGACGCTGGAGCCGCTTTGCTCGGCGATGGTGCGGCTCTCGGCGGCGCCGTTCTCGAACTCGCGCTCGATCGCCTCGATGGTCAAGTCGACCAGCCGGCGCGGCGTGAACTGATGGGTGTAATCGCCGCCGATGCCGAACGCCTCGAGGTAACGCACCCCATCGAGGCGCGCCATGTTGGCGATCAGGTACGGGCGGAACGTCGCGTTTTCGAACCAGCCCGGCCCGAACTTCATGCGCGGTCCGGTGTCGACGCGCAGGAACACGAGGTCGAGGTTGTCGAGGTCGAACTGTTCCGAAAAATAGGCGGTGCCGTTGCTCCCCCAGGCCTCGCCGCGGGCAGTTTGCATGTCGAAGAGGTGGCGGATCGAGCCCGACACGAACCCGTTGGCATCGTCGGTCGCGGTGAAGCGGTTGTTGAGGGTTGCGACCACGCCGTTCGCCAGTACCGTCGTCGAGGACGGCGCCGCGTTCGCGTTCGACTGCCAGCGCATGCCGGCGAACACCGAGCCCGAAATCTGGTGGCGCGACTGGCGCTTGGCGATTTCGTCGAGGAACGCGGCGACGCGGGTCCGCACCTCGGGCGGCACGTTCGGGCCTTCGACCGCGGCCTGCAAATAAGTCCGCGCCAGGTCATAGGAGCCCAGGCGAAAATAGAGAACGCCGAGTTCGAGCCGGACCCGCGGCAGGTTGGGATTGATGATCAGCATGCGTTCGAGCGCGCTGATCGCCGCCTCGAAGTTGCCGACCTGGATTGCGACTTCGGCGAACGCGAACGACTTGTCGAGGTTGCCGGGATCAGCGAACACCGCCCGGAACGCCTCGTCGTAGCGGCGCTTCAAGGCCTCGTCGGCCGACGGATTGACGCCCTGGGCGAGCGCGGCCGTCCCCAGCGTCGCCACCAGCGCGCCGATGCCGAGCGTCCGACTCAGCCGGCGCTGCCAACTTCGAATGAAGCCTACGCGTCGCTACCCCTATCCAGTCACCGGCGGTCGGTCCCGCCTTGACGACCCTCGCTTATAGACCGATCCTCGTGAATTTACCATCCGGAGCAAGGACTAAGCCTCCGGGATTGCCCCAGCACGCTCGAGTTCCGGATCGAGCCGCGCAGCGACCGCCAGAAAGTACATGCGGAAGTCGCTCGCCAACGACCAAAACGGATAACGGAACGTCGCCGGCCGGTTGTGCTCGACGAAAAAGTGGCCGATCCACGCGAACAAATAGCCGCTCACCACGGACGCCAGCAGATACCAGGTCTCCCCGCTCGCGATCAGGGCGACCAAGAACGCGATCGCCAGGGTCGTGCCGACATAATGCAACCCGCGTGTGCGCACCCGGCTGTGCTCGCGCAGGTAATAGGGCCAGAAGTCGCGGTAGGTACCGATCCGATCGCTCATCGATCTCCCTTTGGCACTGAGCTTCGGTGCTCGGGCATTTTAGGGCAGCGACGGCGGAACCGCAGCGCGTTTTGACGGCCCCCCGCCCCCGCCCTACTGTCAATGGCACGACCTTGGAAAGGCCGGTCATGCGCTACGCCCGCGAGGTCCGCGGCCAAAATCTCTACGCGATCGACCCGCGCCTGCACAGCGTGCTCGGGCGTATCGACGGGGCCGCGCACGCGCGTTTCGCCCCGGCGCTCGCCGACTTCGGCGCCTGGGTCGGAGACACCGTCGATCGCGAGGCCGAGTATACCGACCGCTTCGGCCGCCCGACCCTCGAGACCTACGACCTCGACGGCGCGACCGTGAACCGGGTCCGCTACAACCCGGCCTGGCAGGCGGTCGCGCGCGAAGCCTACATGAAAGGCGTGGTCGGCCTGAATTACGGCCCCGAGCCGGCGCCGTTCGCGACCACCTTCGCCATGGGCTATCTGCTCTCGCAGGCCGATGTCTCGCTCCACTGCCCGGTCACCATGACCGGGGCCGTCGCCTACGTGCTCGACCGCCACGGCCCGCCGGAGCTGAGAGCCCGCTACCTCGCCGACCTGGTCCGCCGCGACGGCCGCGCGCTCACCGGCGGCACCTGGGCCACCGAACTGCACGGCGGGAGCGACGTCGGCGGTTCGACCACGATCGCCCGCGCCCGCAACGATCATGTCCGGCTCGCCGGACTCAAATGGTTCGTGAGCAATGTCGACGGCGGCTTGGCGCTCGCGACCGCGCGGCCCGAGGGCGCGCCGCCCGGCACCGCCGGCCTCGGTCTCTATCTCGTGCCGATGACGCTCGACGACGGCACCCCCAACGCGCTCCGCATCCGCCGCCTCAAGGACAAGCTCGGCACCTGCGGCATCGCGACCGGCGAGGTCGACCTGGTCGACGCGTGGTCGCTCGAAGTGGCGCCGCCGCCGCAGGGCTTCAAGTTGATGATGAAGGCGCTCGAGATCAGCCGCATTCACAACGCGGTGGCGTCGGTCGGGCTGCAGCGGCGCGCGTTTCTCGAGGCGGTGAGCTATGCCAGCCACCGCCAGGCGTTCGGCCAGACGATCACCGCCTATCCGATGCTCCAGGACGAACTCCTGGCGATCCTGGTCGAGCTCGACGCCGACCTCGTGCTCGCCTTCGAGGCGGCGCGCGCGTTCGACCGCGAACAGCAGGATCCCGCCGAGACGACGTGGCTCCGGCTCGTGACCGCGCTCGCTAAGTATCGCACCGCCGAGAACGCCAACCGCGCCTGCCGCAGCGCCATCGAGATCATCGGCGGCAACGGCTACACCTATGACATGGCGACGCCGCGGCTCCTGCGCGATGCGCAGGTGACGACGGTGTGGGAGGGCCCGGCCAACATCCAGGCGCTCGAAGTGTTGCGGCTCTTGTCGCCCCGCTATGGCGGGTTCGCCGCGTTCACCGCGCGGATCGAGGCGGTGCTGGCGCGCCTCCCCGACGCTCTGGCCGGCGCCGCGCAAACCGTGGCCGGCGCGCTCGAAGACTGCCGCGCCGCGGTCAAGTTAATCGCCGCCGAGCCGACGCTCGCCGCGCGCCACGCGCGGCGGCTGATGGCGTTGATGGCGGACACGTTGGCGGCCGCGCTCGCGCTCGATGACGCCGCGGCCGGGCTCGCCGCCGGCGACCGGCGCATGGCGATCGTGGCCGAGCTTCTGCTCGAGCGCCATTTCACGCCCGCCCCGCGGCGCGGTATTGTGCGCGACGAAAATGCCGGACACCGCCATTTCGAAGCCCTGATAGGGTACGATCCGATCGTCTGACCGCCGGCCGACAACGACGTCGGATCGACGGTTCGATCTCAGCCGGGACCATAGGAGTGCTCATGAAAAGTATCGTCATCTGCGGCTACGCGCGTTCGCCCTTCACGCTCGCCCGCAAAGGCGGGCTCGCCAAGGTCCGCCCCGACGAGCTGGTCGGGCAGGTGATCAAGAGCCTGGTCGCCAAGAGCGGGATCGACCCCAACGACATCGAGGACGTCGTCATGGGCTGCGCCTTCCCCGAAGGCGAGCAGGGCTTCAACGTCGCCCGCATCGCGGTGTTCCTGGCCGGCCTGCCGCAGAGCGTCGCCGGTGCCACCGTCAACCGCTTCTGCGGCTCCTCGATGCAGGCGATCCACATCGCCGCCGGTTCGATCCAGTTGGGCGCGGGCGAGGCCTATGTCTGCGCCGGGGTCGAGTCGATGACGCGGGTGCCGATGACCGGCTTCAACCCGGCGCCGCACCCCGGGCTCTACCAGCGCCAGCCCGAGGTCTACATTTCGATGGGCGAGACGGCGGAGAATTTGGCGCGGAAATACAAGATCGACCGCCAGGCGCAGCAGGCGTTCGCGGTCGATTCGCACGCCAAGGCTTCGGCAGCGCAGAAGAACGGCAAGTTCAAGGACGAGATCGTGCCGATCGTGGTCGGCAACCTGCGGGTCGAGGCCGACGGCGGCATCCGGCCCGACACCACCCAGGCCGTGCTCGACACGCTCGAACCGGCGTTCGACAAGGCCGGCACCGTCACCGCCGGCACGTCCTCGCCCCTGACCGACGGCGCGGCGGCGGTGCTGGTGTGCAGCGAGACCTACGCCGATAAGCACAAGCTGCCGAAGCTCGCGCGGCTGAAGAGCATCGGCGTCCACGGCTGCGCGCCCGAAATAATGGGGATCGGGCCGGTCGGCGCCACCGCCAAAGCGTTGAAGCGCGCCGGTTTGAAGCTCGACGACATCGACATCATCGAACTGAACGAAGCGTTTGCGGCGCAAGCGATCGCGGTCGTGCACGAATCGAAGATGAACCAGCAGCGGATCAATCTCGATGGCGGCGCGATCGCCTTGGGCCACCCGTTGGGCGCGACCGGCGCCCGCATCACCGGCAAGGCCGCGGCGCTCTTGAAGCGCGAAGGCAAACGCTATGCGCTCGCCACCCAGTGCATCGGCGGCGGTCAGGGCATCGCCACCGTCCTAGAGGCGTGCTGATGGCCGCCGGCGACGACGGCCGATTCGGCAAGGTCGCAGTCCTGGGCGCCGGCGTCATGGGCGCGGCGATCGCCGCCCACGTCGCCAACGCCGGCGTGCCGGTCGTCCTCCTCGATATCCCGGCCAAGGACGGTTCGGACCGCAGCGCGCTCGCCAAGGGCGCGATCGAGCGCATGCTCAAGACCAACCCGGCGCCGTTCATGTCGCGCGCCGCGGCCGAACTGGTGACGCCCGGGAATTTCGACGACGATCTGGGCCTGATCGCCGACGCCGATTGGATCTGCGAAGCGGTGGTCGAGAACGTCCAGATCAAGCACGCGCTCTACGCCAAGATCGACGGGGCGCGCAAAAAGGGCGGCATCGTCTCCTCGAACACCTCGACCATTCCGCTGGCGCGCCTGATCGAAGGACAGTCCGCGGGCTTCAAGCGCGACTTCGCCATCACCCACTTCTTCAACCCGCCGCGCTACATGCGACTGTTGGAGATCGTCGCCGGCAAGGACACGCGCGCCGATGCGATCGAACGCTTGCGGCGGTTTAGCGATCTCCACCTCGGCAAGGACGTGGTCGATTGCCGCGACACCCCGGGCTTCATCGCCAACCGGATCGGCATCTACTGGATGACGGTCGCGATGGGCGAGGCGCTGGCGATGGGGCTCACGGTCGAAGAGGCCGACGCCATCGTCGGCCGGCCGATGGGGATTCCGAAGACCGGAATCTTCGGTCTCGCCGATTTGACCGGTATCGACCTTTCGCCCCACGTCATGCGCTCGATGGCCGAACTCCTGCCCGCGAGCGACCCGTTCCACGCCGTCCACGACGAGCAGGGCCCGCTCGCCACCTTGATCAAGACCATGATCCAGGAGGGCAACACCGGGCGCAAAGGCAAGGGCGGCTTCTATCGCATGACCAAGACGGACGGCGAGCGCGTCAAGGAAGCGCGCGATCTCGCAACCGGCGTCTACCGGCCGTCGGAGAAAGCCGCGCTCGAAAGCGCCAAGACGCGCGGCTTGCGGGCGCTGGTCGAGCACCCCGACAAGGGCGGCCGCTACGCCTGGCGCGTGCTCGCGAAGACGCTCGCTTACGTCGCCGGGCTGCTGCCCGAGATCGGCGACGATCCCGCGCTGGTCGATCGCGCGATGCGCTCGGGCTACATGTGGAAGTACGGCCCGTTCGAGCAGATCGATCAGCTCGGCACCGGCTGGCTGGCCGAGCGGCTTGAAGCCGACGGCGTCGCGGTGCCGCCCTACCTCGCGGCGGCCAAGGGCGAGCCGATCTACCGCGAAGGCGCAGCCGGGACCGAAGTCCGCCGCGCCGATGGGCGCTACGCGCCGCTGGCGCGGCCCGCGGGCGTCATTCGCTTGGGCGACTTCAAGCGCGGCAAGCAGCCGGTCGCCGGCAACGCCTCGGCCTCGATCTGGGACATCGGCGATGGCGTCGCCTGCCTCGAGTTCCATTCCAAGATGAACTCGATCGATCCGCTGATCATCGCCATCGTGCGCGAGGCGGCCAAGCTCGACAAGAAAGGCTTCAAAGCCCTCGTGATCTATAACGAGGGCGAGAACTTCTCGGTCGGCGCCAACATCGGCCTGGCGCTGTTCGCCGCCAACGCCGCGATGTGGCCGGTGATCGAACAGACGACCCGCGAAGGGCAGGACGCGTATCTCGGGCTCAAATACGCGCCTTATCCCGTGGTCGGCGCGCCGTCCGGCATGGCATTGGGCGGCGGCTGCGAGGTGCTGCTCCACTGCAGCGCGATCCAGGCCCACGCCGAAAGCTATGTCGGCCTGGTCGAGGTCGGCGTCGGCATGGTGCCGGCGTGGGGAGGAACCAAGGAAATGGTGATTCGCCACACGCTGAACAAGAAACGGCCGGGCGGCCCGATGCCGCCCTTGGCGAGCGCGTTCGAGACCATCAGCCTGGCCAAGGTCGCGCGCTCGGCCGCCGAAGCCAAGGAACTCCTCTATTTCCGCCCGGGCGACGGCATCACCATGAACCGCGACCGCGTGTTGGCCGATGCCAAAGCGAAAGCGCTCTCGCTCGTCGCCGGCTACCAGCCGCCGGCCAAGCCCGAACTGCAGTTGCCCGGGCCGACGGCGCGGGTCGCGCTCGAGCTCGCGGTCACCGGTTTCGTCAAGAACGGCAAGGCGACCGCGCACGATGGCACCGTGCTCGGACATTTGGCGCGCGTCGTCTCGGGCGGCGATACCGACATCACGCAAGTGACGACCGAGAAGGACTTGCTCGCGCTCGAACGCGAAGCGGTGACCGCGCTCCTCAAAACCACGCCCACCCTCGACCGGCTCGAGCACACGCTCGAAATCGGCAAGCCGCTCAGGAATTGAGGAGCCATGTTCAAGCCAGCGCGAGCGCGTTCACGCATTTCCGTCCTTCCCTTGGACCCGCAGGGTGCCCGCTCCCCCTGTTCGCAGGGGGAGGGTAGGGAGAGGGCCGCGTTCGCATTTCAGCCCGCCGTACCTTCGATCCGTCGAAGCGTGACCCTGTCCCCCGCCTTGGCGGGCCGTGACGCCAGAAGGTAAGAACCAATATGCCGACCTACCGTGCGCCCCTTCGCGATTTCGACTTCGTGCTTCGCGATTTCCTGAAAATCGACACGCTCCGTCATCTGCCGGGGTTCGAGGAAGTGACGCCCGACTTGATCGCCGCCGTGCTCGAGGGCGGCGGCAAGCTTTGCGAGGACGTGCTGTTCCCGGCCAACGCGCCGGGCGACGCCAAGGGCTGCACCTACGCCAACGGCACGGTGACGACGCCCACGGGTTACAAGGACGCCCACCGGGCCTTCGTCGCCGGCGGCTGGAACGGGCTTTCGTTCGCGCCCGAATACGGCGGCCAGGGCTTGCCGCGGGTCTTGGCCGAGTGCTTCGGCGAGATGTCGATGTCGGCCAACCTCGCCTACACCACCTATCCCGGCTTGGCCGCCGGCGCCGCCGAGGCGATCTCGAAGCACGGGAGTCCCGAGCAGAAGGCGACCTATATGCCCAAACTCGTCGCCGGCGAGTGGGGCGGCACCATGAACCTGACCGAGCCCCATTGCGGCACCGATCTCGGCTTGATCCGCACCAAGGCCGAGCCGCAGGCCGATGGCAGCTACCGCATCACCGGCACCAAGATCTTCATCTCGGCCGGCGAGCACGACCTGACCGCGAACATCATCCACCTGGTGCTGGCGCGGATCGTCGGCGCGCCCGCCGGAACCCGCGGCATCTCGCTCTTCATCGTGCCCAAGTTCCTGCTCGACGCCGACGGCACGCCGGGGCGGCGCAACGGCGTTCGCTGCGGCTCGATCGAGCACAAGATGGGGATCAAGGGCTCGGCCACCTGCGTCATGAACTACGAGGACGCGACCGGCTATCTGCTCGGCGAGAAGCACAAAGGCATGCGCGCGATGTTCACGATGATGAACTCGGCCCGCCTCGCGGTCGGGGTCCAGGGCTTGGCGCTCTCCGAGATCGCCTACCAGAACGCCGCCCACTACGCCAAGGAGCGCCGTCAGGGCCGCGCGCTCAAAGGCGCCGCCGAGCCCGACCACGCCGCCGACCCGATCATCGTCCACCCCGACGTGCGGCGCATGCTGCTCACCATGCGCGCCTTCAACGAAGGTGCGCGCGCGCTCGCCGCCTGGGTCGGCTTGAACCTCGACCTCGCCCACAAGCATCCCGACCCGCGCGCGCGGCGCGATGCCGACGATCTCGTCGCGCTGCTGACGCCGGTGATCAAGGCCTATTTCACCGATTTCGGCTACGAGTGCGTCAATACCGGCCAGCAATGCTTTGGCGGCTCGGGCTACATCGTCGAGACCGGCATGGAACAGTTCGTGCGCGACGCCCGCATCAGCCAGATCTACGAAGGCGCGAACGGCATCCAGGCGCTCGACCTCGTCGGCCGCAAGCTGCCGCAGGGGATGGGGCGGCTTTTGCGCCAGTTCTTCCACCCGGTCGATCGCTTCATCCAGGCCAACGCCAACGACCCGGCGCTCGCGGACTACGTCAGGCCGCTCGCCAAGTCGTTCGCCCGGCTGCAGCAGGCGACGGCGTGGATCGGCGAGCAGGGCCTGCGCGATCCCAACCAGGCCGGCGCCGCGGCCAGCGATTACCTGAAGTTGTTCGCGCTGGTGGCGATGGCCTACATCTGGGCGCAGATGGCCGAGGTCGCGAACGAGAAGCTGGCCAACGGCGCCGACGACAAGCGCTTCTACCAGGCCAAGCTCGCCACGGCGCGCTTCTTCATGGAGCGGCTGCTGCCTGAAACGTCGTCGCTCCTCTCCAAGCTCACCTCGGGCGCGGGCAACCTGATGGCGCTCGACGCGGCGGATTTCTGAGCGGCGCCGCTCGCTCGCTTCGTCCAGCGTTTTCACCTCGGAGGGCGACCATGCGCGCGAAACCGCTCGCCGGAATCAAGATCCTCGATTTGACGCGGCTCTTGCCGGGGTCGATGTGCACGCTGCACCTGGCCGACATGGGCGCCGACGTCGTCAAGATCGAGGACCCCGACCGCGGCGACTATTCGCGCTGGATCGAGCCGCTCAAAGTAAAGCACTCGAGCTTCTTCCTGGTGGTCAACCGCAACAAGCGCTCGATCAAGCTCGACTTGCGGAAGCCCGAGGGCAAGGCGGTGTTCTTCGATCTCTTGAAGGGCGCCGATGCCGTGGTCGAGAGCTTCCGCCCCGGCGTCGCCGACCGCCTGGGCGTCGGCTACGCCGCCGTCAGCGCCGCCAGCCCGCGCGTCGTCTACTGCTCGATCTCGGGCTACGGCCAGGACGGTCCCTACCGCGAGCGCGCCGGACACGACTTGAACTACTGCGCCTACGCCGGGGTCGTCGACCAGTGGGGCGACTATGGCGGTCCGCCCGCGCTCATCAACTTCCAGATCGCCGATCTGGCCGGCGGCTCGCTCGCCGCGGCGATGGGGATCTTGGGCGCGCTGGTCGAGCAGCAGCGGACGGGCATGGGCCGCTACGTCGATGTGTCGATGACCGACTGCACGCTCGCGCACGCGGTGATCGCGCTGGCGCGGCTCGATGAACAAGGCGCGACGCGGGCGCGGGGCGACGATTACCTGACCGGCGGCATTCCGAGCTACGGCGTCTACGCGACCGCCGACGGCCGCTACATGAGCCTGGGCGCGCTCGAACCCAAATTCTGGGACGCCTTTTGCGACGCGGTCGCGCGCCCCGACTGGAAAGGCAAGGGTGAGACCTGGGGCGAGGCGGGGCGCCGGCTCCGGGCCGAGCTCGTCCAACTCTTCAAGTCGAAGCCGTGGGCGTATTGGACGGCGCTCGGCGAGCGGGTCGATTGCTGCCTGGCGCCGGTCCTGACGCTCGCCGAGAGCATGGAGAACGCCCAGTTCAAGGCGCGCGGCATGTTCGTCGTCGACGACCATCCGACCGACGGGCGCGTGCATCAGTTCGCGCACCCGATCAAGTACAGCGACGATCGCTTCGCGATCGTGCGCTCGGCGCCGCTCCACGGCGAACATACCGACGAAGTTTTGGCCGACCTCGGCTACGATGCGGCCAAGATCGCGGCGTTGCGCAAGGCCGCGGTCATCTAGAAAAGGACCCGCATGGCAACGATCGACGAAATCACCGAACGAATGCGCGAGCGCTTCGCCGCGAGCGACTTCGATTCGAAAATCAAGTTCGACTTCGGCGGCGACGGCTTGATCCACGTCGACGGCTCGCAGAAACCGCCGTCGGTCAGCAACGCCGATGCCGAGGCCGACTGCACCATCACGATCGCGTTCGCCGACTTTCTCGATCTCGTCAAAGGCGAGCTCAACCCCACCACCGCCTTCATGATGGGGAAACTCAAGGTCGACGGCTCGATGGCGGTCGCGCTAAAGCTCGCCGGGATTTTGGGATAGATGCTCCCACCTCCCGGCGCGTTCGTGCCGGGCCCCTCCTCCCCCCGCGCGGGCGCGCGAGGGAGGGAGTTATGTCAATTGACACCCTCGCCCGCCGGGCCCCGGCGGGGGAGGTCGGCGCGAAGCGCCGGGTGGGGGCGAGCCGATCGCCTCACCGCGGCCGCGCTTTCGCGAACACCCGCCAGACGCCGCTCGCGGTCATGATGTCGCTGCCCGCGACCGACAACCGGCCCCGCAGGAACACGAGCGCCGCGGTCCGGCGCGTGATCTCGCCCTCGCCCTCGATCCAGTCGCCCGGTTCGACCGGCGCCAGGAAGTCGCAGTTGAGGCTCACGGTCGAGAACGGGATGCCGCCGCCCAACGCGTGATCGACGGTCGCCGACAGCACCATGTCCATCACGGTCATCAGGAGCCCGCCATGGATCGGGCCGTCGGGGTTGGTGTGGCGCTCGTCGGCGCGCAACCCGTAGCGACGCCGGCCGCCCGTCTCGGCGAGGTAGGCCGGTCCCACCAGTCCATAGAATCCGCCGCCCAAACGGCGGAGCGAAAATCCCGCGGGAACGTCGTGATCGCTGGCGCTCATGGCCGTTGCTTCTAAAGGCTATCCTCGGATTTGCCCACCCCCGTCGTCGTTTTGGAAATCCTCGGAATAACCCTATAATCCTGCGTTTACGTGTGGCTTCCGTCACACGCCGACCGTCGTTCGTATGATAGCGATCGGACCGGCTTCGACCGGTGCCGAGCGCGGGTCGACGTGGGCGGTAATTTATCTTTTTACAATAATAGGTTACGAGAATATATTCAGATGTTTGACTATCGACCAGTGCGGGGCGGTCTTACCTGATGGCGCAAGCGGCACCCAAGTCCGACGCCAAGGAATCGGCGGCGAAGCAGGCGGCGGCGGCGGCCAACGACTGGCTGCGCGACTTCGTGCGCCCGCTGCGGCCGATTTTCCGCGAAGTGCTGGTGATGTCGTTGTTCGTGAACCTGCTCGCGCTAGCGGTGCCGGTGTTCTCGAACTAGGTCTACGACCGCGTCATCGCCACCGCCGGTTCTCGACCCTCGAAGGGTTGATGATCGGCATGGTGCTGGTGGTGACCTTCGATTTGATCCTGCGCCAGTCGCGCGGCCGCATCATGCAGAAGGCGGCGCTGCGGATCGACGCCGGGGTCGGGCGCAAGCTGTTCGACAAGCTGCTCAACATCCCGCTCCCGGTTCTCGAGAGCAAGCCCAACGCCCACTGGCAGGCGCTGTTCCGCGACGCCGAGATGGTGCGCAACACGCTGTCCGGCCCCTCGGCGCTCCTGGTCACCGATCTGCCGTTCGCGATCCTGTTCCTCGCCGTCATTTTCATCATCGCCAAGCCGATCGTCTGGGTGCTGGCGATCATTCTGCCGACCTTCATCTTCCTGGCGTGGCGCTCGGCCGACAAGCTCGCGACCTTGAGCGCCGCCGAGAAGCAGGTCGGCCTGGGCCGCGACGCGATCCTGGCCGAGACCATCGCCGGCCGCACCACGGTCAAGGCCCTGGCGCTCGATCGCACCATCCGGCCGTTGTGGGAGGACCGCCACGCCAACACCATCGAAGAGTCGCTGGTGCGCGGCAAGTTGGCCGACCAGTACGCCAATTTCGGCGCCATCCTGTCGCTGGTGAGCACGATCCTGATGACCGGCGTCGGCGCGGTCGCGATCATCAACCAGGAACTGACCATGGGCTCGCTGATCGCGGCCAATATGCTGATGGGCCGCGTGCTCGGGCCGTTCAACCAACTGGTCGGGTCATGGCGCAACTACGCGCAGTTCAAGCAGGCGGTCACGCGCCTGGGCGAGACCTTCGCCACCGCCGAGGACCGCCAGTCGACCGGCGTCACCGTCGACCTGCCCAAGGGCGAGATCACGGTCGAGCACGTGACGTTCCGCTACGGCGACGAGCCCAAGCCGGTCATCGACGACATGCGGCTCACCATCAAACCGGGCACGATGGTCGCGGTGATGGGGCCCAACGGCTCGGGCAAGACCACGCTGATCAAGATGCTGCAGGGCCTCTACCAGCCCTCGAGCGGCCGCATTCTGATCGATGGCGCCGACATCGCGCAATTCGCGCGTCACGATCTCGCCAAGTGGATCGGCTATGTGCCGCAGGAGGTGTTCCTGTTCGCCGGCTCGATCCGCGAGAACATCGCCAAGGGCACGCTCGGCGCCACCGACCAGCAGGTGATCGAGGCGGCCAAGGCCTCGGGCCTGCACGAGCGCATCATCGATCTCTCCGACGGCTACGCCACCGACATCGGCGAGGTCGGCCGCAAGCTCCCGGGCGGCATGCGCCAGCGCCTGGCGATCGCGCGCGCCTTCATCGGCTCGCCGCCGGTCGTCATCCTCGACGAGCCGTCGAGTAACTTGGACCGCGAGGGCGAGGCCGAGCTGGTGGCCTCGCTCCGCGGCTACGCCGAGTCGGGCAAGACCGTCATCATCGTCACCCATTCCATCGTCACCCATTCCGGTCAGATGCTGGCCGGGTGCGACCAGGTGCTGGTGCTGCAGAAGGGCCGCCTCGTCCGCGCCGGCGCGCCCGAAGACATCCTGCCGCAGCTCGCCGCCGGCGCGACCCAGATGCGCGCGCCCAAGCCGGCGGCCGCGCCGCCGCCGGCCTATTCCGAGGCCTCGAGCGAGGCGATGCGCGCGGCGCTCGGCGAACTGCCCGCGTCGCTGCCGCCTCGCCCGAGCCCGCCGGTCGCCGACCCCGCCGCCATGGGCCAACCGGCGCTCACGGCCTTGGGCGGACGTTCGGTTTCAGTCCCGGCCGCGGCGCCTCCGCCGGCCGCCCTCGGGCCCGACCTCGGCCTGCCGCCGATCGGCCTGCCGGCGATGAGCGAAGCCGAAGCGCCGCCGGCTGCGCCGATCGTGCCAGCCGCATCGCCCGCGCCGCCCGCGCCCATCGCAGCGGCCGCGCCGGTCGCCGCACCGCCGCCATCGGCCCCGGCTCCGGTCATCGCCACCATCGGCATCCCGGCCGCCGTCGTCGCCGGTCCCGAAAGCGAAACGACGCCGACCACCTGCGTTCCGATCGACGCCGAGCCCGCCGAGCCGCCGCCCGCGGCGGCGCCCGGCGGTTCGGTCATTCCGCTCGATGAATCCAAACGCCGCCGCGGTATTCGTTCCTGAGCGAAGACGGTTATGAGGTCACGGTCATGAGCCGGCTCGACGAACTAGTTGCCCATCATCCGATCCCGACCATGCGCCCGCTGGCCTGGGTGATCATGTTCATCCTCGGGATCGGGACGATCTGGGCGTTCCTCACCCACCTCGAGGAGGTGGCGACCGCGACCGGCGAAGTGATCCCGCAGGGGCAAGTCAAGGTCGTGCAGCACCTCGAGGGCGGGGTCATCCGCGACATCCACATCGACGACGGCTCCAAGGTCAAGGAGGGCGACCCGCTGCTTCAGCTCACGCTGTCGGCGACCGCGGTCAATCGCGACGAATTGCAGGTACGCCTCGACGGCCTCATCCTCAAGCTCGCGCGGCTCGATGCCGAAGCCCGCAACAAGCCGCTCGCGTTTCCGCCCGACGTCGCCAGCCGCCGGCCCGAGTTCGTCCGCACCGAGGCCGATGCTTTCGAAGCGCGCAAGAACGAACTCGAAAGCGCGCTGTCCTCGCACCGGCAGATCGGCAAGCAGAAGGAGCTCGAGATCAAGGAGCTTGAGTCGAAGATCACGACGCTCAGCGCCGATCTCAAGCTCGCCAAGAAGAATTTCCAGATTTCGAAGGATCTGCTGGAGCAGAAGCTGACGCCGCAGGTCGAGCATCTGAAGCTCGAGCGCGAACTGGGCGCGCTCGACGGCGAAATCAAGGGCACCAAGGTCGCGCAGGACAAGGCGCGCGCCTCGCAGGCCGAGGCGCGGGAACGCGAGCGCGAGGAGACGCTCAAATTCCGCCGCATCGCGCAGGACGAGTACAACACCACCGAGAAGACGATGGCCTCGACCAAGGAGCTCCTGGAGAAGGCGACCGAGACCGCGAGCCGGACCACGATCCGCGCGCCGATCGACGGCATCGTCAAGAACCTGAAGCACCACACCATCGGCGGCGTGGTCCAGGCCGGCGAACCGATCATGGAGATCGTGCCGGTCGGGGCCAAGGTGCTGATCCGGGCCAAGCTCAACCCGATCGACCGCGGCTACGTCGAGGAAGGCCAGGAGGCCAAGGTCAAGGTCTCGACCTACGATTTCGCCCGCTACGGCGCGCTGCTCGGCAAGGTGACCCAGATCGCGCCCGACGCCAACGTCGACGAGAAGGGCATTCCGTTCTTCCGCGTCATCGTCGAGACCGAGAAAACCTATCTCGGCAAGGTCGAAGGCGAGTTGCCGATCACGCCCGGCATGCAGGCGACGGTCGATATCAAGACCGGCTCGAAGTCGGTGGTCGACTACCTGCTGCGCCCGGTCTTGAAGCTCCAGCACGAGAGCTTCCGCGAGCGCTAGTCTAGAGAACTTTAGCGTCGCGGACGGGACGCGAAGCGGGTCTTGCGCCGCGCTGCCATTGCGGTCGTCGGTTCGACGCGCCGCTCGGCGCCGCTCGCCAACCGGTTCATCGCTCGTAGGTTGGGGTCGCGCTCCCTCGAGGGAGGAGCGAACGTAGTGAGCTTGGAATGGAAAGGGGCATACCCTCGATGCTCCCTCCCTGCGCCTCGATACTCCCTCCCCCGCTCCGCTCCGCGGGGGAGGGAGCATTGAGGGTGTGCCCCCTTTTTGGCAGCGCGTGCGGATCGAATTCGAGCTGACGAGCCGCGGGTTCCGCGGCCACGATCCCGGCGCGCGGAAAGTCGACCGCCGCGGCGCTACTTCGACTTGGCGACGTAGACGCCGTCCCACGCGGCCCCGGGCGGGTCGACCTGGAACTCGAGCAGTCGCTCGGCGTAGAGGTCGTAGAACTCGCCCAGCTCCCACTTGTCGAGCGCGCGGCATTCCTCGACCAGCGCCGCGGCGCCGGTCCAGTCCTGCTTGCGGTAGGCGGCGATCATCGCGGCGTGCTTCTCGGCCAGCGCCTTGAACTCGGGCATCGCCTTGACCGTGGCGTCGCCGATCAGCGTGTGGATGCGGACCGCCTCCTTCTTGCCCTTGACCGCGATCAAGTCGAGCTCGAGCGTGGCGAAGTCGTCCTTGACCTTTTGGTAGGTATCGTCGCCGACGACGATGGTGACGCCGTAGGGCTTGGACTGGCCTTCGAGGCGCGAGGCGAGGTTCACGGCATCGCCCAGCACCGAATAGTCGAAACGCTGATCCGACCCCATGTTGCCGACCACGACCTCGCCGGAATTCACGCCGATCCCGACCTTGAGATAGTGGTAGGCGCGGCCCTCGGCCTCGGCCTCGGCCTTGCAGGCGTCGTTGATGGTCGGGATCGCGTCGCGCATCGCCAGCGCCGCTTCGAGCGCGTGCTTGGCGTGCTGCGTATCGTCCATCGGCGCGTTCCAGAACGCCATGATGGCGTCGCCCATGTATTTGTCGATCGTGCCCTGCCGCTTCATGATCATGTCGGTCAAGGGCGTCAGGAAGCGGTTGATGAGCTTGGTCAGGCCTTCCGGGTTCGACTTGAAGGTCTCCGAGATCGTGGTGAAGCCGCGGATGTCGGAGAACATCATCGTCATTTCTTTTTTCTCGCCGCCCAGCTTGAGCCGGGTCGGATCGTCGGCGAGCTGTTCCAGGAGCGCGGGCGAGAGGTATTGGCCGAACGCGCTCCGCACCTGTTTGCGCTCAGCAGCGGTCTTGGCGTAGCTCGCGTACGTCAGGAGCGAGTACATGATGATCGTGGTCAGCACCGGGAAGGTGGTGTCGACGAACGAGCGGAGCTCGGTGAACTGGTACCACGAGTAGCCGATCGTTCCGCCGACCGTGACTACGACCAGCCCCAGCGTCCACGCCGCGCCCACCATCGGCACCAGGATCACCATGAGGAGACCGGCGATCAGCGCGATCGATATCTCGCGGCCGATGGCGTTGCGCGGGTAGTCGAGATTGGCTTTGGCGAGAATCGTTTCGAGCAGATTGGCGTGGACCTCGACCCCGGGCAGCGTCTGGGAGATCGGCGTGTTGCGGATATCGAGGAGCCCGGTCGCCGACGTTCCGATCAGGACGAGCTTGCCGCGGATGCGCTCGGGCGGCACCGTGCCGGCGATGACGTCCTTGGCCGACACGTAGCGCTTCTCGCGGTCCGGCTTCGCGAAATAAACCCAGGTATTGCCGCGCGCGTCGGTCGGCACCTCGAGATCGCGGGTGACCGCGACCTTCTTGATCCCTTCCTGGTCGACGGTGATGAACACGACGCTGCGCGGATTGACGGCGACGCGCAGCATTTCCATCGTCAAGGACGGGTAGACTTGGCCCTGCACCTCGATCACCGCCGGCACGCGCCGCACGACGCCGTCCGGATCGGCTTCGACCGTGATCATGCCGAGCCCCGGCGCGGCCGCTTCGAGCTCGGGTATGTTGCGGACGATCGAGGCGAACTTGTACGCGAACACCTTGGGATCGAGGCCTTTCGGCGCGCGCCAGTTGACCGCCGCGCGTTTCGGCGGACGCGCGTCCGATTTCTCGAGCGCGCGGTGATAGCCCGACTGCCCGACCACGGCGCGGCTGCCCTTGAGCACGTTCGCGAACACGAGATCGTTGCTGACGATCTGCTTGAGTTTGTTCTGCGTCTCGGGATCGAGCTGGGGCGTCGACGCCGCGAACGCCGACGGCGACATGCGGTCCGGCTCGGCGAAGATGATGTCGAAGCCGACTACCGCCGCCCCCGCTTCCATCAGCCGCTGCAGCATCTGCGCCACGATCGTGCGCGGCCACGGCCACTGGCCGATCTCGGCCAGGCTTTCCTCGTCGAGGTCGACGATCAAGGTCGGCGGATTCTCGGCGGTCGGCCGCGGTTGGATTCGCTGATAGAGATCAAAAACCTGGTGGCGCAGGTATTGCACCGGCAACGGGTCCAGCACGCGCAGCACGCCGAGCCCGAACAGCACGATCAGTCCGATCCAGCGCCCTTTGCCGAACCAGTTCTTGACGTGCCACCAGAACGAATGGCGGATGCCGGACCGCTCGCGGCGAAACCGGCTCGTCACCCGCGTCCAAATGCTTTCGCGCGCGACGACGCTCTCTTGACTGACGGCCATCGGTAACGCCCCGCCCCGATTGTTCGACGTCGCTCGGGTCGACGTCGCGTTGAAACAACGAGCGCGATTTTAGACCGCCGGTTCGAAAAGGTCATATCGCGCAGCGGTTGTGCATACGGTACGACCCCAACCTATAGAATCCGATGCAGCCGGATGCCGCATATGTTGGGTCACACCGCCCGATTCAGGACTTGAACGAGAGAATGCCCCTATCTCCTTAATATATTTAGGTTTTCTTCGCTCTATTTTATCCTATCGAATCGAGGAGTTGAGTACCGACCGATGAGCGCGATCGCCCGATTCGCTCGCTGTGGAGTCGTCGCTGCGGCATTGGCCGCGAGCGCGACCGTCGAGCTCTGCGCCCAGCCGCTCGAGGTCGAACTCGAGCGCCTGGTCCGCAACAACCCGCGCATCTTGGCCGACCGCGAACGGATTTCGGCCGCGGGCGAAGGCATCCGCGGCGCGGCGGCGCCGTTCCTGCCGCGGATCGCGTTGAGCGCCGACACCGGCGTCGATAACGTCGATTCGCCGGCGACGCGAAGCGCTGAGTTGGTCAAGCCGATCCAGCGCGATCAGGTTTCGCTCACCTTCACGCAGAACCTCTACGACGCCGACCGCAAGGACCACATCAAGCGCGAGGCCGAACTCAACCGCGCAGCCGCCGAGGTGCGGCTCGAAGCGACCACCCAGGAACTGATCGTGACCGGCATCGAGACCTATCTCGAGGTCTTTTCGCGCGCGCTCCTCTACGACCTCGCCCTCATCAACGAGGAAGCGATCGTCCATCAGGTCGACCTCGAGGAGAAGAAGCTCGCCGCCGGCGCCGGCACCTCGGTCGACGTGGCGCTCGCCCGCTCGCGCCTGCAACTCGCGCAAGAGCGCCGCGTCGTCGCCCAGCAGCAGTACGAGGTCGCGCAGGTCCGCTACACCCAGGTGTTCGACCGCCGGCCGAATGCCGCCGAGATGCGCCTGCCGGTGCCGCCGCTCCGCGTGGTGCCCGACACGCTCGAAGAGGCGGTCGACATGGCGATCGCGCTGCACCCCGAGATCGCGAGCAGCGAACGCCAGATCGACATCGCCCGCACCCGCCAGCGCGAAGTCGCCGCCGATTTCTTCCCGCGCGTCGACCTGGTCGGACGGTCGAGCTATCGCGAGGACGTCGACGCTTCGCGCGGGACGCGCCGCGACTGGTCGGTGCTGCTGCAGGCGTCGTGGGATCTGTTCTCGGGCTTTGCCAAACAGGCGAGCTCCTCGCAGGCCGCGTTCTCCTACGCGGCCTCGATCTTCGATCGCGAAACCGCGGCGCGGCGGGTCAAGGAGGAGGTGCGCGTGCAGTGGACGCTGGCCAAGACCGCGTGCCAGCAGATCGTCCTGCTCCGCAGCGCCGTCGATATCGCGAGCAACTCCGAAGACTCGCGCATCAAGCTGCGCGCCGCCAGCCGCGCCACCGACCTCGAGGTGCTGGACGCCCAGACCCAGACCTTCAACACCATGATCAACCTCGTCACCGGGGTGAGCGACGGCATGAAGAACGTGTATCGGCTGATCGCCGCCGCCGGCCGGCTCGATATCGACACGGTGACGAAAGAAGCGGCGACGCCGATCGGCGATCGGACCAAACCGACCAGCACGGTGGTCACCTGCGACGCCGCCCGGCTCAATCCGTTCGAGCTCGATATGGACACCGTCAAGGTGCTCCGCATCGCGCTCACCGACGGCGGCGTCAACCGCGCGCCGGCCGACGACGCGCCGCGCAAGGTGGCGAAGCCCGGAAGCGCCAATCCGTTCGACGCTCCCAAGGACGAGACCGACGAAGCCCCCGCGGCCGCGAAGCCGGTACCGGCGAAGCCCGCGGCCCCGCCC
>VGEO01000010.1 GCA_016869275.1 Alphaproteobacteria bacterium | reverse complement strand
CTCGGATCGACCCCGCCGCCGCCAATACCCGTTCCCGCAGATCCTGTCCGTATTCCTCGCCCCGTTTCCGGCTCATCGGCTCTCCCTCTCGTTGCCGATCCGCCATGAATCACATTTTTCAGCCCGTAGGAATCCCCCGCCGATTCCACTCCGCCTGAATTTGCTCTAGGGCTCCGCCTGCGCGATCTGCTGCTTGCGCGGCTTTCGCTGATGAATTAGGCAAGATAGGAGAAGGTCGTCATGCCCCGTTCGCCATGCGGACGATCGACGGTGACGCTGCGAACGATCAGTACTCGCGTATCGGCGCTTTACACGAAGTTCGTGTAACACTAGATTCGTGGCATGGTAAACATCACGATCACGGTGCCGGCAGCGGTGGCGCGCTGGGCGCGAGTATGGGCAGCTCGCCAAAATACGAGCGTTTCCAGGCTGGTAGGCGAGTTGCTCTCGGCTCGCATGAATCGGGAGACGGCGTACGACGCGGCGATGAAGCGCCACCTCGGTAAGCCGCCCGTGCGATTACGAGGGCCTAGCCAGCCCTATCCGCCGCGCGGCGAACTGTACGACCGGTGAGGTACTTCGTCGACTCCAACGTGCTCGTATACGCGCGTGACTCGACGGAGACAGCCAAGCAGCGGCAAGCCCATCGATGGCTCGAGCACCTTTGGAGGACGCGCGAGGGTCGTTTGAGCTTTCAGGTGCTCCACGAATACTACGTCACCGTCACCGCAAAGCTCGTCCCCGGCCTTTCGCTCGAAGATGCCAGAGACGACGTCCGAGCCCTATACGCGTGGCAGCCGCTCGCGATCGACGATGTCGTCGTCGCGGGTGCTTGGCGCGTTCAAGACCGCCACGGTTTCTCCTGGTGGGATTCGCTGATCGTCGCGGCGGCCCAGGTTTTGGACTGCGACTATCTACTCACCGAGGACCTGCAGCACAACCAGTCGATCGATGGTGTTACGATTGTCGACCCGTTTGCTCCGGACGCGGCCTTACCATTCTCCTGAGGCAACATGCGCAGTGACGGATCTCAGCCTTTTGCCAACGCGATCTGCTTGACGTCGATCGCGCCGGAACGGAAGCCGCCCTCGCAATAGGCGAGGTAGAAACGCCACATTCGCCGAAAGCGTTCGTCGAACCCCAGTGGCTCGATCTCGCCCCAAGCCGCTTCGAAGCGGGCGCGCCAGGCCGCGAGCGTGCGCGCATAGTCGAGGCCGAAACCGGCCTCCGCGTCCCAGCGAAGCCCGGCCCGCGCGGTTTCGGCCTTGAGCCGCCCCGGCGAGGGCAGCATGCCGCCGGGAAAGATGTAGGTCTGGATGAAGTCGGCGGTGCGCCGGTAGGTCTCGAAGTGGCGATCGTCGATGGTGATGATTTGGAGCGCGGCGCGGCCGCCGCTCTTGAGCGCGGCCGCCACTTTGTCGAAGAAGATGGGCCAATAGGCTTCGCCGACCGCCTCGAACATCTCGATCGAGGCGACGTGGTCGAAGCGGCGGTCGAGGTCGCGATAGTCGCGCATCTCGAATTTCACGCGCTCGGCGAGGCCCTCATCGAACGCACGACGCGAGGCGAACTCGTACTGCTCCTTGGAGAGCGTGATCCCGGTCACGTTGATGCCGCGTTCCTTGGCGGCGAGCACGGCGAAGCCGCCCCAGCCCGAGCCGATTTCGAGCACGTGCTGGCCGGGTTGCGGCGCCAGACGGTCGAGCAACAGGCGGTACTTGTGGCGCTGGGCGTCATCGAGACTCTGGTCGGGCGCGGCATAGACCGCCGACGAGTAGGTCATCGTGGCATCGAGCCAGCGCCGGTAGAACTCGTTGCCGAGGTCGTAGTGCGCGGCGATGTTGCGCCGGCTGCCGTTCGGGGTATTGGCGCGGACCGCGTGCCGCAGCCAATGGAGCGCCTGCATGATCGGGTTGGGCCGCGTCCCCTTGTCGGCGAGGCCGCGGTTGCGCGCCGCAAGCTCGATCACCGGCGCGAGGTCGGGCGATTCCCAATCGCCGTCCATGTAGGCCTCGGCGAAACCAACGCCGCCTCCCAGCGCCAGCCGGCGCAGCGTCCGCCAGCGATGAACGATGACGGTCGCGTCCGGTCCGGGCGCATGGCCGCCGATCGCGTGGCGCGACCCGTCGGGCAGCGTGAGCGCGATGCGGCCGGACCGGATGCCGCGTTCGAGCATGGCGATCAGGCGCTTCCCCGCCATCGGTCAACCGTTCGGGAGCAGCGGCCGTTCGCGGCCGGCGGTGTCGGTGAAGGTCGCGGCGTTCGCCGGCGCCGCCGGGCGCGGCACCAGCCGCGCGCCCTTGCGCCAGAGCTTGAGCGCCTCCCAATGGATGCCGCCGATCACTTTGAGCGTCATCAGGGGGAAGCGGATGAACGCCAGGGCGAGGGCGGCGTCGGTCAGGGCCCGCCGACGGGCGATGTGGGTCGCCACCAGTTGACGGCCTTCGGGCCCTTCCTGACGGATCATCAGCGCGAACCGCTCGCCGGGCGGCGTCAGCCGGAACCGGTAGGTCGCTTCCATGCCAATGAAGGGCGACACATAAAGGCGCTTGGCGCAGGTCTGATCGATCGGTTCGGCGCGGTTGGCGCCGCGATCGGCACGGACCGGAAGCAGATAGCTGTGGCGCTGGCCGAAGGTGTTGTTGACCTCGTACAGGACGGCGGCCGGCTTCCCGTCCGGCCCGTAGCAATAGAACACGCTGAGCGGGTTAAAGACGTAGCCGAGCACGCGCGGGAAGCAGATGAGCTCGATGCGGCCGCCCGGCGCGAATCCTGCCGCCGTCAATTGGCGCTCGACCCAAGCGCGCAAACTCGGCCGCGGCCCGGCATCGCCGAGCGGGCCGTGGTCGCGATCGAAGAAGCTGAACAGGTTGAATCGGTTGTGCGAGAAAAGCGTGAGTCGCCGGTCCAACGTCGGCAGCGCGTCGATGTCGAGCAGGAGCGAGAACACGCGGTAGCGGAAACGGTGGCGAAACGGCCGTAGCCGCGTGTGCATGACATCACCGAAATAAAGGCAGGATCCGGTCATGCCGTCATGCTCCGCTGCCGGCTAGGGCGGCATGCTGCGGCGACGGGCCGGGCCGCCATTCCGCCGCGGCGCCGAGCCCGGCCGCGACATCGAGGCCGGCCACCACGCCGTCCTCGTGAAATCCGTAGCCGCAATAGGCGCCACAGTACCACGTCCGGTTGCGACCCTGAATGGCGGGAAGCCGGGCTTGCGCCGCGACCGCTTCGAGATCGTAGATCGGGTGCGCGAAGGTGGTGCGGTCGAAGACCAGCGCCGGATCGGGCTCGCGAATCGGGTTGAGCGAGGCGAACACCGGGTAAACGCGGTCGATCGCCTGCAGGCGGTTGATCCAGTAGCTCACCGAAATGCGCTGCCCTTTCCCGGCCCCCGATCCGATGTAGTTCCAGCTCGACCACACCTTGCGCCGCTTGGGCATCAGCCGCGGGTCGCGGTGAATGACAGCCTGGCTGGTGTGGTAGTCGAACGCGCCCAAGATCGCGCGCTCGTCCGCGCTCGGGTCGGCGAGCAGGCGAAGCGCCTGATCGGCATGGGCCGCGAGCACGACCTGATCGAAGGTTTCGGTCCCGCTTCCGGTCGTCACCGCGACCCCATCCGGGCCGCGCGCGACCCGAACGACCGGCGTGCCGACCCGGACATCGTCAAGCGCGGTGGCCATGCGATCGACATAAGTGCGGGCGCCGCCGGTCACGGTCCGCCAGCGCGGTCGTTCGCCCAACGTGAACAGCCGGTGGCTATCGAAAAAGCGGAGGTACATAGCGGCCGGGAAAGCGCGCATCCGCTCGATCGGGGTCGACCAAATCGCCGCCGCCATCGGCAGCACGTGATCTTCCTGGACCGCGCGCGGCACCGCTTCAAGCTCGAGCAGGTCGCCGAGGGTCATCGTCTCGATACCCGGTGTCGCGCGGAGCAGGGCCGGCGCGCGGCCGTAGAAACGTCGGATCGCCAGCAGCATCCGGATGAAGCCGGGACGCACCATATTCAGGCGCTGTGCGAACAGGCCGCGGAGCCCGGTGCCGGCGTATTCGAGCCGGCCGTCCTCGGCCGAGACCCCGAACGACATGTCGCTCGGCTGGGTCGCGACCCCCAACCGGGCGAAGAGGGCGGTCAGCGTCGGGTAGTTGGGCTGGTTGTGAACCAGGAACCCGGTATCGACCGAAAACACGCGCTCGCCGAACGCGACCTCGATGGTGCGGCTGTCGCCTCCCAGCCGCCGCTTCGCTTCGAACAGGGTGACGCCATGGCGTGCCGCCAACGCGTAAGCGGCGGCGAGGCCGGCGATGCCGCTGCCGACGACGGCGATGCGAAGCCGGCGGTCGGACACAAGGGGCGGGGGGGAGGACACAGACGGATAGTGGCTTATGTAGGCGCTTTAACGTTGAATATGAAGAGGCAGAGCGCCAGATAACAATGTGGGTCAACGCATGGGCCGGATGCGGCCCGGGAATTGTGACAGGGTTATCCACACCTGGGTTGTCGCTGTGGACAGCCGCTCTACTATGCGCTCCGGCTGATCGGGCCGCGCCGCAAAAGCCCTTGTTCAGCGTTCGGTGCAGGATGACCGCACGAGACGAGTTCGAGCTCAAGCTCGCGTTGTCGCGCGAGAATCTGGCGGCGTTGCGCCACCATGCGCTGATGCAGTCGGCGGTGAGGCGCGTCGGCACGCGCTCGCGCCTGGTTACGACCTATTTCGATACGCCGAAACTGGCGCTCAAGGACCGCGGCTTGGCGCTGCGGGTGCGTCGGGACGGCGACCGGCATGTGCAGACCCTCAAAGCAGCACCGGCCGAAGGATCGACCGTGCATCGTCGCCGCGAGTACGAAGCCGAAGTTCCGAGCAATCGCCCCGACCTGACGTTGATCGACCATAAGTCGATCAAGCGTTTCTTGCGTCGGGGTCGAGCGCAGCTCGAGCCGGTCTTCACTTCCGAGATCGAGCGCGACGAGATTCCACTTCGTTTTGCCGGCAGCGATATCGCGCTCGCCTTCGATGTCGGCAAGATCCGCTCCGGGGATCGCGTCGAGGACGTGTGCGAGGCCGAGCTCGAGCTCAAGTCGGGCTCGCCGACGCAGCTGATCGAACTGGCGCTGGCGTTGAACGAGCAGGTTCCGCTTCGGGTCGAAGGCCGCACCAAGGCCGACCGCGGCTACCGGCTGTCGAGCGGCGAAGCGGCGCTTCCGGTCAAAGCGCAGCCGCTCGCGATCCCGCCCGACGCCGGCGTCGGCGCCGCGTTCGAAACGATCGCGCGGGCGTCGGTCGAACAGGTGCGGGCGAACGAGCGGGCGTTTCTCGACTCCGAGCCGGCCGAAGCGGTGCACCAGCTCCGTGTCGGTATCAGGCGGTTTCGTGCGGCGCTCAGTCTTTTCCGCAAGGTCTTGGTGCCGACGACGCGCGACTATTTGCGGGGCGAACTCAAATGGCTGCAGCAATCGTTCGGACCGGCCCGCGATATCGACGTCCTCATGGCGGACTACCTCCGCCCGCGGCGCGGGCGCAACGCCGCGGCCGTGGCGGCAGCGGCCGGGATCGCCGCTGCGCTCAGAGCCGAAGCCTATGGTCGGGCGCGCGCTGCCTTGGTCGATCCGCGCTACACCCGGCTCCTCCTCAGCCTCGAGCTTTGGTTCGACAATCACGAGTGGTTGCTGCCGACGGCTAGGGCGGACGCCCGCCGCGCCGAGCCGATTCGCGCGTACGCGCGCCGTGCCGTCGCCAAATGGGACGCGAAGATTCGCGCCATCCTCGTCGACGCGGCCGTGCTCAGCGTCGAGGAACGGCACGATCTCCGCATCCGCGCCAAGAAGCTGCGTTACGCGCTCGAATTCACCGCTGGCGTTTTTTCCAAACGTCGCGCTTACAAGCTGCGGGCACTCTTGGCCGATCTTCAGGACGCGCTCGGGTACGCCAACGACATCACGACCGCCAGCCAGATTCTCGAGGCGATCCGCGCCCGCGGCGCGGCCTCGACCGAGGCCATCGCCGGGGTGCGTGCGGTCGAACGGCAACTCACCGCCGCGGCCGCGGCGGCGGGCGCCGACGTCGATACCCTCGCTCGCAAGATCCTCGCCGCCAAGAGCCTTTAGGTCGGGGCGCCTTCGAGCGACTTCGACCGCACGAACGTTTCGAGTCGGCCGCTATAGTCGCTGACATTTCGCCAGCGATCGACGTCGAACACCAACGCGGCGAACGCTGCGGTCGGAAATCCGCGCTCGATCCGCTTGAGCAGCTTCGGGTTCGACTGGGCCCCGGCCAGACCGAGGACCAGATCGTGCAGGCCGGGGATATGGCCGACCACGAGGACCGAGGCGCAATTGTCCGGGAGCGCGCGGATCATGGCCAGTATCTTCTGCTTGGGCGCGAGGTAAAGCGCATCGCTGAACTCTGCGGCGGGGGCGGTGCCCATTTCCTTGGCGACCAGGTCCCAGGTCGCGCGAGCGCGGGCCGCGGTCGAGCAAAGGATGCGCTCGGGTACGAAGCCGCGATCGCGGAGGAAGCGTCCGACCCGGGGTGCCGCCGCCCGACCCCGCGGCGCCAGCGGCCGGTCGAAGTCGTCGAGCGTCGGATCGTTCCAGTCCGACTTCGCGTGGCGGAGGACGAAAATGATCCGCACGGTAGCTCCCCGTCTGCGGCCGCATTTGAGGCGAGGACCGCGAGACCGTCAATAGTCGAACCGCGGCCGCGTGCGCCGGCGGTCGCCGCCGCAGAATCGCCTTGACCAAGCAACCGTCTAAACCAAGACTCCGGCCTGCGTCAGCGGGAGGGGCATCGCGCCGCTTTGGCGCCGGAATTGACACGTTGACGAGACGCTCTTGGGAGGAGCAAACATGACCAAATCGATGAAGCCGACCACGCGGCGCACGTTCCTAAAGGGCAGTGCGGCGGTCGCGGCTGCCGCCGTGGCGATGCCCAACGTGATTACGCCCTCGCGCGCGCAGTCGAAGGAACTGATCGTCAACACCTGGGGCGGCAGTTGGACCGCGGCCGAGAACGAGTCGCTGTTCAAGCCGTTCACCGCCAAGACCGGCATCGCCATCAAGACGGCAACCCCGGTCACCTACGCCAAGCTCAAGGTTCAGGTGCAAACCGGCAACTACGAGTGGGACGTCTCCAACGCCAACCCGCCGCAATTGAAGCTCGCCAATGCCGAAGGGCTGATCGAGCCGCTCGATTTCAACATCATCGACAAGAGCAAGCTGCGGGTTCCGATCTACGAAAATACCCTCGGCTTCATCGCGCTCTCGACCTTGTTGGTCTACCGCACGGACAAGTTTCCGAACGGCGGTCCGCAGAGTTGGGCCGATTTCTGGAACGTCGAGAAGTTCCCCGGTCGGCGCTGCTTGTACGACCGCGCCTTCACTTGCCTCGGGTATGCGATGCTGGCCGATGGCGCGGCGCTCGACAAGGTCTACCCGCTCGACCTCGACCGCGCGTTCAAGAAGATGGCCGAGATCAAGAAGCACGTCCGTGTGTGGTGGACCCAGGGCAACCAGTCCCAGCAACTGATCCAGGACGGCGAAGTCGACATGATCGCCATGTGGAGCGCACGCGGCGTCGAGTCGATCGAAAAGAACAAGATGCCGGGCCAGGTCGTGTGGAACCAGGCCGAGTCGTATGGCTCAGGCTGGTACGTCGCCAAAGGTTCGCCGCGCAAGGAAGCCGGCATGCGGTTCATCGATTTCGTGGTCCAAGCTAAGCCGCTCGCCGACTTCTGCAAGATACTGCCGTACGGGCCGCTCAATCCGGATTCCTTCCAGTTCATTTCCGACGAGGAAGGCAAGCGGATGCCGACCTACCCGGCGCACGCGAAGATCGCGTTCACGCCGGACGCTGATTGGCTGCTGCCGCGACTCCACGACATCAACGAGCGCTGGAAGCAGTTCATCGCGACCTAACGCGCGTCGATCGTCTTCTTTGACTCGGACGGGGTCCGCCGTGGCATTGGCCAGACGGCCGGAGATCGTCGCTTGGGTATTGCTCGCCCCGGCGACGATCTACCTCGTCATTTTGTTCGTTGCGCCGCTGGTCCAAGTCCTGATTCTCAGCTTCACCGACCCCAAGGTTTCGACCGCGCATTTCGTCCGCGTCTTCACCGCGCCGCTCTACCTGCGAACGCTGGGCGTCACGTTCCAGGCGGCGTTCACGGTCACCGTCGCCTGTCTCCTGCTCGCCTATCCGCTCGCCTACGTGATGGCGCGCGTCAAAGGGCGGCTCGGCATCATTCTCCTCGCGATCGTCGGTATCAGCTTCTGGACCAGCTTCCTGGTCCGCACTTATTCGTGGCTCATCATTTTCGGCAACCGCGGCCCGATCGCCGCGCTGTACGAGACGATGGGGTGGGGCGAGATGCCGCGCCTCCTGTTCACGGCGTTCGCGTCGACCATGGGCATGACGCACCTCATGCTCCCCTATATGGTCATGGCGTTGTACGCGGTAATGAGCCGGATCGAGGACAACTACGTCCGTGCCGCCCACAGCCTGGGGGCGACGCCGTTTGCCGCCTTCCGCACCGTCTATTTTCCACTGAGCTTGCCCGGCGTCATCAACGGCTCGCTCCTGGTGTTCGCGATCGTGATGGGCTTTTACGTCACGCCGCAGCTCCTGGGCTCGCCGCAGTCGCGCATGATTTCGCAAATCGTTGCCGAGCAGGTCCAGGACCTGCTCGCCTGGGGCTTCGCCTCGGCGCTCGCGGTCGTCCTGCTGGTTGCGACCGGGATCGTGATCGGCATCTATAACCGCGTCGCTGGCCTCGACCGGCTGTGGGGGGACTGATGCCAGTCATCGTCGTTCTCGCGTTGCTCGTCGCCGCGTTCCTGTTCGCGCCGGTACTGATCGTCGTGCCGATGTCGTTTACGACCTCGCAGTCCTACGCGTTTCCGCCGCCCGGCTACACCGTCGGGCAGTACGTGCGCTATTTCGAGGACTCGACCTGGTACATTCCGACCATCAACAGCTTTTCGATCGCGCTAAGTACCGCCGTGCTCACGTTGGCGCTGGTCATCCCGGCGGCCTACGCGGTGGTCCGCTACCGCTTCAAGGGCCGCGCCTTCGCCAACCTGTTCTTGATCACACCGATGCTGGTCCCGACCATCATCAGCGCGATCGCCTACTACAAATACCTGAGTTTCCCCAAGCTGGTCGGGACCCATCTCGGCGTCATCATGGCGCACGCCTGCCTCGCCACCCCGGTGGCGATGCTGATCATGGCGGCGGCCCTCAAAGGCTACGACCGCAACCTCGAGCGCGCGGCGATGATGTCGGGGGCCGGTATCTTCAAGACGTTCTTTTTCGTGACGTTCCCAGTGCTGCGTCCCGGCATTATCGTCGCCGGGCTGTTCGCGTTCTTGCATTCATTCGACGAGACGGTGGTGTCGCTGTTCATCGCCGGCCGCGCTGCCTCGACGCTGCCCAAGCGTATGTTCGAAAGCATCCAACTCGATACCGATCCGGTGATTGCTGTGGTGTCTACGATGTTGTTCCTGTTCGTGATTTGTTTGTTCTTGTTGCAGGCGTTGTTGCGGCGGAGCCAGGCCCATGCCGCTTGAAGCTCTGCTCGCGCCGAAATCGATCGCAATCCTCGGCGCGTCGCCCAAGCCGACGATCGGCCTCTCGCTGATCCAGACGCTCGACAAGATGGGCTTCACGGGCGCGATTTATCCGGTCAACCCGAAGTACGAGGATGTCGGCGGGCGGAAATGCTACCCGACCATCGACGCGCTGCCCGATGGCGTCGATCTCGTTCTTTTCTGTATCAGCTCGAAGCATTTGCTTGCGCAGTACGAAGCGGCGGCGCGCAAGCGAATCGGCAGTGCCGCGGTCTACGACGGCGGCTTCGCCGAGGCGGGCGAAGAGGGCAAGTCGTTGCAGGCGCGGATCGCCGACCTGAGCCGCGAAGCCGGCATGGCGCTGTGCGGACCCAATTGCATGGGCGCGCTCAACCCGCCATTCAAGAGTACGTCCTACATGACTTCACTCGCCGACCCGCTGGCACTGGTCGGCGACGTCGCGCTGATCTCGCAGTCGGGCTCGATCTGCATCGGCATGGTCGCCGACGTCCGTCGCTTCGGCTACAGCCACGTCATCTCGTCGGGGAACGAAGCGGCGACCACCACCGCGCAGTATCTCGAGTACCTGATCGACGAACTGGAAACCAAGGTGATCGCGCTGTTCACCGAGTCGGTGCGCGAACCTGACCGCTTCGTCGCGGCGCTCGACCGCGCCGCCGACAAAGGCAAGCCGGTGATCGTGCTCAAGGTCGGCAAGTCGACCCGCTCGAGCGCGGTGGTTTCGACCCACACCGGCGGTTTGGCCGGGGAGTCGCGCGTGTTTTCGGCGCTGCTCAAGGCGCACCGTGCGATCGAAGTCGACGACATGGATGAGTTCACCGAGGTCATCGCAGTCTGCCGCGGGTCGCGCCTGCCCAAGGGCAATCGCATTGCCGTCGTTGCGGCGTCGGGTGGGCAGAGCGAGCTCGTGCTCGACCTCGCGACCGCGCACGGGCTCAACATTCCGCCGCTCAAGCCCGAGCTCAAGCAGAAAGCGGAAGCGGTGATCGGGCCGCTCCTGGGCGATGGCAACCCGCTCGATGCCTGGGGCCACGGCGAATACAAGGTCAACATTCCGCACGCCTTCGACTGTCTCGGTACCTCGCCCGACTTCGACGCGATCGCCTATATCGGCGAGGGCATGGACAACCAGCCGACCGAATACGCCGACAAGGCGCGCGAATACTGCGAGATGATGTCGGAAGCGGCGGCCAAGTACGACAAGCCGTTTTACTTCATGGGCATGCGTTCGGGCATCTTCCGCTCCGACCAGGTGCGGATGCTGGCCAAGGACGGCATGGCTTTGATCGGCGGCACTCGCCAGGGGCTCGGCGCGATCGCGCGCGTCGCCCAGTACGTGAAAGGGCCGGGGCAAAGCCGACCGCCGGCGGCGCCGGCTACGCTCAAGATCGCCGACGTCACCAACGGGCGCGTGCGGCCGACCATCCACGAGTTTGATGCCAAGCGCCTGCTCGCCGCGGCCGGCGTTCCCGTCGCCAAAGAGCGGTTGGTGACGTCCGCGGCCGAGGCCAAGCGCGCGGCCGCGGAAATCGGCTATCCGGTCGTGCTCAAGGTCGCGTCCGACGCGATCGCGCACAAGACCGACGCCGGGCTGGTCGCGGTCGGCGTCAAGGGCGAGAGCGAACTCGACGCGACCTGGCGCCTGTTCGAGGAGCGGATCGGCCGCCTGTCGCCGCGCCCGGCGATCGACGGCTTTATCGTCCAGCAAATGGTGGCCGGCGGGGTCGAGGTCCTGGCCGGTGTCAAGCGCGATCCCCTGTTCGGGTTGGTGATGGCGTTCGGCGTGGGCGGCATTTTCGTCGAACTCTTGAACAGCGTGGCGCTTCGCATGTTGCCGCTCCGGGTCGGCGATGCCGAGGCGATGATCGAGGAAACCGCGGCCAAGGCGGTGCTCGCCGGCATGCGCAGCCAACCGCCGGCCGACACCGCGGCGCTGGCGCGCGCGCTCTATGCGCTCTCCGACTACGCCTATGGCGATCGCGACGCGATCGCCGAAATCGACGTCAATCCGATCAAGGTGCTGCCGCGCGGGCAGGGCTGCGTCGCCGTCGACGCGCTGATCGTGCCGCGGCGATAACAAGACACGTCAGGGTGAAGAACATGGCCGACGATAAGGACATCGTGCTCTACGAAACCGACGGCAAGGTCGGGTACGTCACGCTCAACCGTCCCGATAAGCTGAACGCGATCTCGCCGCCGCTCCGCGACGGCGCGATGGCGGCGCTGCGCAAGGCCGACGACGACCCGGCGACCCGGGTGGTCGTGCTGCGCGGGGCCGGCCGCAGCTTCTGCGTCGGTTACGACATCGGCGGCACCGATCTGGAAAAGGCGACTTGGCGCCACGACGCGCTCAAATGGCACGACAATTTGAGCCGCGGCATCCGCTTCGAGATGACGCCGTGGGACATGAAAAAGCCGGTGATCGCCTCGGTCCAGGGCCACGCCGTCGGCGGCGGTTGCGAGCTGATGATGTTCTGCGACCTCGTGGTCGCGGCCGACAATACGCTTTTCGGCGAGCCAGAGGTGCGGTTCTCCGATACCGGGCCCGGCTTCATCATGCCGTTCCTGATCGGCATGAAACGGGCCAAGGAACTCCTCTACATGGGCGACATGATCGATGCCAAGACCGCGCTCGACTACGGCATGATCAACCGCGTCGTGCCGCTGGATAAGCTGGCCGAAGCGACCAAGAAATATGCCGAGCGCATGGCGTTGATCGACACCGAAACCCTGGCGTGGACCAAGCTCGCGATCAATCGCGGCGCCGAAGCCGCCGGATTCCGCAACGCGATCCTGGCCGGGCTCGACGTCATTGCGCCGCTCTATTCCGCCAAGACCGAAAGCGGCGGCGAGTTCGAGCGCATCCGCAAGGAGCAGGGGTTGGGCGCCGCGCTCAAGTGGCGCCGCGGCCAGTTCAAGGAGCTGCCGTGACCGAACCCTACCTCCGGCTCGCGGGCGTCGTTAAATCGTTCGACGGCAAGATCAACGCCGTCGACGGTATCGACCTCGCCATCACCAAGGGCGAGTTCCTGACGCTGCTGGGCCCGAGCGGCTCGGGCAAGACCACGACGCTCCTGATGGTCGCCGGGTTCGAGCATCCGACCGCCGGCGCGATCGAGCTGTCGGGGCGCGATCTCACGCGCATGCCGCCCTATAGGCGCAACGTCGGCATGGTGTTCCAGAACTACGCGCTGTTCCCGCACATGACGGTCGAGAAGAACATCGCGTTCCCGCTCCGGATGCGGAAGTTTCCCGGCCCCGAGAGCGATGTGCGCGTGCGCAAGATACTGGAGCTGGTCGCGCTCACCGATCACGCCAAGAAGTTCCCGCGCCAACTCTCGGGCGGGCAGCAACAGCGCGTCGCCTTGGCGCGCGGCCTCGTATTCGACCCCGACGTACTGTTGTTGGACGAACCGCTGGGCGCGCTCGACAAGAATTTGCGCGAGCAGATGCAGGTCGAGATCAAGCGCATCCATCACGAAATCGGGATCACGATGATCTACGTGACCCACGACCAGACCGAGGCAATGACGATGTCGGATCGGGTTGCGGTTTTCAACAAGGGCAAGATCGAGCAGATCGCACCGCCGCTCACGGTCTATCGCCGGCCGACCACACGCTTCGTCGGCGAGTTCATCGGCGATTCGAACTTTTTCCCCGGCGCCGTCAAGGACGGCGCGATCGATGTGACCGGCCTCGGCGCGCTGCGACCGGCCGAACTCGATCCCGCCTTGAACGGCCGCGCCGTCGATGTGCTGGTGCGGCCCGAGTGGCTCCGCGTGATCGCGCCCGGCGAGGCGCCGGCCGGCACGGTCGCGGTCGACCTGATCGTCGCCGACACCATCAACTACGGCGACTCGGTCCTGATCTTCGCCAAGTGCCAGGGCCGCGAAGTTCGCGTCCGCACCATCGCGAGCCAGGGCACCGCACTCGCCCGCGATTCCAAGTTGCGGGTTGCGATCGACCCCGCCAACGTCTTTGCGATCCCGCGTTAAGCTGTAAAATAGGCTCGCATGGCGGCTTGTCGAACCATGCGCGCGCCGTCGATTCGCTAGGGCAACACGCATGGATTTCGATCTTTCCAACGAGCAGCAGCAGTTTCGCGATTCGGTCCGGCGCTTTAGCGAGGAACGCTTGCGCGCGGGAGCGCTCGCCCGCGCGCGCGACCCCGGCTACCCGTGGGACATCGCCAAGTTGATGGCGGCACAGGGCCTGCTCGGCATCGCCATGCGGGTTGAGGATGGCGGCCAGGGCGGCACCTTGATGGACGCGCTGATCGCCATTCAGGAAGTATCGGGCGTGTGCCCGCGAAGCGCCGACGTGATCCAAGCCGGCAATTTCGGGCCGGCGCGCACGCTCGCCGAGTACGGGTCGCCCGTGCAAAAACAGAAGTACCTGGCGCCGGTGCTCCGCGGCGAGGGCTTGATTGCGATTGGCATGACCGAGCCCGAAGCCGGCTCGGCGTTGACCGACCTGAGGACCACAGCGACCGCGGCGCCGGGCGGCTACCGCGTGAACGGCGGCAAGGTTTTCACCACCCATAGCATGCAGGCGACCGCGCTCCTTTGTTATTGCCGCTTCGGTCCCGGTACCGATGGCATCGGTTCGGTCATGATCGATCTCAAGGCCGCGGGCGTTTCGTTCGGAAAAACGTCGCGGTTCATGACCGGCGAGAACTGGCGTCAGATCTACCTCGAAAACGTGTTCGTGCCCGAGGCCGACGTGGTCTTGAAGGAGGGCGGATTCCGCAAGCAGATGGCCGGCTTCAACGCCGAGCGCATCGGCAATTCGGCCCGTTCCGTCGCGTTCGGCCGGCTCGCCTTCGCAATCGCCCGCGACCACGCTCAGACGCGCAAGCAGTTCGGCCGCCCGCTCGCCGATTTTCAGGGCGTGCAATGGAAATTCGCCGAGATGGCGATGAAGCTCGAGGCGGCGCAGCTCATGCTCTACAAGGCCGCGGCCGCCGCCGAGCAGGGCCTGCCCGATGCGATCGATACCGCAATGGCCAAGCACATGTGCAACCAGTATGGCTTCGACGTCTGCAACGAAGCGATGCAGGTGATGGGCGGCATGGGGTTCAGCGAGGAGACGCTGGTTGATTATTGCATGCGCCGCACCCGCGGCATGATGATCGCCGGCGGTTCGCTCGAGATGATGAAGAACCGGATCGCCGAGGGCGTGTTCGGCCGCCGCTTCTCGCAACGACCGCCGCGGCCGGGCGCCAGCGACTGAACCAGTGCTCGCCGGCGCCCGTGAATACGCCCGCGTCACCGCCGCTGCTCACCGGTCGTACCCTGCTCGAGCCGCTGTTCCGGCCTGCCGCGGTCGCGTTCATCGGTGCCTCCGACGACAAGCGCAAGATGGCGGGACGGCCGCTGCATTTCCTCAAGAAACACGGCTTCGCCGGCAACGCCTACCCGGTCAACCCGAGCCGCGCCACCGTGCTCGGCCACAAAGCCTACCCGTCGCTGCGGGCGTTGCCCGAGCCGGTCGAGCACGCCTTCATCCTGTTGCCGACCGACGCCGTCGAAGGTGCGCTCGCGGACTGCGCCGCCGCCGGGGTCAAGGTCGCGACCGTGTTCGCCGGCGGCTTCGCCGAGGCCGGGGCTGAGGGGGTCGCCAAGCAGGAGCGGCTGCTCGCGATTGCCCGCGCCGGCGGCATGCGGCTGGTCGGTCCCAATTGCCTGGGCGTTATCAACCCGCATCGGAAGCTCGCGCTCTCGGCGAGCAATGTGCTCGAGCTCGAACGGCTGATCCCGGGCAAGGTCGCGGTCATCTCCCAGAGCGGGAGCCTTACCGGTACCATCCTTTCGCGCGGGGCCGAGCGCGACTTCGGTTTCTCCAAACTGATCTCGGTCGGCAACGAAGCCGATCTCAAGGTCGGCGAGATCGGGCTCGCCCTGGTCGAGGACGGCGAGACCGAGGCTTTTCTCCTGTACCTGGAGACGCTTCGCGACGCACCGGCGCTGGCCGCGTTTGCCCTGGCCGCACACGCGGCCGGAAAACCGATCATCGCCTACAAGCTCGGCCGGTCCGAGGCCGGCCGCCACGCCGCGGTTTCGCATACCGGCGCGCTGGTCGGTCCCGATGCGGCGGTCGATGCGTTTTTTGCCGCCCACGGTATCGTCCGCGTCGACCTGTTCGAGACGCTGCTCGACATGGCGCCACTCGTGATCGGCCGCAGGCCGCCCGCGGTTTCGCTCGAACGCGCGAACGCCGGGGTTTCGGTGTTGACCACGACCGGGGGCGGCGGCGCCATGGTCGTCGACCGGCTGGGCGCGGCCGGGCTCAAGCTCGTCGGCGCCGACGCGGCCACCATCGCGCGTGTCGGCGAGAAAGGGATCGCCGTGCAGCCCGGCACGATGGTCGACCTGACCGCCGCCGGTATTCGCCACGATATCGTGGTCGCCGCGTTGGGCGGGGTGCTGGCCGATCCGGCCGTCGCCGCAGCGGTGGCGGTCGCCGGGTCGACGGCGCAGTTCTATCCCCATCTCTCGGTCGATCCGATCGCGGCGTTCGCCGGCGCCGCGAAACCGCTGATCGCCTACATCGTGCCGCCGGCCGAGGAGTCGCGCCGGATGCTGATCGCGCGCGGCATCGCCGCGTTTCGGAGCCCGGAAGCCGCCGCCGACTGTATCCGCGCGCTGTTTGCGTGGCAGGCGCCGTCGCCGCCGGCGACCGCAGCGCCATCGGCCGCGCTCGTCCACGCCCTTGCCGCGCTACCGCCCGCGCCGGGCGAAGCCGACGCCTACCGGGTGGTGAGTGCGCTCGGAATTCCGGTCGCCGCGCACGTCGTGATCGGCGGCGCCGACGACGCGAGCCGCGCCGCGCGGCTCTACCCGGCCGCGGTTAAAGTGCAAGCCGCCGCCATCGCGCACAAGACCGACGCCGGCGGGGTCGTGCTCGGCGTCGGCGATGCCGATGCGCTCAGGGCGGCGGTGCGTTCGATCGAAGCGGCGGTGGTATGCTCGCATCCCGGCGCCGCGATCGCGGGTTACTTGGTCCAGCGGATGGAGCGGGGCGTCGCCGAGGTTCTGCTCGGGTACGCGCGCGACCCTCAGGTCGGTCCGATCGTGACGCTGGGGATGGGCGGAATCCTGGCCGAACTCTATGGCGACGTCGCGGTCAGGCTGGCGCCGGTCGGGACCGAGGACGCCCATGCCATGATCGACACGGTCAAGGGCCTCAAAGTGCTTTCCGGCTATCGCGGGCTGCCGATGGGCGATCGCGCCGCGCTGGCGCGGGCGATCGTCGCTTTTTCGGGCCTGGCGGCGACTGCGATCGTCGAGGCCGAGATCAACCCGCTGATCGTCAAGCCGGAGGGCGGCGGCGTCGTCGCGGTCGATGCGCTGGTGCGACCGTAAGCGGGTGCCGACAGCGCGGCGCGCCGGGATCGTCTACAATGGCCGGTAAGGACGACGGGGCGGAGGAAGAATGTTCGAATCGGCAGAACTCGGCCGCACGCTCGACAAGGCCACCTACAAGAAAGAGCAACCCAAGCTCCGCGAAGCACTGCTCGAAGCCCAGTTCGCGCTCTACGAGAGCAAGGCGTTCCCGGTCATCGTCGTCATCGGCGGCGTCGACGGCGCCGGCAAGGGCGAGACCGTCAATGCCTTGAACGCCTGGCTCGACCCGCGCCACATCGAGACCAACGCGTTCCGCGAGCCGTCCGACGAAGAACGCGACCGCCCGCCGATGTGGCGGTTTTGGCGCGCGCTCCCGCCCAAAGGCAAGCTCGGCATCTTCTTCGGCTCTTGGTACACGCTACCGATACTCGCCCGCGTTGAGGGCCGCGGCAGCGAGGATGAGCTCGAACAGCGAGTCGACGAGGTCAACCGCTTCGAGCGCATGCTGGCCGACGAAGGCGCGCTGATCTTGAAATTCTGGTTCCACCTCTCCAAGCGCGATCAGAAGAAACGGCTGAAGCGCCTGGAGAAGGATCCGAAGCTGCGCTGGCGCGTCACTAAGTCGGACTGGCAGCGCCTTAAGATCTACGACCGCTTCCGTACCGAGTCCGAGCACGTATTGCGCCGCACCGACAAGGCGCACGCGCCCTGGATCGTGGTCGAGGGCCTCGACGAGCGCTACCGCACCGTCACCGTCGCGCGCACCATCCTCGACGCTCTCAACCGGCGACTCGCCAAGCCGAACGAGCGGTCGAAGCTGCTCGCGCCGCGGCCGCCGGCCGCGGCCGGCAAGAACGTGCTCGAAGGGCTCGCCCTCGCCAAAGCGCTCGACAAGGACCAGTACCGCAAGGCGCTCGAGAAGTACCAGGGCGCGCTCAACCTGCTCTCGCGCGATAAGAAATTCCATAAGCGCCACGCCGTGATCGCCGTGTTCGAGGGCAATGATGCTGCCGGCAAGGGCGGCGCGATCCGCCGCGTGACCGAAGCACTCGACGCGCGCTACTACCGGATCGTGCCGATCGCGGCGCCGACCGACGAGGAGCGCGCGCAGCCCTACCTGTGGCGGTTCTGGCGCCATTTGCCGCGCTGCGGTCACTTCACCATTTTCGACCGCTCATGGTATGGGCGCGTCTTGGTCGAACGGGTCGAGGGGTTCGCCGCCGAGCGTGATTGGCGGCGCGCCTATTCGGAGATCAACGATTTCGAAGAGGAAATGGCGGCATACGGCATCATCGTCGCTAAATTCTGGCTCGCGATCGGCAAGGACGAGCAGGCGCGGCGCTTCAAGGAGCGCGAGGCGACCGGGCACAAGCGCCATAAGCTGACCGAGGAGGACTGGCGCAACCGCGAGAAATGGGACCTCTACGTACAGGCGATCTGCGATATGGTCGATCGCACCTCGACCGAAGTCGCGCCGTGGACGCTGGTCGAAGCCGACGACAAGTTCCACGCCCGGATCAAGGTCCTGAAGACGTTGTGCGGACGGATCGAGCGGTCGTTGTAGGGCGGAGCGAATGTGCCGACGGTGCTGATCACGGGGGCGAATCGCGGGCTCGGGCTCGAGTTCGCGCGCCAATACGCGGCGGAAGGCTGGCGTGTCCACGCCGTTTGCCGCGACCCCGGCGCCGCTGCCGACTTGCGCGCGGTCGCGGGCGAGATCCGCGTCCACGCGCTGGATGTCGCCGATTTCGCTGCGATCGACGCCTTCGCCGCCCGCCTCGGGTCCGAGCCGCTCGACGTCCTTCTGCTGAACGCCGGGCAGACCCACCGCCCGTCGGGTTTGGGCCAGGTCGACTACCAGCGCTGGGCCGATATCATGAGAGTCAACACCATGGCGCCGGTCCGGATGGTCGAGCGACTGGTCGAGAACGTCGCAGCCGGGGCGCAAAAGAAGATCGTTGCCATCACCAGCCGCCTCGGCAGCATTCACTACACCGATCGCCGCGAGGAGAGTTTCAAGAACCGCGGCGGCTACTTCCCCTATCGCACCAGCAAGGCCGCGCTCAACATGGCGATGAAGATCGTCGCCGCCGAGCTCGAGCCGCGCGGCATCGTCGCGGTCGCGGTGTGCCCGGGGTGGGTTCGCACCGACATGGGCGGGCCGCAGGCGGTGCTGACCCCGCCGCAATCGATCGCGATGGTGCGCGGCTTCATCGCCCGCCTGGCGCCTGGTGATTCAGGGGGGTTCTTCTCGCACGAAGGCCAACGTTATCCGTGGTGACCGCATGACCATCGACCCCGCGATCAGGTTCCCGCACGGCGACTATTCGCGCGTGCCGTACGCGCTCTATCACGACCGTGCGGTCTATGACGCCGAGCAGGAGCGGATCTTCAAGGGACCGGCGTGGAATTTCCTCGGCCTCGAAGTCGAAATCCCGAAGCCCGGCGACTTCCGGACCAGCGTGATCGGCGACACCCCGGTCGTGTTCAACCGCGGGACCGACGGCAAGGTCCACGCCTTCGTCAACCGCTGCGCCCATCGCGGCGCGCTGCTCAGGCGCGAAGCCTACGGCAATGCGAGCGATCACACCTGCATCTATCACCGCTGGAACTACGACCTCGAAGGCAATCTGGTCGGCGTCCCGTTCCAGCGCGGCGTCAACGGCAAAGGCGGGCTCGGCCCCGACTTCGACAAGCGCGACCACGGGCTCCGGAAACTTCGGGTCGAGAGTTTCGCCGGTATCCTGTTTACGACCTTCGCCGACGAGACCGAACCGCTTCGCGACTACTTAGGCGAGCCGCTGGTCCGCTTCCTCGAACCGCGGTTCGGACGGCCGCTCGCGGTCTTGGGCTACATGCGCCAGCGCATCTTCGGCAACTGGAAGTTCTACGTCGAGAACATCCGCGACATGTACCACGGGAGCTTGCTGCACGAATTCCAGGCGACCTTCGGCATCAGCCGCGTCACCTACACCGGCGGCACCCGCATGGACCCGCGCCACCGCCACAACATCTCGTGGGGCATTCAGGGGACCGAGGCGTCGACCGCCGAGACCCACAAGATGTACAAAGAAGCCAACCTCGAGACCGAGCGCTTGAAGCTCCGCGAGATGGCCATGGTCGATTATCGGCCCGAATTCGACGACCAGATCTCGATCGGCATCTGCTCGGTGTTCCCGAACGCCTGCTTCCAGCAGATTCGGAACTCACTGGCGGCGCGCCAGGTGCGTCCGCGCGGGCCCGACGACTTCGACCTCTACTGGACGATCTTGGGCTACGCCGACGACACCCCCGACATGACGCAGCACCGCTTGCGGCAGTCGAACATGATCGGGCCGGCCGGCTTCATTTCGATGGAGGACGGCGAAGCGGTCGAGATCGCCCACCGTGGCGTCAAACGCGACCCGGCCGCGCACGCGGTCGTCGAGATGGGCGGCAAGGGCGAGATCTCGGATCGCGACAACCGCGTCAACGACGTGCCGATCCGGGGCTTCTGGTCCTACTATGCCGAGCTGATGGGGATGGAGCCGGCAGGCGCGGTCAGGTAGGGAGCAAACCCATGCGGAACGAACCGGCGATCGTATTCCCCAAGCGCGATTTCTCGCGCGTGCCCTACGCCGTCTACCACGACGAAGCGGTCTACGCCGCCGAGCACGAGAAGATTTTCAAAGGTCCGACTTGGCTTTACGTCGGCCTCGCCGCCGAGGTCCCGAACGCGGGTGACTTTCGCACCACGCGCCTGGGCGAGACGCCGGTCGTCTTCAATCGCGGGAGCGACGGCAAGGTCCACGCCTTCGTCAACCGCTGCGCGCATCGCGGCGCGATCGTCCGGCGCGAGCCCTACGGCAACGCCAAGGACCACACCTGCATCTACCACCGCTGGGCCTACGACCTCGAGGGCAATCTCCTCGGCGTGCCGTTCCAGCGCGGCGTCAACGGCAAGGGCGGGCTTGCGCCCGATTTCGACAAAGCCGCGCACGGCTTGAGGAAGCTCCGGGTCGAGGACTATCACGGCGTCGTCTTCGCGACATTCGCCGCCGACCCCGAACCTCTGGTCGACTATCTGGGGCCGCATCATGCGCGCCACTTGGCGCGGCTGTTCGCCAAGCCGGTCAAGGTCATCGGCTACCAGCGCCAGGTGCTCTACGGCAACTGGAAACTCTACAACGAGAACGTCCGCGACCAGTATCACGGCTCGCTGCTCCACGAGTTCATCACCACCTTCGGCATCAGTCGCGTGACGCAGAACGGCGGCGCCTGGATGGATCCGCGCCACCGCCACTCGATCTCGTGGAGCGAGGAGGGGAGCGATTCGACCGCCGAGGCCAACAAGCTCTACGCCGAAGCCAAGGTGAAGCAAGGCGTGGTCCGGCTGCACGAGGAGGAGTTCCTCGACTACCGGCGCGAGTATCCGGACAAGGTCTCGATCACGATCTGCTCGGTGTTCCCGAACGTGACGTTCCAGCAGATCCGGAACGCGCTGGCGACGCGCCAAATCCGCCCCAAACGCCCGGGCGAGACCGAGCTTTACTGGACGCTGTTCGGCTACCAGGACGACACGCCGGACATGACCCGCCACCGGCTGCTGCAGTCGAACCTGGCCGGTCCGGCCGGTTTGATCTCGATGGAGGACGGCGAGGCGGTCGAAATCACCTACCGCGGTACGGTCCGCGACCGTGACGCCCATTCAGTGGTCGAGATGGGCGGCGGCGGCGCGATTCCGACCGACGTCACCATCAAGGTGAGCGACATTCCGCTCCGCGGCTTTTGGTCCTATTGGGCCGAGCTCATGGGCTATGCGCCCGAGGGCGCGGTGCGCTAGCGGCGCGCGCCTCATCGCCCGCGATGATCGACTGTCTCGTCTGCCGCGCCGATCACATCGGGAGCCTCCTGCGCCCGCGGGCGCTGAAAGCTGCCTATAAGGCGCGCGCCGCCGGCAAGATCGACGCCGCGACCTTTGATGAAGCGCTCGGTAGCGCGATCAAGGGCGCGATCCGCATGCAGGAGGCGGCGGGTTTAGGCGCCAGCACCTGCATGCCGACTATCCCGGAGGTGAAGCCGGGCGCATACTCGTCCATCTTCTTCAGCACGTCTGCGGCGAATCGGTCGCGCTCGTTCTCCCAGGTCGCGTTGCGGAGCGCGTAGGGCGCGTGCCCGCCGAACAGGTGGACGACGTGCTTGCCCGGCGGCACGATGGTCGTGTCGACGACGGTCGGCGTCACCGGCGTGACGAAGGGGTCCTTCGACCACCATCCCTCGCGGGCGTCCTGGAACGCCTTTTTCAGATAGTCGATGGTCGGCCCGATGTGGGTGTAGCTGGGGTAGGGGAAGCCGCACGTCGCCGCCTCGAACGCGCGGTAGGCCGGCAGGCGCTCGCAGGCGATGTTGACCTTGAACGCCGTCGAGAAGGTGCGGTAGTTGCGGACGTCGCGCACGAAGTCGGCGGGCAGCGCGGCCTCGGGCACGAGCTTCAGGAACGTCACCTTGCAGCTCGCGTTGCTCGCCACCACGGACGCGCGGATCGTCGCACCGTCGCCGGTGGTGACGCCGGTCACCCGGCCGCCGGCGACGTCGATCGACGCCACCTCGGCATCGGTGCGGACCGCCATCCCGTGCGTCTCGCCGGACCGCGCGATCGCCTTCGAGATCGTGCCCATGCCGCCCGGGATGAAGCCCCAGCCGCCGGCGCCGGCGTGCTCGCCCATCAGGTGGTGCATGATCACGTAGGCCGAACCCGGCGTGCGCGGGCCGGCGAACGTGCCGATGCCGGAGTAGTAGGCGAGCACGGCCTTGACCACCTCGCTCTCGAACCAGCGCGACAGGTATGCGTCGGCGCTCATCGTCATCAGGTCGACGGTGCGGTAGAAGCGGTCGCCGACCGTCCGGTAGCGCCAGAGGAATTCCGCGTTCCGCCGGAAATGGCGCCAGCCGCGGCCCGAGGGATCGATTGGCGTCTCCAGCAAGAGGCGGCGGACCACGTTCGTCGTCTCGCCGAGGTAGCGGTTGAAGGCGGGAAAGACCTCGGCGTCCCTGCGGCTGAAGCGGGCGAAGCTCGCCTGCGTCCGCTCGACCGAATCCGAAAGGACGACGTGGTTCCCGTCCGGCAGCGGGCAGAACAGGTCGGACGCCGGCAGCACCGCGAATCCGTGCGCCTTGAGCTCGAGCTCGCGGATCGCCTTCGGGTGCAACAGGCTCATCACGTAGGAGAAGACGGAGAAGATGAATCCGCGGACGATCTCCTCGGACACCGCCGCGCCGCCGATGACCGGGCGCCGCTCCAGCACCGGCGTCTTCAGGCCGGCGCGCGCGAGGTAGGCGCCGCAGGTGAGCCCGTTGTGCCCGCCGCCGACGATCACCGCATCGTATGTCTCGGCCATGCGCTCCCCCCTCGCGAGAGCCGTCAGCGAAGCAGGATATCGAGCGTATCGCGGAGCCGGTAGTACTGCATCGCCGCCGCCAGGACGGGCAGGCGCAGCGCGTGCAGCGGCAGCGGGCGCATCGGCGTCAGCGGGAAGGGCGTGTCGGCGGCGGCCCCCTTCAGCAGGCGCTCGGCCGCGAGCTTGCCCAGCAGCGTCGCCATCGCCACGCCGCGCCCGCTGTAGCCGAGCGCCGCCATCAGGCCCAGCGCCAGCTCGTGCAGGTGCGGAAGCTGCTCGACCGTCACCGCCACGTGCCCGGCCCACACGTACTCGCGCGCCGCACCCGCGGCTTGCGGAAAAAGGCGACGCATCGCCCGCTCGACATAGGCGACGTGCCGGGCGACGATCCGCTCGCCTGCCGTGCCGCGGCCGCCGACGATCAGGTGCCCACGCCCGTCCAGGCGGAAGTAGAGCAGGAGCCGGCGCGTGTCGGAAACCACGTGCCCCTCCGGCAGGATGCTGCGGCGCGCGTCCTCGGCCAGCGGCGCGGTGGCGATCTGCAGGCTTTGCAGCGGGAACATGGTGCGCTTCAGGCCCGGCCACAGGTCGTCCGTGTAGGCGTTGGTGGCGAGCAGCACATGGGATGCCGTGAGCGCGCCGCCGTCGGCGGCCTGCTTGGCGCCGGCGCCGCCAACGTGCAGGCCATCGATCTGGATCACCACCAGATCGAGCGGGGACAGGTCCGAGCCCATCCATTCGGCCATGGGCTCGGCCGACCGTGCGACGAAGCGACGCGGCGAGGCTCGCCTGACCCAGGTAGTCGCTGCCGCGCTGATGGGTATCGACCAGCCCAAGGTCTCGGCCCTGCTCAAGGGGCGGCTTGCCAATTTCTCCAGCGACCGACTGATGCGTCTGCTCACCGCGCTTGGTGAGGGCGTGGAGATCGCGATCAAGGCCAAACCGCGCAACCGTGCCCGCGGCCGAATTCGAGTTCTGGACGCCGCGCGTGCATGAAACCGGCCGACCTCACCGCGGGCGCGCTCGATCCATTTGCGTCATGGCCGTGATAGTCTGGCGGTGCTGTTGGGAGGGAGCCTCATGCGTAACGAGCCGACCGTCCGCTTCGCGCGGGCCGACTATTCGCGGGTGCCATACGGCATCTACCACGACCCGGCGATTTTCGAGGCGGAGATGGAGCGCATCTTCCGCGGTCCGACGTGGCTGTTCGTCGGGCTCGAAGCCGAGATCCCGAACGCCGGCGACTTCCGTACCACGTACCTGGGCGAAACGCCGGTCGTCTATAACCGCGGAACTGATGGCAGGGTCCATGCCTTCGTCAATCGCTGCGCCCACCGCGGCGCCGTGGTGCGGCGCGAGCAGTTCGGGAACGCCCCGGACCACACCTGCATCTACCACCGCTGGTCCTACGACTTGGAAGGCAATCTCTTGGGTGTTCCGTTCCAGCGCGGCGTCAACGGCAAGGGCGGGCTCGATCCCGCGTTCGACAAGCGCGACCACGGGCTGATGAAGCTCCGCGTCGAAATCTTCCGCGGCTTGATCTTCGCGACCTTCCAAGGCGATGCGGTCGAGCCGCTCGCGGCGTATCTCGGCCCCAACCACGTCCAGCATCTTTCCCGGATCACGCACAAGCCGCTCAAGGTCCTGGGCTACATGCGCCAGCATATCGCCGGCAACTGGAAGCTCTACAACGAGAACCTGCGCGACCAGTACCACGGCTCGCTCCTGCACGAGTTCCAGTCGACCTTCGGCATCGCCCGCATCACCCAGAACGGCGGCGCCAAGCTCGACCCGCGCCATCGCCACAACATCTCGTGGAGCCAGGAGGGGACCGACGACGAGGAAGAAGCGAAGCGCCTCTACCGCGACGCCAAGGTCAAACAGGGCGTGCTGACACTTAAAGATGACAGCTACATCTGGTACGAGCCCGAGTGGGATGACGGCATCTCGATTTCGATCTGCTCGATCTTTCCCAACGCCTGCGTCCAACAGATCCGGAACTCGCTCGCGACCCGCCAGATTCGCCCCAAGGGGATGGACGCGTTCGAGCTTTATTGGACGATCTTCGGCTACGCCGACGACAGCCCGGCGATGACGCGCCACCGCCTGCTCCAGTCGAACATGGTCGGACCGGCCGGCTTGATCTCGATGGAGGACGGCGAAGCGGTCGAAATCGCGCACCGCGCCCCGCTCCGCGACGGCCAAGCCTGCTCGGTGATCGAGATGGGCGGCGGCGGCAGGATCCCGACCGACATCGCTTTCAAGGCAAGCGACATCGCGATCCGCGGCTTCTGGTCCTACTACGCCGAGCTCATGGGCATGGAGCCCGACGGCGCCTATCGATAATCGCTCGCAAGTCGCGGGCCGGGTTCGCACGATCGCGCGTTGCGGGCCCGGAACCGACCCAGTAACCTTCCCCGTGGGAAGGGTGGAGGATAGGAATGTCGCTAGCCGAAAAATTCGAGTGGCCGCGCCCCGATTATTCGCGCGTCCCCTATAGGCTCTATCACGACAAGGACATCTTCACGCAGGAGATGGACAAGGTCTTCCGCGGCGACTGTTGGCTGTTCTTGGGGCTGGAGGCCGAGGTCAAGAACCCGGGCGATTTCCGGACCACGTACCTCGGCGATACGCCAGTCATCTATAACCGCGGGCCCGACGGCAAGGTCCATGCCTTCGTCAACCGCTGCGCCCACCGCGGCGCAACCGTCCGGCGCGAACCCTTCGGCAACGCCAAGGACCACACCTGTATTTATCACCGCTGGAACTACGACCTCGAGGGCAACCTCCAGGGCGTGCCGTTCCAACGCGGGGTCCATGGCAAAGGCGGCCTCTCGCCCGATTTCGACAAGGGCGACCACGGGCTCAGGAAGCTCCGGGTCGAGAGCTACCACGGCATCCTGTTCGCGACCTTCTCCGACAAGGTCCAGCGCCTGGTCGACTATCTCGGGCCCAACCACGCCCATCACTTGAAGCGGCTGATGCACAAGCCGATCAAAGTGCTGGGCTACATGCGCCAGCACATTTACGGCAATTGGAAGTTCTACAACGAGAACCTGCGCGACCTTTACCACGGCGTGCTGCTGCACGAGTTCCAGACTACGTTCGCGATCGCGCGCATGACTCAGCAGGGCGGCTCCAAGCTCGACCCGCGCCACCGCCACAACCTGTCGTGGGGGATCGAAGGCACCGACTCGGACGAGGATGCGGCCAAGGCCTACAAGGAGGCGCGCGTCCGCGACGGCCAGCTCACCCTCAAGGACGACAGTTTCTTGGGCTTCCGCCAGGAATTTCCCGACCGTATCTCGATCTCGATCTGCTCGGTGTTTCCCAACGCCTGTTTCCAGCAGATCCGGAACTCGCTCGCGACCCGCCACATCCGCCCGAAAAGCGTCGACGACTTCGAGCTCTACTGGACGATCTTCGGCTACGAGGACGACACGCCCGAGATGATCCGCCACCGTATCCTGCAGTCGAACATGATCGGTCCGGCCGGCCTGATCTCGCTCGAAGACGGCGAGGCGGTCGAGATCGTGCATCGCGCCACCCACCGCGAGACCGATACGGCGACCGTGGTCGAGATCGGCGGCCGCGGCCCGATCGTCGGTACCGAGATCGACTCGCTCTGCATCGACATCCCGTGCCGCGGGTTCTGGTCCTACTACTCGGAGCTGATGGGGATCGAAGCGGACGGGGGCATCCGATGATACCGCCGCGGCACCGCGAGGCGATCAACGACCTCCTGCTCGATTACGGCGCGTTGATCGACGGCGACAAGCTCGAGCAATGGCTCGACTTCTTTACCGACGATTGCCTCTACAAGATCGTGCCACGCGAGAACGTGGTGCAGAACCTGCCCGGCGTGATCGTGCTGTGCGAAAACAAGAATATGCTGATCGATCGCATCGTCAGCTACCGCGAGGCCAACGAGTACAACCTCCACTACGACCGCCACATCATTTCGAACATCCGCATCCGCGACCTGCCCGAGCGCGATGCCTATGCGGCGGAAGCGAGCTACGCGGTCTACCAGACCAACATGGACGGCGAGTCGCGGCTGTTCTCGGTCGGTGAATATCGCGACAAGATCCTGATCCAGAACGGCGCCGCCAAGATCAAAGAGAAGGTGATCATCGTCGACACCTATTCGATCCCGACGCTCTTGGCGACGCCGCTGTAACCCCCTCCCAACCCTCCCCTGCGGCGGAGCGGGAGGGCGCGCGCGCGAGCCGCGAGCGGGTGGGGGTCTGCCTGGCACAAAGGTCGAAACACAGGGGGAACCATGGCCTACACCAAGTACATCAAGCATGCGAAAGGGCTGCCCAAGCCGGGCGGCGTGTGGTCGCACGTCGCGATCTCGAAGCCGGGGCGGATGGTGTTCATCTGCGGCCTGATCGCGCGCGACGCCGACGGCCGGCTGGTCGGCGTCGGCGACATGGCGGCGCAGACGCGCCAGACTTGCGAGAACCTGAAGCGCGCGGTCGAAGCCGCCGGCGGCACCCTCGCCGACCTCGTCCGCGTCGACGTGTTCGTGACCGATGTCTCCAAGTTCGACGAGATCCATGCGGTGCGCCGCGGCTACTTCCCCGACAATCCGCCGGTCTCGACCATGGTCGAGGTGAGCCGGCTCGTGAACCCCGACGCGATGATCGAGATCAACGCCATCGCCGTGTTGCCCTAAGAAAAGACGCGAGGAGGATCCCATGAAGTTTTATCCCTATGGCGTCGGCAGCCTCGTCACCCGCGTGATCGAGGACGGCGCCGGCGACAACGCCATGGTGCTGGTGCACGGCGCCGGCGCGCGCTGCGACCGTTGGCGCCACAACATCCCGGTATTCGCCAAGGCCGGGTACCATGTCTACGCCCTCGACATGCCGGGTCACGGCTTCGCCTCGAAGGGCCCCAACTTCGCCTACGGCGCGCCCGGCTTCGCCGGCTTCGTCGCCGACTTCATCCGATCGCTGCCGCACAAGAAGGTGATCCTGGTCGGCACTTCGTTGGGCGGCCACACCTCGGCGACCGTCGGCTACCGTCACCCGGAGCTCATCCGCGCCCTCATTCTGGTCGGCGCGACCGGGCTGTTCGAGCTCGGGCCCGAGGTGAGGAACGCGATCTCGGAGCGGGTCAAGGACCTCACGCGCCAAGGCATCGTCGGCAAGTTGAACGGGCTCGTCTACGACGCCAAGCGCTTGGTCACCGGCGAATGGGTCGACGAGGAATTCCGGATCAACAATTCGCCGGGCGCCGCCGAAGCCTTCGCCAAGCTCTCCGAGTGGTTCCGCCAGTCGGTCGACACGGACGCCATCGGCGACAAGCTCGGCTCGATGCCGAACAAGCCGCCGATCCTCTTGATCTGGGGCGTCGCCGACCGTGCCGTTCCGGTCGAGGTCGGGCGCAAAGCCAAGACCGTGCTCGGCAACCCGCCGCTGGTCGAGATGCAGGAAGCGGCACACGCGCCTTATCTCGAAAAGCCGGACGAATTCAACAGAGCGGTGCTCGACTTCGCCAAGACGATCAAGTGACGGCGGCGAAAGCCGGGGTTGTTATCGTCGGCGGCGGGCAGGCCGGCGGCGAGGGCGCGATCGCGCTCCGCGAGGGGGGCTACCAGGGGCCGGTCACGATCGTCGGCGATGAGCCCTACCCGCCCTACGAGCGCCCGCCGCTCTCGAAGGCGTTGCTGCTGGGCGAGGCGAGCATCGAATCGACTTATCTGCGGGGCGGCGGCGTCTTCGCCGAACGCGACATCGCGCTCAAGCCCGGTATTCGTGTCGCCGCGATCGACCGCGCCGGCAAGGGCGTCGGCTTGAGCGACGGGAGCGGCCTCGCCTACGACAAGCTTTTGCTCGCGACCGGTGCGGTCGTGCGCAAGCTCCCGCTTCCCAGCGCCGATCTGGCGGGCGTTTTCTATCTCCGTACCATCGCCGATACGCTCTCGATCCGCGAACGCTTGACGCCGGCTGCGACTATCGTCGTGATCGGCGGTGGCTATATCGGGCTCGAGGTCGCGGCGAGCGCGCGCAAGCGCGGCGCCGCTGCGATCGTGGTCGAGGTCGCCGATCGCATCATGAACCGGGTGGTGGCGCCGGAATTGAGCGCCTATTTCGCGGCGATCCACCGCGGCCACGGCGTCCAGATCCGCACCCAGACCACGGTCGCGGCGATCGAGGGCGACCATGCGGTGCGCGCGGTCCGGCTGTCGACCGGCGAAACGATCGCGGCCGACATCGTCGTGATCGGCGTCGGTATCGCGCCCGACACCGCGCTCGCGGCGGCGGCCGGGCTCGGCATCGAAAACGGCGTCAAGGTCGATGAGTTCGGGGCGACCTCTGACCCCGACATCTATGCCGCCGGCGATGTCACCAACCACTGGAACCCGCTGCTCGGCCGTTATGTGCGGCTCGAGTCCTGGCAGAACGCGCAGAACCAGGCGATCGCCGCGGCCAAGGCCATGATCGGCCAACCTGCGCCGTACGCCGAGGTGCCGTGGTTCTGGTCGGACCAGTACGACTTGAATTTGCAGCTGGTGGGCGCGCCGCTCGCCTGGGATCAAGTCGTCCGGCGCGACGGCGGCGATCCCAACCGCTTCACGCTCTTCTACTTGGCCGGCGGCAAGCTGGTCGCCGCCAACGCCGTCAACAACGCCCGCGACATCCGCCCGGCGCGGCAGTTGATCGCCAAGGGTACGCCGCTTACGCCGGGCGAACTCGCCGACCCGGGCGTTAGAATGCAGGACCTGGTGAAGCGGTAGGCGGCCGCACTTTCCGGCGTTCCGCCAATGGCGGCGGTCCGCCGGCTAAGCCTTCTTCGCCGGCGGCGCGAACTCGACCTTGAGGTCGTTGCCCTCGACCTTGACCGGGTAGGTCTTGATGTCGGTGGTGACCGGCGCGTTCAGCGCCTTTCCGGTGCGGACGTCGAAGCAGCCCTGGTGCAACGGGCATTCGATCGCGTGGCCGTCGAGATAGCCTTCCGACAGGATCGCGAAGGCGTGGGTGCAGATGTCGTCGCAGGCGTAGTACTGGCCCTCGATCCGGTAGATGCCGAGCGGGTGGCCCTCGATCACCACCTGCTTCACTTCGCCGTCCTTCACATCGGACGCCGATGCCACGCGCCGCCACTCAGCCATAACCGCTCTCTCCTTGCTGCTAACGATGGTGCGGACGAACCGAACCGCGGTCACTCTTTCTCGCCGCGGGCGATGAAATACCACGGAATCACCAGCCGTTCGATGATGACGACGATCAGAAACAGGCTCACCGCGATCCCGGCCAGCATGATGATGGCCATGAACATCTCGGCGGTCTTGAACGCCGACAACATCGCCAGCATCAACGGCGCGATCCCCATGTCGGCGCCGAAGAACTCGCCGACGAAGGCGCCGATCGGCGTCACCACCGCGGTCAGCCGGGTGCCGGTGAAGATGTAGGGCAGCGCCGCCGGGAAGCGCACCTTGATGAAGATGTCTTTCTCCGAGGCGCCGAGCGACTCCATCAAATTGAGCGCGTCGTGCTCGACCGAGCGGTAGCCGGCGAGCGTGTTGATGACCAGCGGGAAGAACGAGATCGTGACGATCACGATCAACTTGGGAACGATGTTGAAGCCGAACCAAATGATGTAGATCGGAGTCATGGCGATGGTCGGGATCGCTTGCGACATGACGATGTAGGGAAGCAGCCCGCGGCTCAGCAGGCTCACGTGGAACACCGCGGTCGCGGTGACGAAGCCGATCGCCCAGGCGAGCGGAAAGCCGATCGCGATCTCGATCAGGGTTTGCCGAGCGTTTGGCCAGAAGATCGTGCTCCAGCCGTTCCATCCGACCACCGCGATCGTCGAGGGCGGCGGCAGGATGTAGGGCTTCATGTCGAACCAGGTTTCGACGTTCTCCCACACCAGGAGAATCAAAAGGCCGAATGCGACCGCCGGCCAGCTCTTGTGAAAGCGTGCGCGCAGGCGCGAGGGCGGCCGGGGCAGGCCGGCAGTCGACGGGGCGGTCGGCGGATCGGACATCGAAACCGGGGCGGAACTTGACCGATGGGAGGCGCCGGAAAACTCGATGGGGCCCGGCGGACCGGGCCCCATCGGCGATCGCGGCGCGCGGACGCGGGCCTACTGTTTGGGAACGTAGGCGTTGGTGAAGTAGGTCTCGTAGGACTCGGTGGTCGGTTTGATCAGGTTGACCTTGACCGCCCACGCCTGCGCCTGCTTCCAGAGTTCAGGGTCGTTGCGCAGCATTTTGCCTTCCTTGGTCTTCCACTGGGGCAGGGTCTGCTCCCAGCGGTCGGTGTTCTCTTCGAGCGTGTAGACGCCGGGGCGTGCGTCGGTGATGAACTTGTTGACGTAGGTCGGATCCTTGATCGCCGACTGCAGCCCGAGCATGGTGCCCTTCAGGAACGCGCACGACACGTTCGGGTTCTTGGCGACCCACTCGTCGTTCGAGGCGAGCAGCATGTAGTGGAACGCCGGCACGCCGTGGTCGCGATAGAGCAAGATGCCGGCGTCGGGTTTGTTTTCCTTTTTCTGCCGCAGCGTCAGCACCCGGGTCTCGCCGAAGCGGAGGGCGTGGATCGCGTCGACCTTTTCGGCCTGGATCATCTGCACGTGGGCGAAACCGGGATCGACCACCTTGACGTCCTCGCGCTTCAAGCCCGCCGACTCGAGCAGGGTGCGCAGATACGCCTGCGCGTCGGCCTTGGGCCCGACGCCGAGGGTCTTGCCTTTGAGGTCCTTGGCCGATTTGATCGGGTTCTTGTCGGGTAGGAACGAGAGGCCCGAATCGATCGTCTGCATGAGCACGCCGACCGCGGCGATCGGAATCTGTTGCTCGCGCGAGAGCATCACTTCCGGCACGTAGGTCATCGAGAAGTGGACGCGCTTGGCCGCGACCAGTTTGATCGGATCGGCCGGGTTGGGCGGCGCCTTGACGTCGACGTCGAGGCCGAGCTCGGTGTAGATGCCCTTGTGCTTCGCTTCCCACATGCCGGCCTGCGAGGCCCATGGCAGCCAATCGGCCATCACCGTGATCGATTTGGTTTCGAGCGGCCCGCCTTTGCAGGCGGCGCCATCGGCGGCAATCGCGGCCGCGGCCGGCGGTATCAGAGCCAGCGCGCACGCCAACGCGGCGGCCGAAGTCAGCGTCGTCTTGAACATGGCAACCCTCCCATCGGTTTGGCCGAGGCTCCCGCCTCGGGTGGTCCGGGTGCGCGGCGCAAGCCGCGACGACAGACCGGACCTCGATCTACTAAAGCGCCGGCTTTCGCGAATTGCAAGGCCGGCGCCGGCGGCGCGAACCGGCTGTCCATCGCCGCGCGAGCGCGCTAAAACCGGAAGCACGGAGGCGGGGATCGAGCGATGCACGCGTACCTTTGGGTCGGCCTCGGCAGCGCCTTGGGCGGCATGGCGCGGTTCTTTTGCGCCGAGTGGGCGGCACGGCTGTGGGGCACGGGTTTCCCGTGGGGGACGCTGCTCGTCAATGTCGCCGGTTCGTTCGCGGTCGGGGTCCTCATCGCGCTGGTCGGGCCGACCGGGAAGCCGCTGCTCGGCCATCACGCGCAGCAATTCGCGGCCGTCGGGTTCTTGGGCGGCTACACCACGTTTTCGGCGTTCAGCCTGCAGACGCTCGGGCTGCTCCGCGACGGCGCCTGGGCCAAGGCCGGCGCCAACGTCGCCGCGTCGGTCGCGCTGTGCCTGATCGCGGTCGCGGTAGGCTACTGGCTCGCGCAAGCGATCAACGACGCGCGCGCGAACTGAACGCGGATTGAGCGCCGCCTAGAACGGCGCTACGGTGGCGCCATTCCTTCGTTGACGAGGTCTAGGATGGCTTACGACATCATCTCCGCCGATTCCCACGTGCTCGAGCCCTATACGCTGTGGCAGGACGCTTTGGGCGACCGCTTCGGCGACAAGACCCCGCGCCTCGTCAACGAACGCTTCGGCGAAGCCGGGCGGTTCTTCTTCACCGGCAATCAGTACTGGAAGCTCAAGCGTTACGAGGAAGAAGCACAGGCCGCCGGGACGCCCAAGGCCGGCTACGACCCGGCCGAGCGCGTGCGTTTCCAGACCGACGCCAAGATCACGGCCGAGGTCATGAACCCGACCGTGATGCTGCCGATCATGAACGCCTCCAATCAGGCCGAGAACCGCGCCATGGTTCAGGCCGCGGCGATGGCCTACAACGATTGGCTCTTGGAGTTCTGCTCCTACAATCTGACCCGCCTGTGGCCGGTCGCGGCGATTCCGATGGATGACGTCGACTGGGCGCTCAAGGAGCTCGATCGCACGTTGAAGAAGGGCGCGCGCACGGCGATGATCCACTCCGTCTATCCCGAGGGCTGCCCGCCTTACCGCGACCGCGTCTACGATCCGTTCTGGGCACGCTGCCAGGACGCCGGCATTCCGATCACGCTCCACATCATCACCGGGCGCATCCCCGACCCGCTGTTTGCCTATAAGAAGGAAGATCAGGAGAACGGCCCCAACAACCTGCTCTTCACCTACGAAGAGATTCCGCACACGCTGGCGAACGAGTTCATCTTCGGCACCATCTTCGACCGCTTCCCGCGGCTCAAGGTCATCACCGGCGAACTCGAGCTGTCGTGGATCCCGCACTTCATGAAGCGGGTCGACATGATGCAAGGCGTGTTCTCGGACCGGCTGTCGCTGCCCAAATTGGCGATGCCGGCGAGCGACTATATGCGGACGCGCGTCTGGCACGGCCTGATCGACGACAAGTTCGGCCTGAACGGCCTCGACTTGATCGGCGAGTCGCAGGTGTGCTGGGGCTCGGACTTCCCGCACTCGATCGCGATCGGCAAGGATGCCCAGGCCGAAGTCGATCAGGTGCTGGAAGGCGTGCCGGGGCCCAAACGTCAGCGGCTCCTGGCCGACAACGTGCGGCAGCTCTTCGGCGTTCACTGAGACTGCCTCGTCGGGCCGGGCCGGCCCGCTGCAACCCTCGCCGGCCATGACGCACGAGGAAGGCTTTAACCCGAGATCGGCGCCGGTATCGCGACCTTGAGCTTCTCCGCCCACGGCTTGAGCGTCTTCAAGACGGTCGGGAACAGCGCAACGCCGTTCGCTTCCGAGTCGCGGTAGGTCTTCATCGCCCGCTCGCCCGGAACGCGCACCGGCTCGCCGCCGGGGGCGGCCGGACTGGCGTGGCAGGCTTCGACGATGACGTCGATCTCGCGTTCGAACGCCGCGCGCCCGGCGAAGCGCGCCGGGTCGATCAGCTGCAGGAACACGGCCGACGCGAAACCGCGGGGCGACGCCGGTGTGCCGAATCCCGAGAGCCCGGCCGCGAGCGCATACACCATGAAGAAGAGACCGTAACCCTTGTGGCCGCGGTCGGCGCCGCCCAGCGGCAGGATCGAACCTTTGGGTTGGCCGAGCAGTGCCTTGGGGTCATCGCTGGCGCGGCCCTCATGGTCGATCAGCCATTTCCCCTTGAGCCGCTCGCCCAGACGATTGGCGCGCTCGACCGAGGTCAGACTGGTCGAGGCCAGCGCGAAGTCGACCAGGATCGGATCGCCCGCGGTCGGAAAGCCGTACGCGACCGGCGTCGGCGAGAACACCGGCTTGATGCCGCTGGCCGGCGCCACCGCCTCGAAATAGGGATTGGTGTCGAGGAGTATCATGACGAGGCCGCGTTCGGTCGCGCGGCGCAAGAACGCGGCATGAAAGCCGACGTGGTGGCTGTCGCGGACCGCAATCGTCACGACGGGGTGCCGTTCGAGCCGCTCGAACCCCAACGCCATCGCGCGCGTCACCGTCCAGGTCCCCGGCAGATAGCGGCCATCGAGTGCCAGCGCCGCGCCGTGGTCGGCGACGATCGCGACATCGCCCGCCTTGGTCATGACGTCGCGCTCGAGGTCGGGCAGGTACCAATGCCCCATATGCTCGATGCCGTGGGTCGAACGGCCCATCATGTCGGCCTCAACCAGGATCGCGGCCATGGTGGCCGCCTTATCGGCGGGCAAGCCGACCGCGCGGGCGAGGGCCGCGGCGAACGCACGTAGGTCGGCGGCGCGATAGCGCGGAGTCGTTCCTGTCGTCATGGCATTCCTTAGCTCTAGACTCGCGACGGTCGCTTTTAGAGGCCGAGGTAGCTCGCGCGCAAGGAGGCGTCGGCGAGGAGCGCGGCGCCGGCGCCCTCGGCGACGACGCGTCCTTGCGAGAGCACGTAGTTGCGGTCGGCCATCGCGAAAACCTTGCCGACTTCCTGTTCGACCAGGAGCACGGCGATGCCGCTGCGATGGATCGCTGCCACGGCGGCGAACAGTTCTTCGCGTACGATCGGCGCCAGCCCGAGCGACGGTTCATCGATGCAGAGAAGTTTCGCCTCGTACATCAGGGCGCGAGCGATGGCTAGCATCTGCTGTTCGCCCCCCGACAAAGTGCCGGCGATCTGGCGGCGCCGCTCGCCAAGTCGGGGAAAGAGTGTCAAAACCCGGTCGAGATTGCGCGCGACGACGGCGCGGTCGCGCGTGAGGTAGGCCCCGGCGAGGAGGTTGTCGAGGACCGTGAGCTCGCGGAACGGCCGTCGTCGCTCGGGGCATAGGACGAGGCCGCGTCTGCGGATCGTGTGGGCCGCGAGTTCGGCGATAGGCTCATCGGCGAACGTGATCGAGCCTTCGACCACGATGTCGCCGCCGACGCCACGCCGCATGTCGGCGTCCCACCGAACGAGCCCGGACAGCGCCCGCAGCAGCGTCGATTTCCCGGCACCGTTGGGACCGACCAGACCGATCAGCTCGGTCGCACCGACGGTGAGCGAAACCCCGGCCAGCAGTGTCGCCTTGTCATAGCGGACGACGAGACCTTCGACTTCAAGCAACGTCGACACGGTCGGGTCCGAGATAGGCTTCGACGACACGGCGGTCGCGAACGATATCGGCGGGAGGGCCGTCGGCGATTGTTTCGCCGTGGTCGAGAACGATGACGCGATCGACGATCGCCATCAGTTCCTTGAGTTTGTGCTCGATCATGACCACGGCCGGGCCTTCCGAATGCAGCCGCCCGAAACGCCCACCCTTGTGCAAGCGCTTGATCGACTTGGCGAGCAACTCCGACTCGGCCGGGTTGAGCCCGCCGAGCGGTTCGTCGAGCAGCAGAAGCTCGGGCTCCGACGCGATCGCGCGCGCCACCTCGAGCCGCTTGAGGTCGCCGTGCGATAGGGCCGCCGCCGGCTCGAGGGCAAGGTCGGAAATGCCGACGAATTCGAGTGCATCGAGGGCTTTGGCTTCGATGCGTTTCACCCACTCGCCGCGGCGGCGGGCGCGCGGGGCGAGGCACGGCACCATGACGTTGGCGATGATCGGGAGGTGCCGGAACGGACGCGTGTTTTGGAAGGTGCCGGCGATACCGCGGTTGACGACTTCCCACGGTTTCAGCGCGGTGATGTCGGCGCCGTTGAAGACGATGCGGCCGGCGTCGGGTTTGAGCAGCTTGGCGATCAGTCGCAGCAACGTCGTCTTGCCGGCCCCGTTCGGTCCGATCAGGGCGACGATCTCGTTGCGGGCGACTTCGAACGTCACGTCATTGACAGCGATAAGTCCACCGAAACGCTTGGTCAGGTTCTCGACGCGAAAAAACGGGGCCGGCGTGCCGGGCGTCGTCACGTTCCGCCGTGCTCCTCGCGCAGCTCGCGGCGCGACACCTTGCCGACGTCGGTCTTTGGCAGCTCGCCGCGGAACTCGACCGTGTGCGGGACCTTGTACGGCGCCAACCGTTCGCGACAGTAGCCGATGATCTCGTCTTCGCTGACCTTGCCGCGGGCGTCTGGGTTCAACACCACGAGTGCCCGAATCCGCTGGCCGACTTCGGGGTCGGGGATGCCGATGACTCCCGCCGACTTGACCTTCGGATGCTCGTAGAGCACGTGCTCGATGTCGCGCGCGAACACCGAGTGGCCGCGGTACTTGATCAAGTCCTTGCGGCGGTCGAGGAAGAAGAAATAACCGTCCTCGTCCATCCGCACGATGTCGCCCGTTCGCAGCCAGCGCCGCCCCTCCATCTCGAGAAACGCTTGAGCGGTTTCAGCCGGGGCTTGCCAATAGCCTTGCATCACGTTCGGTCCGTGGAGGACCAGTTCGCCGCTGTCTCCGACCGCCCGGCAATCGCTGCCGTCGGGGTCAACCACGGCGGCCATCATGCCCGGCACCGGCACGCCGAACGAGCCGACTTTGCAACGACGGGTCGGATTGACATGGCTGATGGCGCAGGTTTCCGAGAGCCCGTAGCCTTCGATGATCGGCGTCTTGGTACGGCGCTCCCAGTTGCGGACAGTCTGCTCGTGCAACGTATCGGCGCCGCACAGCACGAGCTTGAGGCGTCGCCAGTCGACCTTGTCGGTGTCCTTGTGGTCGCTCAAGTATTGATAAAGCGTCGGCACGCCGTAAAAGACGCTGGCCTGGTAGCGTTCGATCGCGGCCAGGATTTCCTCGGTATGCGGCGTCGTGAACAGGACCAGGGTCGAACCCCTGAGCAGGCCGTTCAGCATGATCACGACCTGGCCGTAGATGTGGAAGAACGGGAGAAACGCGATCTCGACCTCGCGCTTGCTCAGATATTGAGCGAAGGTCGCGCTGCCTACCGCGCTTGCGGCGGCGAGGTTGCGGTGGGTCAGCATCACGCCTTTGGGAGCGCCGGTGGTGCCGCCGGTATAGGGCAGCGCCGCCAGATCGCGATCCGGATCGATCGCCGCGTTGGCGACTGGCTTGCCGCCGGCGATGAGATCGCTCAGGCGGATTGCGGCCGCGGCAGGCGCCGGCGCGGTTCCCGCACCGAAATCGGGAAACAGGCGGCCTAGCGGCGAGCGGCCGAGCAGCTTCTTGAATCGCGGCAGGTACTCGTCGATGGCGGTGATGATGATGTGATCGAGGCGTATGCCGCTCCTGACCACGTTGTCGTAAAGAATGTCCTGGCACACGACCGCTCGCGCGCCGCTGTCGACGAGCTGATGGCGGACCTCGTGGCTGGTATAGACCGGACTGATCGGCGTAACGATGCAACCGCGCTTGAGCAGCGCGAAATAGACAATCACAAACTGCGGGCAGTTGACGAGATAGAGCGCGACGCGGTCGCCCTTGCCGAGCCCGAGGGCGGCGAAGGCGCCGGCGGCGCGATCGGTATCGGTCCCGAGTTCGTGAAAGCTTATCGAACGACCGTAGAACACGAGCGCCGTGCGTTCGGCGTGGCGTTTGGTTGCGGCGTCGAACGCGTCGCCAAGCGACATCGGCGGCACGTCGACCTCGGCGGGAACCCCAGGGTCGTAATGTGTGAGCCATGGGCGCGCGAGATACGCGGACTTCGGGTCGATCTTGGCATCCATGGCGGCGGCTCCGTATGCGCGTCCTAGGCCAGCGTCGCATCGCACACGCGACAGGCGCGGCGAACGACGGCGTTGCGGTTTTTGCAGCGCGGACAAACCGCCTCAATCTTGTCGCGAAGCCATGGCACCAGGCCGCGCGGCATCAGCAGGAGGATCGCGAGGACGATGACGGCGAAGCCGAGGAGGCGGACCGATCTGAACAACTCGAACGCGGCCAGCATCTCGGTCAGCGGGTAGAGGACGAATACCGCGACGACCGGTCCGTAGATCGTAGCGACGCCGCCGAAGACGCCCCAGATCACGACCTGGAACGACAGCGCGACCTCGAACGACGAGGGGCCGGCGACGCGGAGGAAGTGGGCGAGCATGGCGCCGGCGGCGCCGGCGAAAAACGCGCTGATCGCGAACGCCGCGAGCTTGTAGCGGACCGTATTGATGCCCGACGCGCGGCAGGCGACCTCGTCCTCGCGAATTGCGTGGAGCACCAAACCGATCTTGGAGTCTCCGATCTTCCACATGACGAACACCGACGCCAGCATGGTCAGCACCGCCAGGTAGTAGTTACCGACCGGGCTCGTGACGGCGCGGCGCAGGCCGGAAATGCCGAGCTCGCCGCCAGAGAATCCCGGGAACGCGAACAGCAGGCTGATCGCGATGATCGGGAGGGCGAGCGTAGCCAGGCTCAAGTAAGCGCCGCGCAATCTGAGGCAGGGGATGCCAACCAGGAAACCGGCGAGCATCGCTGCCAGCGCACCGAGCGGCATCGTCAGCCACACCGGCAGGCCGAGGCGCTGCGACAGCAGGGCCGAACTGTAAGCGCCAATGCCGAAAAACAGGGCGTGGCCGAAATTGACTTGGCCGGCATACCCGGCGAGCAGGTCCCAGCTCGCGGCGAAAACGGCGAAGATCGCCGCCATGGTGACAATGCGGAGCACGTAGCGGTCGTCGACGATGAGCGGCAGCGCAACCAGCGCGACGACGCCGACGAAGACGAAGATGCGGCTCGGCAGGACCAGCACGTCGGCGCGCAGGCTGGCCCAGGCGCGGCGCGGCAGCGTGGCGAACGCTCTCATCGTTCTTCCTCGAACGCGACGCCAAACAGGCCCTCGGGGCGCAGTAGCAGCACGACGATCATGATCGAGAGCGATACCCCGTTCTTGAGGAAGGCCCCGGCGGGAACCGCGAACACGGTGATTGCCTCGACGTAGCCGAGAATAAAGGCGCCGGCGAGGCTGCCTCGAAGGCTGCCAAGGCCGCCTAAGACGACGATCGCCAGCACGCTCACGAGCGGCGACAGCCACATCAGCGGGTCGACCACGAACACCGGCGCCACCACGACGCCGGCGATCGCGGCCAGCGCGACCGAAGCTGCAACCGTGAGCATGGCGATGCGGCCGACATCGATGCCCATCAGATTGGCGATTTCGAGGTCGTTCGCCGTCGCACGCACGGCGAGTCCGAATCGAGTCCGGTAGAGCGCGTACCACGTGACGACGAGGGCGACGGCGACCACCGCGAGTACCACCAGGCGTTGATTGCTTACGCGGACGCCGAGCAGCGACGCGTAACCTTCGACCGCCGCAGGAATGCCGAGAAAGTGGCCGCCGAACGTCAGAAGCAAGCTTTCTTGGAAGATCAACGCGAGCGCGATGGTGGCGATCAGAACCGCCGATTCGTGTTGGCGAATCGGGGCGATCACCAACCGGTAGCAAATCACCGACAGCGCCGTGACCGTACCGATCGCCAATGCGACGGCGAGGAGCAGCGGTAGTTCGAGCACGGTAAGAGCAACATAGAACGCGTACGCGGCCAGCATGTAGAACGCGGTGTGGGCGATATTGACGATCCGGGCGACGCCGAAGACCAGCGAAAAACCGATCGCTAGCAGCGCATAGACGCCGCCCGTGACGAGACCGGTGATCAGGATGTCCTGCAGCACGACCTAGCCCTTGCGCCGCCGCCGCCAGCACACGCCAGCGAGGGGCGCGCCCCCCTGCGGCGAGGAGACGCGGCGGCCGATCGTGTCGTTCAACGCTTCGGCAACTGGAACGGCTGCACGCCTTTGTAGGTCACCCCGTTCCAGTTGTTGGGCCAGAACGGTACCTTGACCCCGTTTTGCCACTGCACCGCGATACCGGTGGTCTTGCCGGGACCCCAGACAAGATCGTGATTCTCGTCGAAGGCGAGCCGGCCAGCGGTGCCGACGCGGTCCGCTTTTTCAAGCGTCGCGACCAACTTGTCAGCGTCGAGGCTGCCGACGTTCTCGATCGTTTCCTTGAGCAAATTGATCGCGTCATAGGTCGCGGCCGTGTAGGTCGGAGCGCGCTTGTAGCGTTCTCTGAACGCTTTGACGAACGCCGTCGTCGCCGGCGTGATCTCGATATCGCTGTAGGTGTCGAGCGTGGCGACGAAGTTTCCCTTGTTGGCGGTCGCGCCCCAGAACTCGTCCTTTTGCGCTTCGACATTGATGCCGAACGCGATCGCGGGCAGCTGCAGTTCGGCCATCTGCCGGCCAAGCACGATCCCGACCGGGCCGGAAACGATCGTAAACACGATGTCGGCTTCGGCGCGTTTGATGGCGCTGAGCTCGGCGGTGACATCGGTCGCGGTCGCCGAAGGCTGCCACAGCCCGACCATCTCCATCTTCATCCGCGGCAGGTTGGCTTCCGCCGCCTTGACCAGCGCCTCGACCCACACCGCCTTTTCCGCGACCACGGCAACTTTGGGCTGGGGACGATTGAGGTCGGCTCGCACCTGTTCGGCGATCGAACCGAGCACCGAGAACACGAGACGTCCAAGATCGGTGTCCTTCACCGGGGACACCCGGAACCAGTATTTGTAGCGCTCCTTGTTGTCCTTGACGTTGAGGCCGAGCTTGGAGTGCGACGCGCCGACGCCGAGAAATATTTTCTTGGCGTCCATCGCCACTTCCTGCATTGCCAGCACGGCCTCGGAGCGAAAGCCGCCGATCAGGAAGTCGGCGCGGTCGCGGCTGATCGCGCGTTCGATCGCGTTGGTCGCATCGGGAACGCTCAAGATTTCGTTGGTGTCGACCTTGATCAATTCGATCTTGCGTTTGGTGTTGCCCACCTGAATGCCGCCCGCCGCGTTGATCGCGTCGCGCGCCATTTCGGCGCCGGCCCAATGATGCTCGCCTTGGATGAACGCCATCGGTCCAAGGACGGCGATGCGGATATCCTGCGCGCTGGCGTCGTCGACAGCCGCGAACCCCGCCGCGGTCAGCGCGGCGAGCACGAACGATCGGATGCGTCTCATGGATAGCTCCCTGTTCGGGCCGTCCGCGGTTCCACGCGGCGGCCATGTCATTAGGGGAGATGATGCGCGCCGTTGCCGGCGTTGTCTACCGCGGTTAGTGCACGCGCCTTCGCGCCGCGGCGTGGCGGGCGTGCGCCGGCTTGCCGCCTTCGACCTTGAGCATCTGGGCATAGATGTCGTCGTAGAACGCGAACATCTTGTCGACGGTAGCCTCGACCGTCTTGACGACCAGCGCGAGCTCCTTCTGGGTCTTGGCGAAGTCACCCAAGAGCTTCTTGCCGATCCCGGAGTGATCTTCGTCGGCGGTATCGTGGACCCGCCAGAATGCGACCGCCTGGTCGGACAGGCCGTACTTCTTCTGCAGCATCGCGGCCATCTTGCCGAACACGCCCGGCCCATGCGATTCGCCGGCCAGCATGTGGCACGAAACACCCTCGAGGAAGCTCTTGTTGCAGAGCTTCTTGAACCACTTCTGGATGCCGAGCGCGCCGGGGCCGTACTTGGTTTTCCACATCTGCTGGCGCGTCAGGCCCAGGCCGATACCGAAGTTGGTGTAGAGCTGATTGTGCGGTAGGCCATCGGCGTAGAGCCGGCCGGTGCCCTCTTCGTAGACGACTTCGGCCAACATTTCGCGCCACTTGGGATCGGGGCAAATGACGTAGAGCGGCCCGTGATACTGATTGTTCCAAAGCGGCAGGATGCCGAACTGCTTGGCGAAGACCCGCAACTGCGGCACCGAATGGGCGCCGGTCATCATCCCGGCCCACAGCGGATGCTCGGCGAACGGCCGATCCTTGTGCAATTGCTCGACGGCTTTCAGGACTTTGGCGGCGGTCAAGGCCATGGCGCGTTCCTGGATACGATGGTGGACGATCAGCGCGCGAGCTTCGGCGCCGGACCCGCACGAGTCAAGCGAACGCAGAGAAGCCGGTCGCAAATCGCTCGCGCGCTCGGCCAGACTTCGGCGTAAATCCGCCGCTCGACGTAGGCCGCGCGCCGGCCACGCGGCTCGCCGAATCTTGTCCCCGCTCCGGCTCGCGAACCGCAGCGCGCGGCGCGGCTCCTGCCAGCGGCTTGCCCGGGTGCGACGGATGTGTAAACTCGGCGCGCGCCGCCGGTAGGGGAGGACTGTTCGGCATGTCGATGGCAGCATTCGACTCGAAGGTGGGCGCCCGCGCGGCGTCCGACCCGGCGTCTTTTTTTTCGATCGCAGGCGTTTCCAAGCGCTTCGGCGGGCTGCAAGCGCTGTCCGACGTCTACCTCACCATCAAACGCGGCGAGATCTATGCCCTGATCGGCCCCAACGGCGCCGGTAAGAGCTCGCTCTTCAACTGCGTTACCGGCGTCGTGCCGGCCGACCTCGGCCACGTCTGGTTCAAGGGCGTCGATCTCGCCAAGGCGCGACCGCACCAGATCGTCGCCGCCGGGATCGCCCGCACGTTTCAGGCGGTGCGCTTTTTCCGGAGCCTTCGCATCGTCGAGAATGTCGAGATCGCCTACACGGCGCGGACCCAGGCCAACCTCGTCGACATCTCGCTGTGCTTGCCCAAAGAGCGCGACGAGCGGCTCGCCTTGCGCGCGCGTGCCGCAGCGCTGCTCGAAAACTACGCCGAGGGGCAACTCTACCCGCGGCGCCACGACTTCCCGGAGCAGTTGTCGACCGGCCAGCAGCGGATGCTCGAGATCATCCGCACTCTGATCGGCAATCCCGACCTCATCCTGCTCGACGAACCGACGGGCGGCCTCAATCCGGTTTGGATCAAACAGGTGGTGGCGCTGATTCGGCAGATCCGCGACGAAGGCAAGACCATCTTCATGATCGAGCACAACATGCAGGTTGTGCTCGACTTGGCCGACCGCGTCTCGGTGCTCAACTTTGGCGAGGTGCTGGCCGAAGGCACGCCCACAGAAGTGCGCAACAACCAAAAAGTCATCGACGCGTATCTCGGTTAGCCATGACCGCCGCCGATCCGGTCCTCAAAGTCGACAACGTCGACATCTACTACGGCGAGATTCCGGCCGTTCAGGACGCCTCGATCGAGGTGCGGAAGTCGGAAATCGTCTGCGTGTTGGGGCCGAACGGCGCCGGCAAGACCACGCTGCTCAAGGCGGTGATCGGGTCGCTCAAACCGAAGAAGGGGACGATCCAATTCAGGAGCAACGGGTCGTGGGTCTCGCTCCAGGACAAGGCGACCCACGAGCGCGCGACGCTCGGCATCTATACGGTGGCGGCGGTGGAGAACGTGATGCCGCGGTTCACGGTCGAAGAGAATCTGCGGCTCGGCGCCTACATCAGGAACGACAAGCCCAAGATCGAGACCGATCTGACCCGCCAGTTCGACCGCTTTCCGGTCCTGAAGGAGCGGCGCAAGCAGTTAGCCGGCACGCTTTCGGGCGGCGAACAGAAGATGCTGGCGATAGCCCGCGCGCTGATGGGCGAGCCCAAGTTCCTGCTGCTCGACGAACCCTCGCTCGGCCTCTCGGGCAAGGTCATGGACCGCGTCTTCACCATCATCCGCGACATCAACAAAGAGCACGAGCTCGAATGCCTGTTGGTCGAGCAGAACGTCAAGAAAGCGCTCGAAGTCTCCGACCGCGCCTACGTCATGCGGATCGGCGGCATCGCTTTCACCGCGCCGTCGCACGAACTGGTCGACGGTAAGCGGATCGAAGAAGCCTATTTCGGCGGGATCCGCAAGTAAGACGCGCTTTCGCGCGCCGCGAGCGTTCCAGCCGTCCAGCGAAGGAGAAGTCCATGCGCGTCGCGTTTGTCGAGATCGGCGGGGTTCGCACCCGGTATTTCTATGAGGGCAAAGGGCCCGCGCTTCTCCTGCTCCACGGCCTCGGCATCTCTGCCGATACCTGGCTCATGAACATCGACGTTCTTGCCGAGCATTTTACCGTCTACGCCCCCGATCTCTTGGGCCACGGTTTCACTGGCTGGAAGGGATTGGGCGGCCAAGCCGCGCATCCGGTGATCATGCGCCACGTCGCCGCGCTCACCGATCACCTCGGCCTCAAAGAGTACCACGCGCTCGGCAGCTCTTACGGTGCCGCCATCGCGTGCCTCCTTTATTTCGAACGCCCCGAGCGGATGAAGAAGCTGGTGATCGTCGGGGCGTCATCAGTGTTCCGTCCGCTCGACCAGTTGCAGGAGGGCTTCGGCAAGTCGTACGCGAACGCAACCTCGGCACTGCGCGAACCGACGTTCGAAAACTGCAAGAAGCGCTTGGGCAACGTCTGTTTCGATCCGACCAAGGTGCCGGACGCCGCGGTGCTGCCGCAGCTCACTTTCTACGCCCAGGACTACATCCTCCCGGCCTATGAAGAGATCGCGAAGGCCAACTTCAACCAGGAGCTCACGCTGCCGTGGCGGATCGTGACCCGGCTCGAGCAGATTAAGCTGCCGACCCTGGTCATCACCGGGCGCGAGGACGTGCGCGCGCCGCTCGCCCACGCCCAGGCCGGGCAGAAACGCATCCCCAATTCGGAGCTGCTGATTCTCGACCAGTGCGGCCACATGCCGATGTTCGAGCATCCGAACCAGTTCAATCGCGCGGTGACCGGCTTCCTCATCAAGTAGGATCGCCCTCACCACAAGTAGGATCGCCGACATGGTCAAGGCCGCCCTGATCCGCCGCCACGGCGGCCCCGAGGTTTTTTCGTGGGAAGACGTCGACCTGCCGCCGCCCGGCCCGGGCCTGGCGCGGATCCATCACACCGCGATCGCCATCAACTGGGCCGACACCAAGTACCGCCAGGGCGGCGACGACCATTATCCGGTCGACGGCCTGCCGGCGATCGTCGGCCTCGAAGCGGTTGGCGTCGTCGAAGCCGTGGGCGCGGGCGCGGTCGACTGCAAGGTCGGCGACCGTGTCGCCTATGGCGCCCCGCCGCTCGGCGCCTATTGCGAAGCCCGCAACATGGCGGCCAAGGACGTCTTCGTCCTTCCCGCCGCGGTGAGCGACGAGGTCGCGGCGGCCGCCTACCTCAAGGGCCTCACCGCGCAATATCTGACCGAGCGCGCCTATCCAGTGAAGGCCGGCGAGACCGTGCTGATCCACGCCGCCTCGGGCGGGGTCGGGCTGATCGCCTGCCAACTCGCCAAGCATTTGGGCGCGACCGTGATCGCGACCGCGGGCGGGCCCGACAAGGTCGCGTTCGTCCGCTTGCTCGGGGTCGATCACGCGATCGACTACGCGAACGAGGACTTCGTTTCGCGCGTCAAGGCGATCACCGCCGGGCGCGGCGTCGACGTCGTTTTCGATGCGGTCGGGCAAGCGACTTTCATGCGCTCGCTCGACGTCATCCGGACCCGCGGCATGATGGTGAGCTACGGCCACGCTTCGGGCAAAGTGCCGCCGCTCGACATCGTCGATCTCGCGCACAAGGGTTCGCTCTACCTCACGCGCGCGACCGGGCGCCACTACAACGTCGGGCGCGAGAATTTCGTGCCCTATGCGACGCGGCTGTTCGAGCTCATCGCCGCCGGCGCGATCCGGATCCCGATCGGCCAACGCTACGCCCTCAAGGACGCGGCGCAGGCGCACCGCGACCTCGAAGCGCGCAAGACGATCGGGCTTTCGGTGCTGCTGCCTTAAGCGCCGATCACGCCGCCGTCGTTCCGGGTGATGGCGACGACCGCGGGCCGGGGCGGCATGCCGGGTGCGAAGTCGGGCCAGTGCGTCGCCGGATCGGCGAAACCCTTGCCGCCATGCGCGCCGGGGTGCTGGATCGAAAGAAAGAGCGTCGTTCCGTCCGGCGTAAATCGAGGTCCGGTCACTTCGGCACCAAGCGGCGCGCGGAAGAACATCCGCGAATAACCACGGTACGCGCCATCGGTCTCAATCGCCCAGAGACCGTCGGCCGTGCCCGACTTCGACCACGTCGAGCCCTGGTCGGTCGCGACCCAGAGGCGCCCGGCGGGATCGAAAGCGATGTTGTCGGGGGCGGCGAACCAGCCATTCGCCGACGTCGCCGGGTGGTACGCCGCCCGATGCGCCGGATCGCGCGGATTGCCGGCCGCGATCAAGAGCTCCCAGCGCGCGGTCGGGGCCGCATGGTCGCCGTCCGTCGGTGCGATTTCGATGATGTGGCCGAACGGGTTGGGGCCGCGCGGATTGGCGCCGTCGACCTGATCGGGGCGGCGATCGGCATTGCGGGTCATGACCGCGTAGACCTTGCCGGTCCTCGGATCGGGTTCGATGTCCTCGGGCCGGTCCATCTTGGTCGCGCCGAGGAGGTCGGCGGCCAGGCGCGCATCGATAACGACGTCGGCTTGACCGGTAAAGCCGTTCGCCGCGGTGAGCGGGCCGTGACCGTGGACGAGGGGCAACCATGCGAGCGTGCCGTCGGCGGCAAACTTGGCGACCGAAAGCGCACCGGAGTCGAGGAGATCGCGGTTGGCGGCCGGACTTGTTGGATCGAAGCGTCCGTTCGTCACGAACCGGTAGATGTACTCGTTCGCCTGGTCGTCGCCCGAATAGACGACGACGCGGCCGTCACGGTTGAGGATCGTCTCGGCACCTTCGTGCCGGAAACGACCAAGGGCGGTGCGCTTGCGCGGCATCGCGCTCGAATCGTATGGATCGATCTCGACGATCCAACCGAACCGGTTGGGTTCGTTCGGCTCGACGCCGATGTCGAAGCGCGCATCGAAGCGCGCCCAGCGCGAGGTGCCGCCGGGGATGCCGTAGCGTCGCTCGGATCGACTCGGCCTTAGCCCGTTCGCGCCGCCGCTGAAAAAGCCGTGGAAGTTCTCTTCGGCCGAGAGATAGGTGCCCCACGGCGTCTGACCTCCGGCGCAGTTGGCGAGCATGCCGAGGACCGTGGTTCCGGTCGGATCGGCCTTGGTCTTCAGGCGATGATCGCCGGCGGCGGGGCCCGAAATCCGCATCGGCGTTTCCGCGGTGATGCGCCGGCCATGGCGGCTGTGCGGCACGACCTGCCACTCGCCGCGCGGGTCCTTCCGTACTTCGACGATCGAAGCGCCGAGCGCCGCCAATTCGATCGCGACCTGCTCCCGCGTTCCTTCGACACGCGCGAACATGAGACCGGGGATCGTGTACTCGTGGTTGACCGCGAGGAGGGCGCGCTCGCTCGCGCTCGACCCGCGCGGCAGTGGGAAATATCCGATGAAGTCGCAGTTGTAGCCGAACTGCTTGGATTGAGCGGCAGTGCTTTGTTTCATCGGATCGAAGTCAGGCGCATCGGCGGTGACCGGGGCGCCCCACCGGATCAAGACATCGGCGCTATAGCCGGGCGCGACGTGGTGGGTTTCATCGACCCCGTGCTTGATTTCGGCGAACGTGAACTGGCTCTTCGCCCCATCGGCACGCGCGCTCGGACTGGTACCGCCGTTGAGCGCATCGGCGAAGCCGGTGTCGAGCGCGGCGATAACGCCGGTCGCGGCCAAGCCGCACAGCGCGTCGCGGCGCGAATAGCGGAGGGCCAGGACCTCGCCGAACGTGGTACCCGCGGTCGGGTTGGTGACGGTGTCCGCGGTCCCAGGCCTGGACCCGGGATCGGCCGAATAATCATTCTTGCTCAACGTCATAGCCGCTCCTTCCAACAGGCGATGGTGTCGAAGCCGAGGTTACCGAGGCGGCGTGACACGGACGTTACCGTTGGGTGACGGTTCACGTACAGCGGTTGCGGGTCGTGGGTCGGTCTGCAAAGGTTGCGGCAACAGCCACAGGAGAAATCGATGGCCGCCCGCGACTGGTTGATCTCCGCCGACTCGCACGTGATCGAGCCCGCCGATCTGTTCGTGCGCGCGCTTGGACGGCGCTACGGCGACGAGACGCCGAGGTCGATCCCGGAGTGGAAGGGGCGCAAGGGCAACTTCTACTTCACCGGCTACGAGGCCTACATCACCGAGGCGCTGGTCGAGGGCAAGGGCGCGCTGCAGCGGAAGATCTTGCGCGCCTCGACCGACCCCTACGCCCGGCTCGACTGCAACGACGAGGACGGCATCCTGGCCGAGATCATCAATCCGACTGCGATGCTCTATTCGATGCGGATCCGCAACTGGCGCTTGGCCCAGGACTGCTGCCGCGTCTTCAACGACTGGCTTGCCGAGCATTGCACCGCCGACCCGACCCGGCTGTTCGGCACCGCCGTCATCTTCATGGAGGACGTCGACTGGGCGGTCGCCGAGCTCGAGCGCATCGCCAAGAAGGGCATGGTCGGGGCGATGATCAACTGCGACGCCCGGCCCGAATGGCCGCGCTACCGCGACCCGCACTACGACAAGTTCTGGGCGCGGGCCGAGGCGCTCGGCATTCCCGTGGTCCTTCACATCATCACCGGCAACGCGCGCGATTCGTTCACCATGCACGGCGAGGAGCGGACCGAAGCGCCGCGCACGAGCTGGTACCTCCTGACCGAAGCCGCCCCGGTGCTCTCGGCCGAATTCGTCTTCGGCGGCATTCTCGACCGCTTCCCCAAGCTCAAGCTCGTGCTCTCCGAGTACGAGGTGTCGTGGCTGGTCTATTGGATGTTCCGCGCGGTCCAGCGTCAGAAGCAGTTGGGGCCGGCGATCGGCATGAAGATGCCGAAGCGGCCGATCAAGGACTATATGCGAAACGTCTACCACGGCACGGTCGACGACCCCTTCGTCGATCGGGCGCTCGGGGTCGTCGACATGAAGACCGTGGTGTGGGGCTCGGATTTCCCGCACGCGCGCTGCACCTATCCCAACAGCCACCGCGCCGTGAAGCGGGCGTTCGGCAAGCTGCCGGAGCGGACGCTCCGCGACATCACCTTCGCCAACGCGCAGCGTCTTTACGCGATCGATGTCGCCGCCGCCATGGTGAGCGCGCGGACGCGCGGTCGCCGCGCCGCCGAGTAACGCGGCGACCGCCCCGAACAGGCTAGCGTCGCGCCCTCGTACGGCGCGCCGGTCGGGCTGCGGCCGGGCGGCGTTTTCGCCGTACCGGCAAGTACGCCTCGGCGCTGATTTCGATCAGCATGTCTTCGCGCATCAGTTCGGTGATGAACCCGGTGCTCGAATAAGCACGCTCGGGCAGATACTCGGCGCGGAGCTTGCTGATCTGGTCGAAGTGCTTGCGGTCCTTCAACAGCATCGTGATCTTGAAGATGTCGTTCAAACTGCCGCCGGCGTCTTCCATGACGCGGCGGATGTTCTCGAAGGTCTGGCGGGCCTGGGTCTCGAAGTCGGGGGCCAGCGGCCGCGTCCAGATCGGGCCGCTTTGGTGGGTGATCGCCGACGTTCCTGAAACGTAGAGGATGTCGCCGATCTTGACCGCGCGCGAGAACGGCCCGACCGGCTCGCCTAAGGTCTTCGGATTGAAAAGCTGCTTCGATTTCATCGCTCCCTCCGGTGAATACGCGGACCCACGCGCCGCCATTCTAGCGTCGGCAGCCGGCGCCGGTGGGAGCTTCGTTAGTGCAGGACGAACTCGTGGTCGACGAAGTCGAGTCGGATCGGTTGGCAAAGACCGGCGGTCGCGACCTTGACCGAGTGGATGCGGCCCTCGATCGAGCGTTGCCAATAGGTGAGGAAGCCGGCGAGAACGGGAAGCCGCGGCAACAGGTCGTACTCTTGCCAGAGGTATGACTGCAGCAGTGTCGGATGGTCCGGCAGGTGGTACAGAATTTCGGCGGTGGTGAGACGGTACCCCTGGTGCTGTAAGGTGGCGTGGGGCGGCATCAGCAACACTCGTTCAAAGGGTTACGACACGATCCCGGCCATTGTCCGTTACCAGTGTTTAACGTCAAGTAAAACTCTATTAATATCAATATCTTAACAGCAGACGCCCGCGACTGCTGATAGCGCCGCTTGACAACGCGACCGCCTTGAACGATATGACGCCCGGATTTAGCACTCGCTTTGGCTGAGTGCTAACAAGTACGAACCCTGGAGGGACGAACATGGCGAAATTCAGACCGCTGCATGACCGTGTCGTCGTGCGGCGTCTAACTCAAGAAGCGCGGACCGCCGGCGGGATCATCATTCCCGATACGGCCCAGGAAAAACCGATGGAAGGCGAGATTGTCGCCGTCGGCAACGGCGCGCGCGGCGACGACGGCAAGCTGATCCCGCTCGAGGTCAAGGTCGGCGATCGCGTGTTGTTCGGGAAATTCTCGGGCACCGAGACCAAGCTCGATGGCGAAGAAGTCGTGATCCTCCGCGAGTCGGACATCATGGCCGTCATCGACCAAGCGAAATCCAGCAAGAAAGCCGCCTAGCGGTAGGCAATAGGAGAACACACCATGCCATCCAAAGAAGTAAAATTCGATGCCGAAGCCCGCGCGCGTTTGATGCGCGGCGTCGACAAGCTCGCCAATGCGGTCAAAGTGACGCTCGGCCCCAAGGGCCGCAATGTCATCCTCGAGAAGTCGTTCGGCGCGCCGCGCATCACCAAGGACGGCGTTACCGTCGCCAAGGAGATCGAGCTCGAGGACAAGTTCGAGAACATGGGCGCGCAAGCCGTGCGCGAAGTGGCGTCGAAGACCGCGGATGAAGCCGGCGACGGCACCACCACCGCGACCGTGCTGGCGCAGATCATCGCCCGCGAAGGGTACAAGGCGGTGACCGCGGGGATGAACCCGATGGACATCAAGCGCGGCGTCGACCTTGCGGTCAAGGCGGTGGTCGAAGACCTCAAGAAGCGGACGCGCAAAGTGACGACCGACGAGGAAGTCGCCCAGGTCGGCACGATCTCGGCCAACGGCGACCGTTCGGTCGGCGACATCTTCGCCGAAGCGATGAAGAAGGTCGGCAAGGAAGGCGTGATCACGATCGAGGACGCCAAGTCGCTCGAGACCGAACTTGATGTCGTCGAAGGCATGGAGTTCGACCGCGGTTACATCTCGCCCTACTTCGTCACCAACGCCGAAAAGATGTCGGTTGAGCTCGACGATCCCTACATCCTGATCTTCGAGAAGAAGCTGTCCGGCCTGCAGGCGATGCTGCCGCTCCTGGAAGCGGTGGTGCAGACCGGAAAGCCGCTCCTGGTGATTGCTGAAGACGTCGAGGGCGAAGCGCTGGCGACGCTGGTCGTCAACAAGCTGCGCGGCGGCCTCAAGGTCGCGGCGGTCAAGGCGCCGGGCTTCGGCGACCGTCGTAAGGCGATGCTCGAGGACATCGCGATCCTCACCGCCGGTCAGGTCGTGTCCGAGGACCTCGGCATCAAGCTCGAGAACGTCAAGATCGACATGCTCGGCCGTGCCAAGCGGGTCTCGATCGACAAGGAGAACACCACCATCGTCGGCGGAGCCGGCAAGAAGGCCGACATCCAGGGCCGCTGCAGCCAGATCCGGAAGCAGGTCGAGGAAACGACCTCGGACTACGACCGCGAGAAACTGCAGGAGCGCTTGGCGAAGCTTTCGGGGGGCGTTGCCGTGATCAAGGTCGGCGGTGCCACCGAAGTCGAGCAGAAGGAGCGCAAGGACCTGGTCGACGACGCCATGCACGCGACCCGGGCGGCGGTCGAGGAGGGCATTCTTCCCGGCGGCGGCGCGGCGTTGCTCTACGCGACCAAGGCGCTCAAGGGCCTGAAGGGCGTCAACCACGACCAGGACGTCGGCATCGAGATCATTCGCCGCGCGATCCAGTTTCCGGCGCGCTTGATCGTCGAAAACTCGGGCGAGGACGGCTCGTTGATCGTCAGCAAGATGCTCGAGAGCAAAGACGTCAACTGGGGTTTCGACGCCCAGAAGGGCGAGTTCTGCGACATGATCAAGTCGGGCATCATCGACCCGACCAAGGTCGTGCGGACGGCGCTGCAAGACGCCGCCTCGGTCGCCGGGCTCTTGATTACGACCGAAGCCCTGATCGCTCAGATCCCGGAACCGAAGGATCACGCGCATCCGACGCCTCCGGGCATGGGCGACATGTAACGAGGTTGTGACGCGGCGGGGGGCGCCGTGCCCCCCGCTTCGTACGCTACGGTACGCGTCGGGCAACGAGAGTACGCGGGTATGAACGTCCTGATCGAGGTCGACAAGCTCAGCAAGCGGTTCGGGCCGCTCACCGCAGTCGACAATCTGTCGTTCTCGGTGGCGCGCGGCGAGGTGCTCGGGTTTCTCGGACCGAACGGCTCCGGAAAGTCGACGACCATGAAGATGGTGACCGGCTTCCTGCCGCCGACGACAGGGACGGCCCGGGTTGCCGGCTTCGACGTCACCGAAGACCCGGTCGCGGTCAAGCGCCGCGTCGGCTACCTGCCCGAAGGCGCGCCGCTCTACGCGGACATGACGCCCAAGTCGCTGCTCGATTTCGTGAGCAACGTGCGCGGCTTTGCCGCCGCCGAAAAGAAACGCCGGATCGAGGAGGTGACCGCCAAGCTCCACCTCGAAAGCGTGTTCTTCCAGCCGATCGAGACTTTGTCCAAAGGCTACAAGCGCCGGGTCGGCATCGCGCAGGCGTTGCTCCACGACCCCGACGTGCTCGTGCTCGACGAGCCGACCGACGGGCTCGATCCCAATCAGAAACACGAAGTGCGCCAGTTGCTGGCCGAAATGGCGAGCAAGAAGGCGATCATTATCTCGACCCATATCCTCGAAGAGGTCGAAGCGGTGTGCACCCGCGCCATCATCATCGCCCACGGCCGGCTCTTGGTCGACGAGACTCCCTTCCAGCTCCGGGCACGCTCCAAGGACGGACACTTGGACGAGGTGTTCCGCGCGCTCACCCGCAAGGCGGCGTGACGGAGGCGGCGATGTCGGTGACCTGGAGCATCATCAAACGCGAGCTGCTGGCGTATTTTTCGACGCCGCTCGCTTACGTCTTCATCGTCATCTTTCTGGCGATGACCGGTTCGTTCACATTCTTCATCGGCGGGTTCTTCAGCCGGGCGCAGGCCGACCTCACGCCGTTCTTCCTGTTCCACCCCTGGCTCTATCTGTTCTTGATCCCGGCGTTGGCGATGCGGTTGTGGGCCGAGGAACGGCGCTCGGGCACGATCGAACTCCTGATGACGTTGCCGGTTTCGACCGTTCAGGTCGTGCTCGGCAAGTTCCTGGCCGCGTGGTTCGTCGCCGGCGCGGCGCTGGTGCTGACGTTCCCGATCTGGATCACGGTCAACGTGCTCGGCGATCCCGACAACGGCGTCATCCTCGCCAGCTACGTCGCGAGCTGGCTGATGGCCGGCGCGCTGCTTTCGGTCGGCGCCTGCGTTTCGGCCCTCAACAAGAACCAGGTGATCGCCTTCATCCTCGGTGCCGCGGTTTGCTTCTTGTTCCTGATGAGCGGCGTCGAGCTGGTCCAGGGCGCGTTCAAAGCATGGGCGCCCGACTTCGCGATCGAGCTGATCGCGTCGCTTTCGTTCCTGTCGCACTTCACCGCCATCACCCAGGGGCTGGTCGATTTGCGCGACATCGTGTTTTTCTTGTCGTTGATGCTGGCGGCGTTGTTCGTCAACACGTTGCTGGTCGACCTCAAGAAGGCCTCCTGAGACGGCGGAGATCGCACCGATGGCGCAGACCTCCACCCGCGACCGCCGCAACTACACCATCGCCGGCGTCGTCCTGACGATCGTCCTGTTCCTCGCCGTCAACGTCTTCTTCACGACCGCCGTCAAGACGGTCCGGCTCGACTTGACCGAGAATGCGCTGTTCACGCTCTCGCCGGGCACCACCGAGGTGTTGAAGGCGATCGACGAGCCGATCGCGCTCCGTTATTTCGTCTCCAAGCAGTTGACCCAGGGCAACCCGCTTTACGCCCGCTATTCCGAGCGCGTGCGCGAACTGCTGACCGCGTACGAGAAGATCGCGGCCGGCAAGCTCAAGGTCGAGATCTTCAACCCCGAGCCGTATTCGCGCGAGGAGGACCGCGCGGTCGCGGCCGGCCTCCAGGGCGTGCCGTTCTCGCAGGAAGGCGAGCTCGTCTACTTCGGACTGGTCGGTACCAACTCGACCGACGACAGCGACAAGATCGCATTCCTGACGCCCGAGCGCGAAAACTTCATCGAGTACGACCTGACCCGACTGATCTACAACCTGTCCAACCCGAAGAAACGCGTCGTCGGCGTCGTTTCGTCGCTGCCGATCCAGGGCGGGCCGCAGAGCCAGTACCGCCCGTGGGTGGTCTACGAGCAGATGGAACAGTTCTTCAAGGTCAAGGTGATCCAGACCGGCGCCCGCAAGATCGACGACGATGTCGACATCTTGATGTTGGCACAGATCGACGACATCGGTGTCGACACGCTTTACGCGATCGACCAATTCCTGATGAAGGGCGGGCGCGCGATCGTGTTCGCCGATCCCCACCTCGAGACCCCGACCGGGCGGCGGCCGATGATGCCGGGCATGCCGGCGCTCTCGAACCCGGGCTTCGACAAGTTCTGGCCGGCATGGGGCATCAAGTTCCGCAACGATTCGGTGATCGGCGACGCGTTGACCTCGCATCGCGTCAATTTTCCGCAAGGCGACCGCACCCTGGTCGTCAATTACTTGCCCTGGCTCGGGCTGCGCGAGGATCGCATCAATCAGACCGACATCATCACCAGCCAAGTCCAAATTCTCAACATGACCAGTGCGGGCCACTTCGAGCTGGCTGAGGGTTCGACCGCCAAGCTCGAACCGCTGGTAACGTCGAGCCCGCAGGCGATGGAAATCGAGGCGATGAAGGTCTCGTTCCGGCCCAACCCGCTGGCGCTGATCGAGGAGTTCAAGCCGACCGGCAAGAACTACGTGCTGGCCGGCCGCTTGACCGGCACCATCAAGAGCGCGTTTCCCGATGGTCCGCCGGTCCCGGAAAAGCCCAAGGACGAACCCAAGGACGACGCCGCCAAGAAGCGGGCCGACGAGGAGTTCGCCAAGGCGATGACCGAGTACGAAAAGCTCAAGGGATCGCATTTGGCCGCGCCCAAGGGGCCGGTCGACATGATCCTGGTCGCCGATGCCGACATGCTGGCGAACGAATCCTGGGTCCGGACCCAGGACATGTTCAACCAGCAGGTCGCGGTGCCGATCGCCAACAACGGCGACTTCGTCTTGAACGCGCTCGACAACCTGACCGGCTCGGGCTCGGTGATCGGGCTCCGGAGCCGCGGGCTTTCGAATCGGCCATTCCTGCTGGTCGAGCAGATCCGCGCCGAGGCCGAACTCAAGTATCGCTCGAAGGAGCGCGAGCTCGACAAGAACCTGCGCGAGATCGAACGCAAGATCAAGGAAGTGCGTACCGATCCCGAGAGCGGCACCGCGGTGCTGACCAGCGAGCAGCGCAAATCGCTCGACCAATTCCGCGCCGAAATGCTGTCGATCCGGACCGAGCTGCGCGAAGTGCAGCACGCGCTCCGCAGCGATATCGAGCGTCTCGACGGTGTCTTGAAGGCGGTCAACATCGCGTTGATGCCGCTCCTGATCGCGGCGATCGCAGTCGGGCTGTGGGTGACGCGCCGCGTTCGTTACAGCCGCCGCTTCGAAACTACCTAGTCCGGAGGAGAGCGATGAATCCGCGCGCCCTGGCCGTTCTCGCCGTCGTCACCGTTGCCGTCGTGGTCGCTGCCGTCGTCGCGGTGGTGCGCGACCCGCGCGCGCCGACGCTCGTCGCCGAAGGCGAGCCGGCGTTCCCCAAGCTCCAAGGCAAAGTCAACGACGTCACCGAGATCACCGTCGTCCATCGCGACCAGAAAGTCGTGATCGTCCGCACCGACAAGGGCTGGGCGGTGCCCGAGAAGCATGGCTATCCCGCGCAAGTCGAAAAAGTCCGCGAACTGATCACCGGGCTCGAAGATCTGAAACTGGCCGAAGCCAAGACCACCAAAGCCGATCGCTATGCGCGCCTCGAGGTCGAAGAGCCGACCGGGACCGAGGCGTCGTCGGTTCGGGTCACGCTAAAGGCCGGGGCCGAGGTCCTGGTCGACACCATCGTCGGCAAGCGCAAGTACGATCTATCGCAGTCGGGTGTCGCCGGCACCTACGTGCGCGGCCCGAGCGACCAGCAGGCGTGGCTCGGTCGCGGCGAGGTCGATCCCGGCCGCAATACGCAATCCTGGCTGCAGCGCAAGCTCATGGATGTGAAGAAGGACCGCGTCCGCAGCTACACGCTGGTCCATGGCGACGGCGAAAAAGTCGTGGCGACGCGCGCCACCGCCAAGGACGAGAACTTCAAGGTCGAGAGCCTGGCCGAGGGCCAAACCATGAAGAGCAAGGGCGCCGCCGATTCGGTCGCGACCACGCTCGCGTTCCTCGAATTCGACGACGTCAAGCCGGCGGCCGCGGTCAAGCTGCCCGACCAGGCGTTGGTGCGAGCGGCGTTCTCGACGTTCGACGGGCTCGTCGTCGAAGCGGCGATTTTCGAGGTCGACGGCGACAAGTGGGCGACGTTCGCGGCGCGGGCCGGCGAAGCAGCACCGCCGCCGGCCGACGAACCCAAGAAAGACGATAAAGCCAAGGCGACGCCGCCGGCTCGGAAGGACAGGGTCGTCCCGGTCGCGGAGGAGATCAAGGCGATCGCCGAAACCGCCGCGGCGTGGGTCTACAAGCTGCCCGAGTTCGCGGTCAAGAACCTCACCACCCGCAACGCCGCATTCCTGCCCGACAAGAAAGACTCCTAGGCGTTACCCCCTTCCCAACCCCTCCCCCTGCTTGCAGGGGAGGGAGCGAACGCAGCGAAGCAAGAGGGGGTTGCCTCCCTAACCATGGCATGGACACACCCGTCAGTAACCGAGGCGTTCGAGCCGCGCTTGCTTGCGCCGGCGGATGCGGGCGCGGTGGCGGGCGAGCCGCTGTACCGCGCGCCGTTGCTCGACCGGTGCGAGCATCCCCCACTGGTAAATCTCGCGCGGCGTCCTCAAGCAGCCCTGGCAACGGCCGACCTCGAGGTCGAGCGCGCACGCTTTCTGGCAGGGCGAGTTGTAGGCACGCATGGCGCCCGGAGCATAGCGGCGGCCCGCGGCCACGAGAAGCCGAGCGTTGTCGGCGGGTGCCGCGGCCGATAGGCTCGCGCTCCATCATTGGGAGAGCCCTTCATGTCTGCATCCGCGGCGCTGCCGACTGGGGTCGAGAAGCTCTTGCTCGTACGTGAGATCGAGGAGTATTTGATCCGCGAAGTCGCGCTCCTCGACCAGGCCGACCTCGCCGCGTGGCGCGAGCTCTTCAGCGACGACGGCCACTATTGGGCACCGGCGCGCCCCGAACAGGCAAGCCCGCACGACGAGATTTCGCTCTTCTTCGACGACAGGTCGATCATGGCGGCGCGGGTAGCGCGCCTCAATCAGCCGCGCGGCCACGGCGCGCCCCTCGCCCGCACCAACCACATGGTGAGCAACGTCCTTCTCGAAGGGGTCGATCCGGCGAGCGGCGATCTGGCGGTTTCGGCGCGCTTCACCATGGTCGAGTATCGGCTCGAGACCGAACCCCGGCTCTTCAGCGGCAGCTATCAATATCGGCTGCGCCGCGCGGACGGGAGCTTCAAGATCGCGATGAAGAAGGCCGTGCTGGTCAATTGCGACGGCGCGTTCTACCCGTTGATTCTGCCGTTCTGACGGCGACGGCGCCGCGCGCGCCCTGCTTGGATTCGGCGGCGGTTCTGCGCCATACTTGACGCCGAACCGATTTTTCAGCCGCGGGACCTAGGACCGCGGCGTCCGACCGAGGAGGGCACCATGGGCTACGTCGAAGGCAATCTCGCGCGTCCGCAGGGGACCAAATTCCCGACCGTCAAGTTCGGCCCGCGCCGTTTAGGTCATTCCAACAATTTCGTTGGCGACGCCATTAAGTCGGCCGAGTTCTTCGTCAACGTAGCCGGCTTCGAGGAAGTCGCGCGCGAGCTGCAGATTCCGGCGGTGTTCGTCTCGAACGGCAACACCCACCACGACCTGGGGCTGGTGCAGTGCCCCAAGGGCGAGGCCCGCATCGGCCGCGGCGGCCACGTCCAGATCCCGAAGGGGCGGGGGCTGGTCCCCGGCTTGAACCACATGGGCTGGGAGATGGAGCACCAGCAGCAGCTGGTCGAGGCCTATTACCGGATCAAGGACAGCGACGTACCGATCCACCGCCTGGTCGACCACCAGACCTCGTGGAGCGTCTACATATTCGATCCGGACGGAATCCTGCACGAGATTTACGCCGACCAAGTCAAGGACTGGCGCAAGGTGCTGAAAGGCGACCTCCGCCATCTGACCGGGAGCTGGAACCCGGAAGAGGGGAAGCCGACCACGGCCCGCAACTACCACGACACGTTCGAACTGCGCACGGTACCGAACGCGGTCTTCCATCCGGTCAAGATCACCCACGAAGTCGTGGTGTGCGAGAACTACGACGCGATGGTCGCGTTCTACGAGAACGTGATCGGCCTGACGCCCGGCTACAGGAGCCCGGACGGCAACTTCGTCAGCTTCCACGGCACCAAGAGCGACCTCGACGTGGCGCTGTTCAAGCCGATCCCGGGCAAGAAGAGCGGCATGCACCACATGGCGTTCCAGTGCCAGGACGAGAAGGACTTGGATGCCGCCAAAGCCAAGCTCAAGGCCAAGAACATCCTCACCCTGTTCGAGGTCGACAACGACCGCAAACGCTCGATCTTCGTCGCCGACCCGGACGGCTTGGGCTGCGAGTTCTACGTTCGCCGCTCGACCAAGTGGGACAGCGTCGCCAAGGCCGATCTGCGCCAACAGCCGTATTTCGTTTAGCGCCGCGAGTTTCCCTCCCGCTCGTCGAGGGGGAGGGTCGCGAGGGAGGGAGGCGTCATGAGCGTCGCCGAAGAACTGCATCCGGCTTCGAATGCCCGCGTCCGCTTTCCGACCCGGCGTTTGGGCCACGCCAACATCTTCGTCGCCGACGCCGACAAGACGGCCGACTTCTACATCAACGTCGCCGGCATCGAGGAGTGCGCACGCGAGCCGCACATACCGGCGATCTTCATCACCAACGGCAATACCCACCACGACTACGGCCTGGTGCAGTGCGGCGGCGGCAAGGAGCTGCGCGGCCGTGACGGCCACCTCCAGCGCGCTGCCGGGCGCGGCCGCGAGCCCGGACTCAATCACCTCGGCTGGGAGATGGAGAACGAGCGCCTGCTGGTCGCGGCGCACGACCGCGCCGTCGCGATGGGGCTGCCGCTCCACCGCCGCACCGATCACACCATCTCGCACTCGATTTACGTGTTCGACCCGGACGGCCACCTTCACGAGATGTACGCCGACGTGCTCGAGAATTGGCGGACGGTCCTGAACGGCGCGCTGCCTTCGATCACCGGCGAGTGGAAGGTCGACGCCAAGACCGCGTCGAGCACGCCGCTATGGGGCGCCGAGCCGTATGTCCGCCAGGTGCCGAAGGCGCCGTTCCATCCCATCCGCATCGCCCGCGCGGTATTCGTCTCGAACCGGCTCGATCAGATGCGGCAGTACTACACCAACGTCTTGGGCCTCGAGGACGGCTACGACGCGTCCGACGGCTCGTTCTTCACGCTGCGTGGCCACGCCTCGGCCTACGACGTCGCCTTCTTCAAGGCCGCGCCCGGCCAGAAACCCCGCATGGTCCACACCTCGCTCCTGATGCCGAGCGAGCGATCGATCGACGAGGGCAAGCGGGCGCTCAAATCGATGGGGAAGGGCGACCGCATCGTTTTCGAAGTCGACAACGCCGCCAAGAAGAGCGTATTCCTGCGCGACCCCGACGGGCTTGGGGTCGAGTTCTTTGTCGAACGCGCCGGCGGCTTCGCCGGGATCGGTGACCACGACCTCGCGACCCGGCCGTATTACGCGTGAGCCGCGCTTGATTCCGGCATCTTGGTAGCGACCAAGGTGCATGGCTGAGCGAAATAAACGTCAGGTCGGCGAAAAAGCGCCCTTGGCGCGTCGCCAAGACGCGCGAAGTCCGTGTGCGCGGACCTTGGCTTCACAGGAACGTTGCCGGCGTTTGCCGCCAGGCACGGTCGGTCATGGCTGCCCTCCGCATGCACTCCCGGCACGAGTATAAAGGAGGCAGGACCCGCGGGCGGTGCCCATTGTCAGCGCGGCAGGTCGCTCCGCCCCATCAGGAACTGGTCGATCGCGCGCGCGCACTGTCGGCCCTCGCGGATCGCCCACACCACGAGCGAAGCGCCGCGGCGCATGTCGCCGGCGGCGAACACCTTGGCGAGCGAGGACTGATAGCGGCGGTCGTCGGCGGCGACGTTGCCGCGCGGATCGAGCTTGAGCCCCAACTCGGCGATCATGCCCGCGTGCGCCGGATGCACGAACCCCATCGCCAAGAGCACGAGGTCGGCCTTGAGCTCGAAGTCGCTGCCCGGCACCTCGATCATGCGCTGGCGGCCGTCGGTGCCGGGCTGCCATTCGACCCGCACGCAGTGAATCGCCGTCACCCGCCCATCCTGGCCGATGAAGCGCTTGGTGTTGACGCTCCAATCGCGAGCGGCGCCTTCCTCGTGCGAGGACGAGGTGCGGAGCTTCAGCGGCCAGTCGGGCCACACCAGGTCCTTGTACTCGCGCTCGGGCGGCTTGGGCAGGATTTCGAGCTGCTGGACCTCGACCGCGCCGTGCCGGTTCGAGGTGCCGATGCAATCCGACCCGGTATCGCCGCCGCCGATCACGACGACGTGCTTGCCGCCGGCCAGGATCGCGCCCTCGGGCTCGCGCGCTGGCACGTTGTCGCCGGCGACCCGCTTGTTCTGCTGGGTGAGGAAATCCATCGCGAAGTGGATGCCGTTGAGCTCGCGCCCGGGGATGGCGAGGTCGCGCGGCGCCTCGGCGCCGCCGGTTAGGGCCACGGCGTCGAACTCGGCCAACAACTGCGTAGCGGGGAGGGTGCGGCCGACATCGACGTTGGCGCGGAACGCCACGCCCTCGGCCTCCATCTGGGCGATGCGGCGGTCGATCGCGTATTTCTCGAACTTGAAGTCGGGGATGCCGTAGCGCATCAGGCCGCCGATGCGGTCGGCTTTCTCGTAGAGCACGACGGCGTGGCCGGCGCGCGCGAGCTGCTGGGCGCAGGCCATGCCGGCCGGGCCCGAGCCCACCACCGCGACCCGCTTGCCGGTCCGGCGCGCCGGCGGCTCGGGCTTGATCCAACCCTCGGCCCAGCCCTTGTCGACGATCGCGCACTCGATGGTCTTGATCGTGACCGGGTCGTCGTTGATGTTGAGGGTGCAGGCTTCCTCGCACGGCGCCGGGCAGATGCGTCCGGTGAACTCGGGGAAGTTGTTGGTCGAGTGCAGCACGGTGAGCGCGTCCCGCCACTTGTCGCGATACACGAGGTCGTTCCACTCGGGAATGATGTTGTTGACCGGGCAGCCGGTGTGGCAGAACGGGATGCCGCAATCCATGCAGCGCGCGCCCTGGGTCCGAACCTCGGCGTCGGCGAGCGGCCGCACGAACTCGCGCCAATTCTTGACGCGCTTTTCGGCCGCGTCGTAGTCGCGGTCCTGGCGTCCGAATTCGAGGAATCCGGTGACTTTGCCCATGGCATCCGTCTCGTTACTCGGCGGCCGCTTTCGATTCGGGCTTGGTCTTCGGCGCCTTGGCGAGTTCGCGGATAGCACGGCGGAAATCGGTTGGCATCACCTTGACGAACTGGGTGAGCGAGCGGTCCCACCGGTCGAGCAGGCGGCGGGCCTGGGTGCTGTTGGTGTAATGAAGATGGCGCTCGATCAACGCCTTGAGCCGGAGATCGTCCCAACGCTCGAACGCGGTGATGTCCTCGAGCAAGGCCGCGGTACCGCCCGGCGGCGCGGCGTCGCTCTTGGCAATCGGCTCGATCTCGACCATGGCGAGGTTGCAGCACTGCTCGAAATCGCCGTCGACGTCGAAGACATAGGCGATACCGCCGCTCATGCCGGCGGCGAAGTTGCGCCCGGTTCGTCCCAGTACCACGGCGATGCCGCCGGTCATGTATTCGAGGCCATGGTCGCCGACGCCCTCGACCACTGCGATCGCGCCCGAGTTCCTGACCGCGAAACGCTCCCCGGCGACGCCGGCGGCGTAGAATTCGCCGGCGATCGCGCCGTAGAGCACGGTGTTGCCGACGATGATGTTATCGGTGGCGATGCGCTTCGACTCGCGCGGCGCATGGACGGCGATGCGGGCGCCGGACAGGCCCTTGCCGATATAGTCGTTGGCGTCGCCCTCGAGCTCGAAGGCGATGCCGTGCGCGCCCCAGGCGCCGAAGCTTTGGC
>VGEO01000009.1 GCA_016869275.1 Alphaproteobacteria bacterium | reverse complement strand
GAACTGGACGCCGTGCGGGCACTCGTTGTCGGATGCGGTCTTGGGCGCCTTTTTCAACCACTCGGTCTTGACCGTGGCGCGCGGAAAGTAGTGGTAGCCATCGACTTCGACGATGTCGGTGCTATCGGCGATGACGCGGCCGTTCAACGTTGCTTTGATGGCGGTCCTCCTGGGTCGGCGTGGGCGCCGTGGATGGGCGCATCATAGCGCAGTTGAGCCGCGGCGGGTGACCGCGCCGGCCGCCTGCGCTAAGCTCGGCTACGAATCATGACCAACAGGGAGGAATTGAATGTTTCGTCGAATCTTGATCGCGGCAACGGTCGCGGCCGCCACACTCGCGGTCGCCGGCCATGCTTCGGCGCAGCAGGCGGTGCGCCTGAAGGGCCTGACGCCGTGGGTAACGAGCTACTACTGGAGCGAGCCGTTCGCGATCTTTCAGCAGATGGTCAACTCGCGGCTCAAGGGCAAGGTCGAGGTCAACTATCTGGGCGGTGCGGAAGTCATACCGTTGTTCGAGCAGTTCGAGGCGGTCCGCAACGGCACCGTCGATGTCATCCTCGGCGCCGCCAGTTACTACACCGGCCAGATTCCGGAGGCGATGGCGATCCAGTTCGCGAAGCTGCCGCCGACCAAGCTACGCACCAACGGCTACTACGATCTCATGCGCAAGATCCACCTCGACAAAGGCGTGGTCTACCTCGCCAACACCGGTGGTTCGCCCGGCACGGCGTTCCGCATGTTCGTCAACGCCAAGCTCGACAAGCCCGATTTCACCGGCCTCAAGCTTCGCGTCACGCCGGTCTACGTCGCGCTGGTCAAGGCGATGGGCGGCACGCCCATCAACATGGCGCCGGGCGAGGTCTACACCGCGCTCGAACGCAAGGTGGTCGACGGCTACGGCTGGTCCTACGGCGGCATCGCCGACTTCGGCTGGCAGGAAGTCACCAAGTACGTGATCGATCATCCGTTCTACACCGCCAACACCGCGATCCTGTTCAACAAGCGGGTGTGGGACGGTTTTGCGCCCGAGGTCAAGGCCGAGCTCGAAAAGATCGGCGTCGAGCTTGAAGCGCGTTCGGAGAAATGGATGGCGGATTACATCAAGAAAGAGGACGCGCTGCTCAAAGGCTTGGGCGTGCAATCGATCAAGTGGTCCGGCGCCGACGCCGAACGCTACATCAAGACCGTCTACGAGTCGGGCTGGAAGGAATACCTCGAAAAGAACGGCGAAATCGGCGCCAAGCTGAAAGCGCTGACCGAATAACCGACCCGGATCGCGCGATGGGGGGGCCGTTCGGCCCCCTCTTTTTTTGCGGCCACTCACGCCTTGCCGTAGACCGGCACGACCGCGCTGCGCGTCGAGCGGTTTGCGGGCGAGGCCAGGAACACGATCGTCGCCGCGACCTCCTCGACTTTCGGCCACGAGGTGTAGTCGGCCTTGGGCATGGCGGTGCGGTTCTGCGGCGTGTCCAAGATCGACGGCGCCACCGCGTTGACGAGAATGCCGTCGCCCGCGACTTCCTCGCCGAGCGCCTGGGTGATCGCCGCGACCGCGGCTTTGGCGGCGGTGTAGGCGACCATGCCGCTGCCGCTCCGGGGCTCGAGCGCGAGCCGCGCGGCGACGTTGACGATACGGCCGCCGCGCGCGTCCTTCTTGATTTCGCGAAACTTCTCGACCGCGGCGCGGCAGCAGAGATAGCAGGTGAGCGCGTTGGGGCTCATCATGGCGTGGAAATCGCCGGTCCCCGTCGATTCGATCGGTGCCATGGCGAAGCCGCCGGCCAGGTGAATCGAGGCCCAAAGCCCGGGCAAGTCGTCGTAGAACGAATCGACTGCGCCTGGGTAGGTGAGATCGACGCCCTCGGCCAATTCGAGGTTGGCGTGCTTGGCGAGTGGAAACTTCTCCAGCTCTTCAGCCCGGAAAACGGGAACGTGACAGAACGCGCCCGCTGCGAGCAGGGTTCCGACCACGGCAGTTCCCAGCCCGCCGGTCCCGCCTGTCACGACGACGTGTCGCTTGGTGAAGTCCATCGCTTGCTCCTTGTCGTTGTTCGGCGTCTAGCGGTCGAGAATGGCGCTGTAGAGGAGGACGCCGGCGATCGCGATACCGTAGAGCACCAGCGCGCCGATGACGATAAATAGGATATTGCCGAGCTTCCAGAACGGGTGGCGGACGCGCTCTTCCGAGCGGCGTCCGGCGGAGCGGCGCTCGGGATCGCCGACCAGAGTCAAATAGAACGGGCGGAACGGCACCGGCAACGTCACGCGCATATCGACCGAGTGGTCCTGCCACGGGACGTCGCGGAGCGCGGCGCGCAACGCTTCGGTCTGCTCGGGGTGAGACTCGCGCGAATCATCGCCGGCATCCGCGCCAAGACTTCGTCGGCGTGCGGAGCGCGGGTCGGATCGGACGAAGACGTCGGCGACACGGGGTTGGTTGGTGTGGCGGACAATCGATCGAGCGCGTTGCTCGAAGGCATCTTCCGGCGAATTACGCGGGTGCGCAACGCCGCATTACTCCACCACCCGCCGTTCCGACTGCACCAGCGACAGGATCAGTCCGGCGCCGATCGTGTAGGTCGTCCGCTCGCGAAACAACGGGCTGCTTTCGTTGGCGGCGCCGTGGTGGAAGTCGATGCGGCCGCCGAAGAACCCCTGGACGCGCGGAAATATTCGACCGAACGCCGCTGCCTCGATCCGGGTGCCGAGGTAGCCGGCATCGGCAGCGTAGGCGCGGCGGCGCGCGGTCGCGAACGAGCGCGGCACTTCGTAAAAGTATTCCATCAGCTCGACCGTCGCGAAGATCGGGCCGATGCCGAGCTTGAACTCGGTAGTCGGATCGAAAAAACGATCGTGCTGGTAGGCGAGCTGCGGCGCGAAGGTGAAGCCGCGAAAGTCGATCGCGGAAAAATCGGTCGAGAAGACCGCTCGCACCGGCAGCTCGAGATCGATCCGGGCATCGCGGGCGGCCCGCGCCAGCGTGATCTGCAAGCGCGGACCGACCTCGCCCAGATGATCGAGGTCGGGCATGCCGCGGCGCGCGTCGTTGTCGTCCGCATCGACGGCGAACGAACCGTTCAAGCTGACGTCGAACTCGACGCTTTCGGTGCGAATGAAGCGGCCGCGCAAGAGGCCTTTCTCGTCGCTGCGCACGACGTCGCCGCGATAGGCGAAGAAGGGAAGCGCGATCGCGTGGCCGTGGTTTTGACCGGCCGCGGGATAGTCGGGCAGATAGCCGCCGCCGCCGGCGAGCCCGAGTTCGAACAGCGGCTTCTCTCGTTCGGCTGCCACCGCCGGTGCGAGCGCAAGACCGACGCAGAAATAGACCGCCAACGACAAACACCCCGGGCGCTGGCCCGGGGTGTTCGTACGCGTGGAGTCCCTAGGGTCGTGCGTTCGGCTCAAACGACGCCGTAAGCCATCATCGCATCGGCGACTTTGATGAAACCGCCGACGTTGGCGCCGCGAACGTAGTCGATGTACTTGTCATTGCCGCTCCGGCCGTACTCCTGGCAGCGATCGTGGATGCCTTGCATGATGTCCTTGAGCAGACGTTGCAGTTCGTCTTCCTTCCACGACAGCTTGGCGCTGTTCTGGCTCATTTCGAGTCCCGACACCGAGACGCCGCCGGCATTGGCCGCCTTGGCCGGTCCGAACGGAATCTTGGCATCGAGGAACGCGTGCACGCCTTCCAGCACGGTCGGCATGTTGGCGCCTTCGGAGACGCCCTTGCAGCCGTTCTTGATCATGGTCTTGGCGTCGTCGAGCATGATCTCGTTCTGGGTCGCGCACGGCAGCGCGTAGTCGCACGGCACGCTCCACGGCCGCTTGCCGGCGTGGAACTCGGTGCCCTTGAACTTCTTGGTGTACTCCTCGATGCGGCCGCGCTTGACCTCCTTCAGCTCCTTGATCCACTCGAGCTTCTCTTGGCTGATGCCGGCCTTGTCGTAAATGAAACCGTCGGAATCCGAGAGCGTCACCGGCTTGGCGCCGAGTTGGTTCAATTTCTCGACCGCATGGGTGGCGACGTTGCCCGAGCCCGATACCAAGCAGACCTTGCCCTCGAGGGCCTCTTTGCGCACTTTCAGCATGTTCTCGAGGAAGTAGACCGCGCCGTAACCGGTGGCTTCGGTGCGGATCAAGCTGCCACCGTACTCGAGGCCCTTGCCGGTGAGCACGCCGCTGAACCTGCTGGTCAAACGCTTCCACATGCCGAACATGTAGCCGATCTCGCGACCGCCGACGCCGATGTCGCCGGCCGGCACGTCGATGTCGTCGCCGATGTGGCGGAACAGCTCCAGCATGAACGATTGGCAGAAGCGCATCACTTCGTTGTCCGATTTGCCTTTCGGATTGAAGTTGGCGCCGCCTTTGCCGCCGCCCATGGGCAGACCGGTCAGCGAGTTCTTGAAGGTTTGCTCGAACGCCAGGAACTTGAGGATCGATTCGTTGACGCTCGGGTGGAAGCGGATGCCGCCCTTATACGGTCCGATTGCGTTGTTGTTCTGGACGCGCCAGCCGCGATTGACGCGGATGTGGCCGGTATCGTCCTCCCAGCACACGCGGAAGCTGACGATGCGGTCCGGCTCGGCGATACGGCGCAGAATCTCCCAGCGGTGATACTTCTCCTTGTCCTTGATGTAGTCCCAGATGCTGGCGGCTACTTCGTATACCGCTTGATGGAATTCCTTTTCGCCCGGATTTCTATCTTTCACGCCCTGAACGAATTCGTCGAGCGTCGGCACTTTGTAGCCCGTGGCCATTGGTGAGGGTCCCCCTTGAAGGTGATCGATCTATATGGGTCGAGGCCGAGCGAGCGTTAGCCCCTGCACGCAGGGTATTATAGGGGTTGGGCGCGCACAACAGCCGCTCCGACGGCGGTCGTTATGACGATGTGACGCCCGGCACCGATCGGGCTGCTGGATGCCCCAAAACCTGGCGTTTGCAATTAGAGTAGGTTAAGGCCGCGCCCGCGGATGGCGCTTGAAATTGCCCCCGCCGGTGGCTGCCTCGCCACCCTCGGACCCTCGGGATCGATCCGCCATGAGCGTCACCAGTGCGCGCGACAAGGACAAGAAACTCACGGCCGTGGCCGCGTTGTTACGTCGTCGCGCCGGCCCAGGCGAGCGCGCTTCGGTCGACATACTGGCAAAACGCTTTTTCGAATGGGTGGCACCCGAAAACGTCGCCGCGATGACGCCGCAAACGCTCGCCGGCGCGGCGTCGATCCGGGTCTACGACCCGGCCGAAGCGACCGACCGCTGGTCCTCGCCTCATACCGTGGTCGAGATCGTCAACGACGACATGCCGTTCCTGGTCGATTCGGTGACCGCCAACCTCGAACGCCACGGCATCGGCGTCCAGCTCGTCATCCATCCGCTGCTGGCGGTCCGCCGTTCGCGGTCCGGCGTCGCTCTCGCCGACGACGGCCAACGCGAATCGTGGATGCACGTCGAAATCAACCGCCAACCCGATCTGGCGCGACGCGAGGCCATCGCGACGTTTCTCCGCGATGCGCTCCGCGATGTCCGCGCCGCGGTCGCCGACTGGCGGCGTATGGTCGAGCAAATGAAAAGTGCGGCCGCTGCGCTCGACGCCGCCGACGTCGCGGAGACGCGCGCCTTTCTCGAATGGATCGCTGACAACCACTTCACCCTTCTCGGCTACTGCCGCTACGACTATCGCCGGCGCGCCGGCCGGGAATCGTTCCGGCCGGTCGCAGGATCGGGGCTCGGGCTTCTGCGCGACCCGGCGACGAATATTCTGGCCGGCGCGGTCGATGCCGCCGGCCTTTCGCCGCAGCTCCGCGAGTTCCTGAAGCAGCCGGTGCCGATGTTGGTGACCAAAGCCGGCCGCCGCTCGACCGTTCATCGCTCGGCCTATCTCGACTACATCGGCATCAAGCGCTGCGATCCCTCGGGTGCCGTCATCGGCGAGGACCGTTTCATCGGCCTCTTCACCTCGACCGCGTATAGCGAAAGTCCGACCCGTATCCCCCATCTGCGCCGTAAGGTCGCACAAGCGATCGAGCGCACCCGTCTGCCCGCCAGCAGTCATGCCGGTAAGGCGCTGCTTCACATCATCGAAACCTATCCGCGCGACGAGCTGTTTCAGATGTCGGCCGACGAGCTCTACGCGGCGGCGACCGGGATTCTCCATCTCGAGGACCATCCGCGGACGCGGCTGTTCGTCCGCTCCGACCGCTTCAAGCGCTTCGCCGCGTGCCTGGTGTTCGTGCCGCGCGAAAAGCACACGACCGAACTCCGACTCGAATTCGCCCGGATCCTGGCCGCCGCTTTCAAAGGCCGGAACTCGGCGTTTTACACCCACATCGGCGACGAGTCGCTCGCCCGTCTTCACTTCATCATCGGCCGCACGCCCGACGATACGCTCGAGCCCGATCCGGTTGCGCTCGAAGCCGAGCTGGTCGCCGCGGCGCGGACTTGGGACGAGCGGTTGAAGGACGCGCTGGTGGCCGATCGCGGCGAAAACGCGGGCGCAACGCTCTATGCCGGGTTCGCCCGCGCCTTCGGCGCTGCCTACCAGGCGGTCTTCGCCCCGGATGAAGCGGTGGTCGATGTCGCGCGCCTGGCGGCGCTCGGATCGGCGGCCGACATCGACGTCCGGCTCTACCGCGCATCCGACAAAGCGATCCGCGCCAAGGTCTATCGCCTCGAGCACCCGGTCGTGCTGTCGGACTGTATGCCCATGCTCGAACATTTGGGCGTCAAGGTGATCGAGGAGCAGGCCTACCGCGTCGCCGGTCCCGGCTGCCCGATTGCCTGGGTCCATGATTTCGAGATTGCGCACCCGAGCGCGCCGGCGCTCGACCTCGGACGCATCAAGGACGGCTTCGAAGAGGCGTTCAAGCGCATCTGGCGCGGCGAAGCCGAAGACGACGGCTTCAATGCCTTGGTCGTCCACGCCGGTCTCAGCTGGCGCGAGATCGTGGTGCTGCGCGCCTACGCCAAGTACCTCCGCCAGATCAACGTCCCGTTCAGCCAGGAACTCATGGAGCAGACGTTGGTCAAGCACGGCGGAATCGCGCGCAAGATCGTCGACGCGTTCGCCCGGAAATTCGATGTTGCCCTCGGCTTGAAGCCGCGCGATATCGGCACGGCGCTCGCCGCGCTCGAAGCGGATCTCGCCGCGGTCGAGAACCTGGACGAAGATCGTGTCCTGCGCCGCTACATCAATCTGATAGCGGCGACGCTTCGCACCAACTTCTGGCAGCCGGCCGCCGACGGCGGACCCAAGCCGTACGTGTCGTTCAAGCTCGATTCGACGCGGGTCGAAGGGTTGCCGTTGCCCAAACCGCACGTCGAAATCTGGGTCTACGCGCCGCTGGTCGAGGGCATCCATCTGCGCGGCGGTCGGGTCGCGCGCGGCGGCCTGCGGTGGTCGGATCGGCGCGAGGATTTCCGCACCGAAGTGCTGGGTTTGGTCAAAGCGCAGATGGTGAAAAACGCGGTGATCGTTCCGGTCGGCTCGAAGGGCGGGTTCGTGCCGAAACGGATTCCGACAGGCGCCGGCCGCGAGGCGATCCAGGCCGAGGGCATCGCCAGCTACAAGATGTTCCTCTCCGGTCTGCTCGATCTCACCGACAACCTGGTCGGCGGCAAGCCGGTGCCGCCCGCGCAGGTCGTCCGCTACGACCGCGACGATCCCTATCTCGTCGTTGCCGCCGATAAGGGCACCGCGACCTTTTCCGACATCGCCAATGGCGTCGCCATCGATTACGGCTTTTGGCTCGGCGACGCGTTCGCCTCGGGCGGCTCGGCTGGGTACGACCACAAAAAGATGGGCATCACCGCCAGGGGCGGATGGGAGTCGGTCAAGCGGCACTTCCGCGAACTGGGGATCGATACCCAGACCACCGACTTCACCTGCGTCGGGATCGGCGACATGGCGGGCGACGTGTTCGGCAATGGGCTATTACGTTCGCGCCACATCAAGCTGGTCGCCGCGTTCAACCACCTCCACATTTTCATCGATCCGGCGCCCGATCCCGCCGCGAGCTTCGCGGAGCGCGAGCGGCTGTTCAACCTGCCGCGCTCGGCGTGGACCGACTACGACGCCAAGCGCATCTCCAAGGGCGGCGGCGTCTACGACCGCAAGGCGAAGTCAATCAAGCTCTCGCCCGAAGCGCGCCAAGCGCTCGGCATCGACGGGCCCGACACGCTGGCGCCGAGCCAGGTGTTGAACGCGATCCTCAAGGCGCCGGTCGATCTCCTGTGGAACGGCGGTATCGGCACCTACGTCAAGGCGGCCGATGAATCGAACGCCGAGGTCAGCGACCGCGCCAACGATGCGATCCGCGTCGATGGGCGTGAGCTCCGCTGCAAGGTAGTCGGCGAGGGCGGCAACCTCGGCTTCACCCAACGGGGCCGCATCGAGGCCGCCCACGTCGGGGTCCGGCTCAACACCGACGCCATCGACAATTCGGCCGGCGTCGATTGCTCCGACCACGAGGTCAACATCAAGATCCTGCTCGGATCGCTGGTGCAAAGCGGCCGCTTGACGCGGCCCGCTCGCGACAAGCTGCTCGCCGCCATGACCGCCGAGGTCGGGGAGCTGGTGCTCGCCGACAACTACCTTCAGACCCAGGCGATCTCGGTCGCCGCGGCGCACGCCGCCCTGCGCATCGATACCGATGCTCGCTTCATGCGCGCCCTCGAACGTCGTGGCCAACTCGACCGGGCGGTCGAGTTTCTGCCGAGCGACGACGAGATCGTGGCGCGGCAGGCCGCCGGCGAGGGCCTGACCCGGCCCGAGATCGCGGTTCTGTTGGCGTACGCCAAGATGACGCTCTACGACGCGATCCTGGCGAGTGACCTCCCCGACGCACCCTACCTCGTCGCCGACCTGCGCCGCTATTTCCCGAAAGTCCTGCGCAAGAAGTACGCGGCAGCGATGGAGCGCCACCAGCTCCGGCGCGAGATCATCGCTACCTTCATCGCCAACTCGATCGTCAACCGCGCCGGTCACTCCTTTGCCGCCGAGATGGCCGAGGACGGCATGGATGCGGCGAACATCGCCCGCGCCTATACGATCGCGCGCGAAGTTTTCGATCTCCGCACCCTCTGGCATGCGATCGAATCGCTCGACAACAAAACGCCGGCCCAGCGCCAGATCGCGATGATCGGCGAGGTCCAGCGGCTGATCCACACCGCGACCAAGTGGTTCCTTACCAACCTCCCGGCGCCGCTCGACGTCGAAGCCACGGTCGCCGGGTTCCGGCCCGGGATCGCGACGTTGGCGCGCAAGGTCGCGACGCTGGTCGCGCCGCTCGACGCCGGTAAGATCGCGGCGGCGACCCGGGCGGTTGAGGCCGACCGCGTACCGCGGACGCTCGCCCGCGCGATCGCCGTCCTACCGATCATCGGCGCCGGCCTGCACATCGTCCAGGCCGCCAAAGCGCGCAAGCGACCGGTCGCGGACGTGGCCCGCATCTATTTTACGCTCGGAGCCCGACTCGGCCTCGACTGGCTGCGCGCGCAGGCCGAGGCGTTGGCGCCGCGGAGCGCGTGGGAGCAGAAAGCGATCGCCGCGATCGTCGACGACCTCTACGGTCAGCAGCGCGCGATCGCCGCCCGGGTTCTCGAAAGACGGAACGGCGTCGCGCCGGCGCAACAGATCGCGGCGTGGGAACGCGCCAATCGCGCGGCGGTGGCTCGCGCGCAGGACTTGGTCGCCGAATTCAAGGCCGCCGGCAGCATCGATATCGCGCGATTAGCCATTGCCAACCGTCACGTTCGCGCCATGATAGTCGGCGCAAGCTGACGGCGGGGGCGACCCGAGGGGTCGCGGCGCCTATGGACGGGGGGCGGCAATGACGGTTACGGCGGAGGCCCGCGCGGAGGAGCGCGGCAATCGACGCGGTTTGATCGCGTGGGCGGTCTACGACTGGGCCAACTCGGCCTTCACCACCCTCATCATCACGTTCATCTTCGCCGCCTATTTCAGCAAAGGCATCGTCAAGGACGACGTCGAAGGCCAGGCGCTCTGGGGTTATGCCGCCGGTACCAGCGCCTTCGTCGTCGCGATCCTGAGTCCGATCCTCGGCGCGATCGCCGACGCTCGCGGGCGGCGCAAGCCGTGGCTCGCCGCCTTTACCGCCCTCTGCGTCGTCGGCACCGCCGCGCTCTGGTTCGCGCAGCCCTCGCGCGAGTGGATCCTGTTCGCCTTCGTCGCCGTCGCGATCGCCAATATCGGCTACGAGTTCGGCGGCGTGTTCTACAACGCCATGCTCGGCGACATCGCCAAGCGCGAGGCGATCGGGCGCTGGTCGGGCTGGGCGTGGGCGCTCGGCTATGGCGGCGGGCTGGTCACGCTGGTCGTCATGCTAGTGGGCTTCGTGTTGCCCGAGCAGCCATGGTTCGGCGTCGCGAAAGAGAACGCCGCCAACATCCGGATCGTCGGTCCGTTCGTCGCGGTGTGGTTCGCCCTGTTTGCGATCCCGATCTTCCTCTACACGCCCGATCGCCCGACCACCGGCGTCCCGGTCGGAACCGCGATTCGCGACGGTATCGCCAAGATGGCGAGCACGTTTCGGAACGCCCGCCAGCACACCAATGCGTTCCGGTTTCTGATCGCGCGGATGATCTACAACGACGGCCTGGTGACGGTATTTGCGATCGGCGGCATCTACGCCGCGGGCCGCTTCGGCATGAGCCAAACCGAGCTCATTCAGTTCGGCATTCTCCTGAACGTGACCGCCGGTCTCGGCGCGTTCGGCTTCGCCTGGCTCGACGACCGCCGCGGCGCCAAGGCGACGGTGATGATCGCGCTGATCGGCCTCGCGGTCACGAGCCTCGCCGCCGTGTTCGCCCCGACCGCCGGCTGGTTCTGGGCAGCCGGCGCCGCGCTCGGCATCTTCGTCGGACCGGCCCAGGCGTCGAGCCGCTCGTTCATGGCGCGCATCGCGCCGCCCGCGGCGTCGACCGAGTTCTTCGGGCTCTACGGTCTCTCCGGCCGGGCGACCGCGTTCGCCGGCCCGGTCACCGCCGCGGCGGTGACGCAGATTTCCGGCGACCAATCGGTCGGGTTGTCGACCGTTACGGTCTTTTTCGTCGTCGGGCTGCTCTTGATGGTCGCTGTCAAGGAGCCGCCGGCCGAACCGGCGCCGGCATGCGTTTAGTGGCGGAAGTGCCGCATGCCGGTGAAGACCATCGCGAGGCCCTGGTCGTCGGCGACCTTGATCACCTCGTCGTCCCGGATCGACCCACCTGGCTGAATGATGGCGGTGACGCCGGCCTCGGCGGTGACGAGGAGGCCGTCGGCAAACGGAAAGAACGCGTCCGAAGCCGCGACCGAGCCCCGCATCGCCGGCGCTGACGCGCCCGCTGCCTGCGCCGCATCGATCGCTTTACGGGCCGCGATCCGAGCCGCATCGACCCGGCTCATCTGGCCGGCGCCAATCCCGACCGTGGCACCATCCTTGGCGTAGACGATGGTGTTCGACTTGACGTGTTTGCCGACCACGAACGCGAATAAGAGGTCGCGAAGTTCTTCGGCCGTGGGGCTCCGCTTGGTGACAGTCTTGAGCTCCTCGCGGCGGATGCGGCCGTTGTCGCGCGACTGCAGGAGATAACCGCCGGCGACCGAGCGGAGCGTCATCCCGCCGGCGGCCGGATCGGGCATGGCGCCGGCGACCAGGACGCGCATGTTCTTTTTGGCGGTGAAAACCGCCGCCGCGTCGGGGGCAATCGCCGGCGCGATCACGACTTCGGTGAAGACCTGGGCGATCTCGGCGGCGGTCGCGGCGTCGAGCGGCCGATTGACGGCGACGATGCCGCCAAACGCGCTTACCGGGTCGCATGCCAGCGCCTTGCGATAGGCGTCGAGCAGCGTGACGCCGATCGCCACGCCGCACGGGTTGGCGTGTTTGATGATCGCGACCGCCGGCTCCGCGAACTCGGCGGCGAGCTCGAACGCGGCGTCAGTGTCGTTCAGGTTGTTGTAGGAGAGCTCCTTGCCCTGGATCTGGACCGCCGTCGCGATACCGGGGCGGAGCGCGCCGCGCTCGACGTAGAACGCCGCCTGCTGGTGCGGGTTCTCGCCGTAGCGGAGCGTCTCTTTGCGGGTCGCCGACACCAACAGGCGCTCAGGAAATGTCTCGCCGAGCTGGCCGGCGAACCAATTGGCGATCGCGGCATCGTAGCCGGCGGTGTGGGCATAGGCCTTGGCGGCGAGGCGGCGGCGGAACGGCTCGCTGGTCGCGCCGTGATGGGACTCGATCTCGTGTCGGAGCGCGGCGTAGTCGGCGGGGTCGACCACGACGGTGACGAAAGCATGGTTCTTGGCCGCCGAGCGCACCATCGCAGGGCCGCCGATATCGATGTTCTCGATGCACGCGGGGAACGCGGCGCCGTTCGCGACCGTCGCCTCGAACGGGTAGAGGTTGACGACGATCACGTCGATCGGGGCAATGCCGTGGGCCTGCATCGCTGCGCGGTGATCGTCGAGATCGCGCCGGCCGAGAATGCCCCCATGGACGAGCGGGTGAAGCGTCTTGACGCGGCCGTCGAGCATCTCGGGAAACTTGGTGTAATCGGCGACGTCGCGGACGGCGATACCGGCGTCGCGCAGCGTCTTGGCCGAGCCGCCGGTCGACAAGAGTTCAATCCCGCGCCCGGTCAGGAAGTGGGCGAGGTCGATCAACCCGGTTTTATCCGATACCGAGATCAGCGCGCGGGCGATCGGCGGGAACGGTTGAGACGGTGACGGCATCGCTGGGATCCTCCTTCCGCGTCTAGGCGCCGGGCGCCGCGCAACGCATGGCCTCGGCCTGATGCCCGCGATACTCCGGCACGATCTCGGCGATCAGGCGAAGGGTCTTGAGCTCGTCACCCCGCGCCGCCGCCTGGATCAGCCGGTCGACCTGGCCGAACAGCACGTCGGCATCGATCGTCCGTGCCGAAGCGAGCAGCAGCCCGGCGGTATCGGTCGGGACCGGCGGTTCGCCGCTATGGAAAATCTCTTCCTGGAGTTTTTCGCCGGGCCGCAGACCGACATACTCGATCTTGACATCGCGCCCGGGGGCCATACCGGCGAGTCGGATCATCTGTTCGGCCAACTGGTTGATCGCCACCGGCTCGCCCATGTCGAGCACGTAGACTTTGCCGCCGGCGTCGCGCTCGCGTGCCGAAGCCTGCAACACAAGCTCGACCGCCTCGCGCGTCGTCATGAAATAGCGTGTCGCCTCGGGGTGCGTGACGGTCAACGGGCCGCCGCGCGCCAGCTGGCGTTCGAACAGCGGCACCACCGATCCGGTCGAGCCGAGCACGTTTCCGAACCGGACCGTGACGTAGCGCGTCGCACCGGCATCGGCGCCCAACGCCTGCAGGATCATTTCGGCGATCCGTTTGGTCGCGCCCATCACCGACGACGGGTTGACCGCCTTGTCGGTCGAAATCAGCACCAGCGCGCGGACACCGTGCGCCTTGGCCGCGCGCGCGACCGCGAGCGTGCCGGCGACGTTGGTGAGCACGGTCTCGCACGGATTGGCCTCGGCGAGCGGCACGTGCTTGTAAGCGGCGGCGTGGAATACGAGCTCCGGCCGCTCGGTCGTGAAGATCGCACCGAGGCGGTCGGGATCGCGCACGTCGGCTAGGGCGGCCACCCGCGCCAGCGCCAGGTTGCGCTCGGCAAGCTCGAGGTCGATCCGGTAGAGATTGTGCTCGCCGTTGTCGACTAGCACGAGACGCGCCGGGCCGAGCGCGGCGATCTGGCGCGTGAGCTCGGCCCCGATGGTGCCGCCGGCGCCGGTCACGAGCACCCGGCGGCCGTCGATCAAGCGCTCGACCGGCGTGCGGTCGAGCACGCGCTGGGTGCGGCCGAGCAGGTCCTCGATATCGACCGGCCGCACCGCGCGCACCGTCGGCGCCGCGCTCGGGTCGTGATCGCGCAGCTCGGTGACGCGCGGCAGTCGGGTCACGGTCATACCGAGCGAAGTTGCTTGCGCGAACAGAGTCTGCACCGTGGCGCGGTCGATCTGGTCCGACGCCAGGATCAGGCGCTGCGGCAAGAGGTAGCGGCTGCGGAGCCGGGTCACCACGTCGTTGAACTCGCCGAAGGTCCCGAGCACGCGGACGCCGCGAATATCGCGCCCGACCCGCGTCCGCTCGCGGTCGAGGAGACCGATCACGCGGTAGGGCGTCTGGCGCGACCGGCCGGTCTCGCGGATGAAGGTCTCGGCGGCGTCGGTGACGCCGGCGAGCAGCACCGGGACGCGCGGATCGTCGGCGCGCTCGAGGACGAAGCTCAAATTGCCGTCCTTCAGCAGCCGGTAAAGGAAGCGGGGCACCGCCAGCAGAACGATGAGCAGCACCCAGTTGATGGCGAGCGCGCTCCGCGGCAGCACTCCGATGCGATTGACCGCGAACAAGAGCGGCAGGAACACAAGCGAGGCGATCGTCACCGCCTTGGCGATCGCGATCAGGTCCGAGAGCGAGGCGTAGTACCAGATGCCGCGGTAGAGCCCGACCGCCCAGAACGTCGCCGCGGCGACCGCGGCGAAGATCACGGTGCCTTCCCACAGGAAGCCGAACTCCTGCGGTGCGCCGTAGGTAAGGTAGCGGAGCCACACCGCGAACTCGAACGAGATCGCCGCCATCGCGACGTCATGAACGGCGACCAGGCCGGCGCGGAGCGAGAAAACGGGACGCGTTGCCGGCGGTGCGTTCATCCGGCGGCAGCGGCAACGGCAACGATCATGGGCGACCGAAATACCATAACAAAACTCCCACCACCGCGGCGGCGAAAATGAGGCATGCGATCGGGGCGTAGCCCGCGGTCGCAACAGCGGCGGCGGCGATCAAGAGAGCGTCGGCCGCCGCGATCGCACCGGCGACGCGCGCGTGGCTGCCGCTTCGGCGTGCCGCGTGCTGATAGAAGTGGCTGGCGTGGGCCTTCCAGACCTTCTCGCCGCGAATCAGGCGCTTCGAGAGCGTCAGCGTGGCGTCGGCGAGATAGTAGAGCGGCACGATCGCGGCCGCGATCCAGGCGCCGTGGAGCGCAAGTAGAAGGAGGAGCCAGCCGGTCAGGAACCCGAGCGGCACGCTCCCGACGTCGCCCAAGAAAATCCGTGCCGGCTGCCAGTTCCACGTCAAGAAGCCGGCGGCGCCGGCGCCGATCAGGGCCGTGGCGGCGTAGGGAAACGGGGCAATCGCCGCAAGCGTCGCGCACACGCTCGCTCCGATCGCGATCGCCAGCGTCTCGACGCCGGCAATACCGTCGATGCCGTCCATGAAATTGTAGAGATTGACGAACCACAGCCACAGCAGCCCGGCCGCGACCCGGTCGACGAACGGCGGGAGCAAGCCTTGAAACACCATCAGTTCAGCGGGAAACGCGCTCAACCCGGCGACGACCGCGGCGAGGTGGGCGAGGAGGCGAACGCCGACCGGGAGGCCGCGCAAATCGTCGAGCCACGACACCGCCGCCAACCCGGCGGCGGCTACCAGGATGATCGGCTCGAAAGGCGCGTCGAGGAACAAGGCGGCGGCGGCCCATCCGAGCGCGAACACGACAATCACAGCGAGACCGGCGCCCCGCGGCGTCGGCGTCGCGTGGCTACTGCGCTCGTTCGGCCGGTCGAGCACGGCGTGGCGCTTGAGGAGGGTAAGCAGCAAGCCGATCGCAGCCCAGGTCGAGACCAAGCCGGTCAGCGCGACGACGAGGAGGGTGCCGTCCGACATCGACCTTGCCTCAGCGCACCGGTTGTGGGAACGACCGGACGCCGCGGGCGACGACGGCGGTCAGCAGGGCGACGAGAACGAGGCTCGCGAGCCACCAGGTCTGCCAGATGCCGAAGCTCAAGGATGCGACCGTGAGCGCGGTGACTCCGGCGCCGGCGCCGGCGGCGGCGCTCAGTCGAGACCCCGCCGCCACACCGATCCCGCGAAACGCGATGAAGGCGCCGAGCGCGGCCAAGACGGCACCGGGTAGTCCGAGTTCGAGCCAAACCTGCAGCGGCGCGTTGTGCGGGTGGAGGCCCATGACCTGGCCGCCGCCCAACCGATACGGCTCGGCCGCACCCGGGAGCACGCGCGAGCCGTCGAGACCGTAGCCCAAGAGCGGCCGCTCCTCGATGCGGCCGGCGACGAACTCCCACATCTCCAAGCGATGAAGCGCGCTTTGCGGCAGCGTCGGGAGCAGTCCCGGGACCCGCGTCGAGGCCCCGCCGTGCAAGACCAACAACGGCGCAACAACAACGAGGGCGGCCGCGAACACACCGATGGCGGGGCCGACCCGGCGTGGGCTCATGAACGCCGCCGCCGCCGCAACCGCCCCGGCCACGAGCGCAAGGCGCACCGAGCCGGCCCGGCTCGCCGCGAGTGCGACGACGGTCCCGACCACGAACAGAACCGCGAGCGTTCGATGTCGGCGTGCCGTCAGCCACAGCAAAGCCGGCCACAGCAGGAGCACAAGCAGCGTCAGCGGCCGATTCAAGATCTCGAGCGGCATCGCCACCGTCGCTCCGTGGCGCTGGTAGAACATGATGCGGTGAATGACGGCGCCGGTTGCGGCCTCGATCAGTAAGAGGACGATGGCGATGCCGACGCCGATGGCGAGGAAGCGCCCGATTGCGTCGCTGGCAGCGGCGTCGAGCTGCAAGCCGGCATCGAACCACAGCCAGGCGAGCAGCGCGATCGCTGCGAGGGCGAAGGCTTTATTGACGGCCAATCGCGAGTCAATCGCCCACACGGCGCTGAGCGCGGCCCAGGCGAGGAACAGGGCGACGAGAACGACGGCGGTTGTACCGGCGCGCGGCCAGCGACGCGAGCGGACGGCACCCATGGCGAGCGCGATTCCTCCGGCGACCAAAACCAGCGTCGACGCGACCGGGGCGAAGAAGCCGACCGGCGCGAGCGCAATCGCCGTAGCGGCAACGACCCACCCGGCGAGTGAAAGGGTCGGCCAGCGGGCGCTCACCGGGCGTCCATGACGGTCCGGTAGACCGCGAGCGTGCGGGCGACGAATGCCTCGACGCCGAATTCCGCTTCGGCGATCGCCCGACCGCGTTGCCCGAAACGGCGCCGCAATGGCGGGTCGGCGAGCAACGTCCGAATTGCGGCCGCGGTCCGCGCGGTATCGCGGGCCGGGACCAGGAGGCCGTTATCGCCATCGCGTACGATCGCACGGCAGCCGGGAACGTCGGCGGTGACGATCGGTCGGCCGCAAGCCGCCGCCTCGATCAGGACCCGCGGCAACCCCTCGCGATAGGACGGCATGCAGACGATATGCGCCTGGGGGAGGACTGCCGCCATGTCGCGTCGAAAGCCCCACCACTCGACGATTCCCTCCTCGATCAACGTACGTACGGCGGCCTCATCCACCGCGGTCGGGTTGACCGGGTCGGTCCGTCCCACCAATACGAAGCGGGCGCCGCTGCCTTCGCTCTTGAGGAGATGCGCGGCGCCGACGAACTCGTTGAACCCCTTGTCGCCGATCAGGCGGGCCGGGAACATCACGACCGGCGGTCCCGGCAGCTCGGGCAGGGCGGCGAAGGCGGCGAGGTCGACCCCGGTGCCCGGGATCATGACTGCGATCGTCGAGTCGACCAGGCGCTCGTCGACGAATAAAGCGCGGTCGTCGGGGTTCTGAAAAATGACGCGGGCGTTGCGGTGCGCGAGTGCGAACCTGAACAGGCGCTTGATCGCGGCCCGCATCGCGCGGGCGGCATGAGTCTCGCGAATGAAGAGATAGCCGAGCCCGGTCACGGCGTGGACCACGGCCGGAACGCGCCGAAGGCGGGCAACAACCCCGCCGTAGGCGACCGGTTTCATCGCGACGTGATGGGTGAGGGTCGGCCTGACGGCGCCGATCAGGCGCCAGAACGCTGCCAACAGCTTGATCTCGCCGGCGACGCTGCGGCCGCTGCGATCGAGCGGGATCGGATGATAGGTGAAGCCGTGCCCCTCGATCACCGCGACCGCGTCGGCATCGTAGGGCGCCGCGACGTGGACCTCGAACCCTTCTGCGCGCGCGGCGATCGCCACCGGCAAGCGATGGGTGGTGAAGAACAGGGCCTCGTTCATGAGGTAAAGCAGCCGGGGGGCAGGCACGCCGACACGTATATCGCGCGGCTACGGGCGGCGGTAGGCCTCGATCGCGACGCTTGCACCGGGCTCGTCTCGGGCCTATATGGCGCCGTCCATGCCCGCGTCGCGCAAACCCCCGACCCGCGGTCGCCGCCCGTCTGGCCCGCGTCCAGAACGTACGGCCGTTCCCGGCGTCGCCGTGATCGGCTGCGGCTATTGGGGCCAAAATCTCGTCCGTAACTTCGCTGAACTCGGCGCGCTCACCGCCGTCTGCGACCTCGATCGTGCCCGCGCCGATGAGTTCGCCGCGCGCTACCGCGTGCCCGCCCGTTCGTTCACCGAAGTCGTGGCCGATCCGGCGATCGCCAACGTCGTCGTTGCCACCCCGGCCGAGACCCATGCGGCGGTCGCGCGCGAAGCGCTGCAAGCCGGCAAGAACGTGTTCGTCGAGAAGCCGCTCGCGCTCGCGGTCGCCGACGCGGAGGGTCTGGTGCGTTTGGCCGCCGAGCGCGGCCGGGTCCTGATGGTCGGCCACGTGCTTCAATACCATCCAGCGTTTTTGGAGTTGAAGGCGCTCGTCGGCGGAGGCGGGCTCGGACGCCTCCAGTACATCTATTCGAATCGTTTGAGTCTTGGCCGTTTTCGCCGCGAGGAAAACATCCTCTGGAGCTTCGCGCCGCACGACATCTCGATGATCCTGGCCCTGGTCGGCGGCATGCCCGAGTCGGTCGAAGCGACCGGGAGCTCCTACCTTCACAAGGCGCTCGCCGACGTGACTACGACCCATCTCAAATTCGCCGGTGGCGAAAACGCGCACGTGTTCGTGTCGTGGCTGCATCCGTTCAAGGAACAGAAGCTCATCGTCGTCGGCGACCGCGGCATGGCGGTGCTCGACGACACCCAGCCGTGGGAGCGGAAGCTCATCGTCTACGAGCACAAGATCGCGTGGAAGGATGGCTTTCCGACCGCCGAGAAGGCCGATGGCAAGGCGATCGCGATTGCTACCGCTGAACCCCTGAAACTCGAGTGCCAGCACTTCCTCGATTGCGTCGCTGGCGAGGCAGCGTGTCGCAGCGACGGCGCCGAAGGGGTGCGGGTGCTGAAGGTGCTGCATGCCGCCGAGCAGGCGATGCGGCGCAATCAGCGGGTAATGCTCGGCCCCGGAACAGCGTCCGATTTTTTCGTCCATGAAACGGCATGCATCGACGCGCCGGCGGAGATCGGTGCCGGAACCCGGATCTGGCACTTCACCCACGTGCTCGCCAACACCAAGATCGGTAAGGGCTGCATCATCGGCCAGAACGTCATGCTCGGGCCCAAGGTGACGGTCGGCGACCGCTGCAAGATCCAGAACAATGTCAGCGTCTATCCCGGCGTTACGCTCGAAGACGGCGTCTTCTGCGGCCCGAGCTGCGTCTTCACCAACGTTCTTAACCCGCGCGCCGAGGTCGAACGCAAGGACGAGTTCAAACCGACGCTGGTCCGGCGCGGCGCCACCATCGGCGCCAACGCGACCATCGTGTGCGGGGTCGAGCTTGGCGAGTACTGTTTCATCGGCGCCGGCGCCGTGGTCACCAAGGACGTGCCGCCGTTCGCGCTGATGGTGGGTGCGCCGGCCCGCCGCATCGGCTGGATGAGCCACGCCGGCGAGCGCCTGGGTTCCGACCTCGTCTGCAAACGCACCGGGCGCCGCTACGCCGAAATTGCGCCCGGCCGGCTCCAAGCGCTCGATTGAAGGTTACGGCAATGTCCGCTCCCAAGACCGTCTCGGCTCCGGCTCCGATCGCGTTCATGGACCTGGCGACCCAGCAACGCCGGATCAAAGCGGCGGTCGATGCCAATCTCGCCCGCGTTCTCGCGCACGGCCAGTACATCCTGGGGCCGGAGGTCGGAGAACTTGAAAAGCAACTAGCCGCCTTTGCCGGCGTCAAGCATGCGATCGGTTGCGCGAGCGGCACGGACGCTTTGGTGCTGCCGCTGCTGGCGCGCGGGATCGGGGCGGGCGACGCGGTGTTCTCGCCATCGTTCACCTTCATCGCCACTGCCGAAGCCGCGGTGATCGTCGGCGCGACCCCGGTATTCGTCGATGTCGACCCCGAGACGTTCCTGCTCGACCCACAGAGCCTCACGGCGGCCATCGCCCAAGCCCGCGCGCAAGGGCTGCGCCCGGCCGCCGTCATCCCGGTCGATCTGTTCGGCCAGCCCGCCGACTATGCCGCGATCGACACGATCGCCCGCGGCGAAGGGTTGTTCGTGATCGCCGATGCCGCGCAGAGCTTCGGCGGTGCTCGCGGCGGCAAGCGGGTCGGCGCGATGGCGCCGGTGACGTCGACCAGCTTCTTCCCGTCGAAACCGCTCGGCTGCTACGGCGACGGCGGCGCGATCTTGACCGACGACGACGAGATCGCGAAGACGATCCGCTCGCTCCGCGTCCACGGCCAAGGGGCGCACAAATACGACAACATCCGGATCGGGGTGAACAGCCGGCTCGATTCGATGCAGGCGGCGGTCCTGCTCGCGAAGCTCACCGTTTTCGAGGACGAGCTCGTGGCGCGCGATCGCGTCGCCAAGCGTTACGACGCCGCGCTCGCGAACGTTGTTCGGACACCCCGGATCGAGCCTGGCGTCCGTTCCGCGTGGGCGCTTTATACGATCGCCGCTTCCAACCGCAACCGCCTGGCCGAGCGGCTGAAGGCACGGGGCGTGCCGACCGCGATCTACTATCCGATCCCCCTTCACCGCCAGCAGGCCTACCGGAGTTATCCGATAGCGCCGGGCGGCCTCGCAGTCTCCGAGCGCCTGGCCGACGAAGTCATCAGCCTGCCGATGCACCCCTACCTCGAACCGGCGGCGCAGGACGCTGTGGTTGCCGCGCTTCGCGAGTCGCTTTAGGCGGTAGCGCTCACGCGGTCGCGAATCATGGCGATGCGGTGGCGGTGGGTGTGGGCCGCCATCGCCAGTTCGTGCGCCGCGGTTGCGACCGCTTGGCGCCGGCCAGGATCGCGGAACTCGTCCATGACGTCGGCGACGTTGCTGAAATCGGATTTGAGCGCCAGGTAGTGGACGCCGGGTATCAGGATGTCGTTGTAGCGGCCTTCCAGAAGAATTTGACAGGTGAGGGTGCCGATGGCGTCGAAGTGGCGCGAGGAAATCGCCTTGGCGTGGAACGGCGGGCGCGGCCGGTCGCGGTAGAAACGCTCGTAGATCTCGTCGAACGCGAGGTCTTCGTTGATCAGCATCTCGTGGCGGACGAATCCGCCGCGCAGAAGCCGCCGCAGCGGCTCTTTCACGAACCACGGCAGCCGGTGCCCGAAGCGGCGGAGCGGCGAGTCGTTGGCGATCACGACGCCGCCGCGCGCGCGCTCCTTGGCGAGGACGTAGGCGCGGATCGCGTCCATGGTGCGATCGTCGCGTTCGAGAAAGAAACTTCCGGCCTCGTTGGCGATCGTCCCCTTGCAGCGATTGAGAAACGCGCACCAGCCGGCGCGGTCGAGGCGCTCGGCGGTCGAGATGTCGACTGTTAGGGTCGAATCGAACCGGTGCGCTTCGAACAGCGCGAACAGTCGATTGCGGTCGTCATCGCCAAGATAGGCGATGTAGCGCGCCGAGCGGGTGCCGATATCGATCGGGCGCGTCGCGGCGGGCGTGGTCGAGCGGAACACTGCCGGATTGAGCGCATGCGGCACGCTGATAACGCGCGCGCTCTCGACCTCGGCGTAAAGCCACTCGCCGGCCTCGGGCAGCAACTGGGTCGCGATGAAGTCGGCGCGAATCGCTTTGAGGTGCGCGATGCGGGCGGCGAGCGGCGAGCCCGGCGTGTTGAGCTCGTTGCCGACGAACGCCACGAGCTTGCCGCGCCGTGCCAGCAGAACGTCGCGAAACGGCTCGATGTAGGTGAGCGTGTCGGCGTTGGTCGAGTGCAGCAGCACGACCAGATCGAAGTCCTTGATCCGTCGCGCGAGCGCGGCCCGGCTGTCGCGCGCCGCGATGTTGATCGCGGTGACGTCGAGCGCCGGATCGGCGCGAAAGGCGTCGAGCCAGTCGTCGTAGTAGGAAAGGCGGTTGGTGTACTGGGCGTAGAGGACGAGCGTGGACCAGCGATCGCGCATGCCTAACGCTCGCCCGCCAGCGCGCGCGCGATCGCCTCGCCGGCGCGGCCGCCGCCATAGAGCTCGATCTTGGGCCAAGCGCGCTCGTCGGCGAGGGCGGCGCGCAGGCCGGCGCCGACGCGGGTCGCATCGGTCGGCGGCAGCACCCGATTGACGCCGGCGGCGACGAGTTCGACCCACTCGGTCTCGTCGCGGAGCGTCACGCACGGCGTTCCGGCGAAGAACGCCTCCTTTTGCACGCCGCCGGAGTCGGTCGCAATCAGGCGCGCCGCCTGCTCGAGCGCCAGCATCGCGAAGTAGCCGACCGGCTCGATCACGCGCAGCCGCGCCGATGCGCGCGCCTCGAGCCCATGTGCCGTCAGCGCCGAGCGCGTACGCGGATGGAGCGGGAGGACGACCGGCATCGTCTCCGCGATCGCGCTCAAGCCCTCGACGATCGCCCGCAGGCGGGCGGGGTCGTCGGTGTTCTCCTGGCGGTGGATAGTGGCGAGAATAAAGCCCTTCGGTCGCAAGCCGAGCGTGCGGGGCAATGCTTGGTCGATGCGTGCCCTCGCGAAGCGAGCCGAATCGTACATGACGTCGCCGACCAGCCGGACCCGGTCTCCAGCGATACCTTCGCGGGCGAGGTTGGCGACCGCCGCTTCGGTCGGGGCGAACAGAAGATCGGCGACGTGGTCGGTCGCGACGCGGTTGATTTCCTCGGGCATGCGGCGGTTGAACGAGCGCAGACCCGCTTCGACGTGCGCGACCTTGATGTGAAGTTTGATTGCGGCGAGCGCTCCGGCCAGCGTCGAGTTGGTGTCGCCGTAGACCACCACCCAGTCGGGCGCGGCCTCGATCAGGATGCGCTCGGTCGCCTCGAGCATGCGTCCGGTCATGGCGCCGTGGCTCTGCTGGGCGATGCCGAGATTGTGGGTCGGCGCCGGGATCTCGAGTTCGTCGAAGAACACCCGCGACATGTTGTCGTCGAAGTGCTGTCCGGTATGGATCAGCGTCTCGCTGATGTCGCGATAGCGCCGGAGCGCCCGCGATACCACCGCTGCCTTGATGAATTGGGGCCGGGCGCCGACGATGGCGACGATCGTTATCGTCATGGCGCGGCCGCCCCCGCCGCCACGAGGTGCGCGCGGTGGCGCGCGATGCAGCGTTCGATCAAGGCGAGATTGGCTCTCGTCCACTCGACCGTCTGCGCCAAGCCCTCGTCGAGCGCGACGGTGGCGGTGAAACCGAGGGCGGTCCGCGCCTTGGCAGGATCGCCGTAACGGTGACCGGAGCGGTCCCAGTCGCGCGGCGGCCCGAGCTCGATCCGCGCGGCACCGCCGGTCAGCGCTTTCACGCGTTCGGCCAGATCGAGGATCGTCGTCTCGACGCCCGAGGCGAGGTTATAGACCTCGCCGGGGACACCGCGAGTCGCGCACCGCATCAGGCCTGCGACGATGTCGCCGACGTAAATGAAGTCGCGCCCCGCTCGGCCGCCGTTGTCGAGGACGAGCGGCAGTCCTTTGATCGCGCGATAGATGAAGGTCGGCGTCACGTTCCGCCACACGGTCGCCGCCGTGCCGCGCCATTGGCCGGCGCCCAGTATCTCGCCGGGCCCGTAGATGTTCTGAAACCGCGCCTTGACGACCGAGAGCCGGTGGCGCGTGAAATAGTAGTTGCTGTAGAGCTCGCCGACGATCTTCGAGATCTGGTACGGGCTGTCGTGCCACAGCGACACCGGCGCGTCCTCGGGCGTCGCGTGGGCCGCGGCAAAGGTTTTCTCGGCCACCGTACAGCCGGCCGAGGCGTAAACGACCTTGCGCAGCCGGGCGAATCCCTTGATGCGTTCGTAGAGCTTCAAGGTCGTCAGCGTGTTGTTCGCGTGATCGGCGAGCGGATCGGCGATCGAGCTCTGGTTGCCGTGGTACGTCGCGAGATGGAAAACATAGTCGAAACGATCGTCGAGGGCGGCGAGAACGCGATCGTCGGCGATCGAACCCTGCCGGAACTCGAGCTGGGTGGTGGCCGGCAGATTCTCGCGCTCGGCCGAGAGCAGGTTGTCGACCACGACAATCGACGCCGCGCCGTCGGCGAGCAGCGCGCGACAGAGGTTGCTGCCGACGAAGCCGGCCCCGCCGACGACCAGAACGGCCGTACCTCCAAGCGAAGGCTCGGTCATGACGGGCGCAGCAGCCGATCACTCCGCGACGATCGCGCCGCGTCAGCGCGGCAAGCGGAGATGCGTATAGGTCTCGGCGATCCCGAACTTTTCATAGTAGGCAACTGCCTCGCTGACGCCCTGGGCGAGCGGCGTCTTCACGCGCCAGCCGAAATCCTTCTGCGTGCGCGACGGGTCGAGCAGGATGGTGGGTGCATCGTCGGGGTGGCGCGGCCGCACCTCGACCTCCTTGATCATGTTGAGGCGCATCGCCTTGACCACGGCGTCATAGAGCTCCTTGATCGCGAAGTCCGCGCCTGACGAGATGTGATAGACGCCCCGGCCCTTGCCATCGACCGCGCCCATCACGCAATCGACCATATCCTCGATGAAGATGAAGTCGCGGCGCGTGTCCATGACGAAGCAATCTTTGCCGCTTTTCAAGCGGCTGAAAAAGGTCGGCAGCGGTCCGCTCAAGTTGCGCGGGCCGTAGGCGTTGGCGAGCCGGAACGAGACGTAATCGACGCCCGACAGCGCGATGTACTGCTCGCCCGCGGTCTTGCTGATCGCGTAGCTGGTGGCGCCCGGCACGATCGGGTGATCGAGCGCGATCGGCTGCTGCAGCGGCTTCAACCCATAGCAGAGCGCGGTCTGGAAATAGACGATCCGCCCGACCGCGAACTCTTTGGCCGCGCGCGCCACGATCGCCGAGCCGAGCGCATTGGTGCGGGCATCGCCGATCCAGTCGTCGGGGTCCTTGTAGGACGCGGCGGCGTGGACGATGAGATCGGGACGAAAATCGCCGGCCCATTGCCTGACCAGGGCCGGATCGGCGATGTCGCCTTCGACGACGGTGAGGTTGTCGCGGGCGGTCAGGTTGTCGCGCCGTCCGGTGGCGAAGTTGTCGATCACGACCACCCGATCGCCGCGGCGGTTGAGCCGGTCGGTGAGGGTCGAGCCGATAAAGCCTGAACCGCCGGTGATGAGGACCTTCATGATGCCGTTCCGCGTTGACGTTACGCCGCTTGGTCGAGCAGTCCCGCATAGTGGGCTGCGCGGTCATGGAACGCTCTATACCAGACCTCGAGCGATAGCAGCCCCCACAGTTTTCGGCTGAAGCGCCCGCCGCCGTCGAGGCCGGCGATGACGGCTTTGGCGTCGACGAACGGTCGCGTGCGCGCTCGCTCCGAGCGGAAGAGATCGTTGACGTAATCGCTCAAAACACCCTGGCGCCACTCGTTCAGAGGGACCGGGAAGCCCATCTTGTCGCGCCGGCCGGCGATCGCCGCCGGAATCGCATCGCGATAAGCCTCCTTCAACAGGTGCTTCATCTGTCCGCCTTTGAACTTGACGTCGGCCGGGACGGTCGCGACGAACTCGATCAGCGGATGGTCGAGGAACGGGACCCGCGACTCGAGGCCGTGCGCCATGCTCATGCGATCTTCGACGTGAAGCAGGGCGGGCAGCAGCGTCTTGAAGTCGAAGTGCGTCATGCTGTCGAAATAGCTCTCGTGACGGACGGTGCGGACGCTGTTGAAGATCGCGGCATAGGCGGCCCGTACCCGCGCGCGATCGAGGTCGCCCCAGACGATTTCGCCGCCGGCATCGACCGAGCGGTCGATCAGGCGGAGGTAGCGCTGATCGAGCGGGCCGAACAGGCCGTCCTGCCAGAACTGTCGCATCAGCGGCACGTATTCGCGGAGGACGCCCAGGTTCGGCACGATCGATTCGATCGTCACCACGAAGTTGCCGTTCTTGTAGGTACCGTCGATCGCGGCGCGGATGCACTGCTCGAAATAGGCAAGCAGATAGCGGGCGTAGCCGCCGAAGGTCTCATCCCCCCCTTGGCCGCCCAACACGACCTTGACGTGGCGGGCGGCGAGTTTCGCGACCATGTACTGAGGGAACGACCCGGGTCCGGCGATCGGGTAGTCGAGGTGGTAGATCACGCGCTCGATTTCGGCGGCGAAATCGGCGGGCGTGATCGCGGTCTGGAACAGCGTCTTGCCGGCGGCGGCGGCGGCGATGGCGGCATAGGCGCTTTCGTCGTAGCCGGCGGGCTCGGTGAACTTGCCGTGAAACGCCTTGTCGTTGGCGGCGCTGTGGCGCGAGGCCAAGATCGCGATCAAGCTCGAATCGACGCCGCCGGAAAGATAGGAGCCGACCTCGACGTCGGCGCGCAGGTGCAGGTCGATCGATTGATCGAGCAGCTCGGTCAGCCGGCGCTGAAAATACGGCGCGTCGTGGCGGTAGTCGATCTCGTAGGCGACGTCCCAATAGCGTGCAATGCGGATCGTCCCGTTCTCGACCGTCAGCGTATGGCCGGGCATCAGCTGCTTGATGTCGGCGAACAGGGTGCGGTCGCCGAGCGGGAACTGGAACGTGACGTATTCGGCGAACGCGTCCGCATCGGTCGCGATCGCCGGCAGCAACGGCAACAGCGCCTTGGCCTCGGACGCGAATGCGAACAGATCGCCGACCTGGACGTAATAGAGGGGTTTGATACCGAAACGGTCGCGGGCGCAGAACAGGCGAGTTCCGTCCCATATCGCGAACGCGAACATGCCGCGCAGATGATCGACGCACGCGGCGCCGTAGCGGGCGTACGCCGCCAGGATCGTCTCGGTGTCGGACGACCCGGCGAAACGCCAATGCCCGGCCAACGCCTGGCGAAGCTCGCGGTAGTTGTAAATCTCGCCGTTGTGGACGACGACGGCGCCGTTTTCGCCCCGCATCGGCTGGGCGCCGGTCGCCGAGAGATCGATGATGCTCAAGCGCCGGTGCGCGAAGCCGACCTCGCCGGCCGGGCTCCGCCAGGTTCCGGCGCCGTCGGGGCCGCGATGGGCGAGTAAATCGCCCATGACCGTGAGCGCGCGATCGAGCCTCGGCACCGGCTGGCGCCGCACGTTTACAAGTCCGGTGATTCCGCACATCGGCTCGACGTCATCCGTTGGCTAACGCGGCGCCCGCGCGGCGCGCGGCGGCCGCTCGAATCAAACCGGCGGTCCCCTCGAATCCGCAATGCATCAAGGCATCGATGATCGAGAGCCCGGCGACGAAGTCGTCGCCGCCTCGCGGGTACGAGGGTTGCCGGTACTCCTGAAAAACAAGTCCGATCCGTTGCGCCGCGTACGAGGCAACATCCTGATATCCATCGGCGCCGTCGCCCGACAAGTAAGTGCCGCCGCCGCAGGCTTTGACGATCGCGATCAGAAGGTCGGTTGCGTTCAGCGCGCCGATTCCGAGCGCGCTCGACGATACGAGTTCAGCCTTCGTCAACGCAAGGCGCTCGCAAAGCGAACGAATGACCTGTTCGTTATAGTAACCGAGCGAGGGCGCTGGCAGTGCCAATAGGTCGCGAACGATCGGCATCACGCTCGCTGCGTAGGGCGCGCGCGCGTAAGTCTGCGCGATCGTACGCTCGATCTTCGCGCGCCATGTCGTGTCGACGCCGAGCGGCAGGGCGGCGATGCTCTGGCGTGCTTCGCGGCCGCGCGGGATCGGAACGGTCAGCCATGCCTTCTTGCCGTTGATCAGAATCTCGACGCGGTTGATTCGCGAGGAACCGCCGAGCGGCGGCGCGACGTGGTCGAGGAACACGAACACGTCGCTGCGCGCGATCTTGTCGAAGTAACCGAGCCACGGGAAAAAGTTCGGCTGATGAATGGCGACGACTGTCATCGGATGCACGCGCGTTGCCGGGCGGGGCGGACCGAACGGCGGCCGCCGCTCACGCGGCGGAGGCCGAGTTCGCGCTTGGCGAACGCCGTCACCAACGTCGTGACGATGCCGATCGTTTGCGCGGATGCGGTGCGCTTAACTCTCAGCGCGAGGTGCGCGGTGCCGCGCTCGTAGTCGATGTTACGCAAAGCGCAGCGTCCGTGTCCGGTGGCCCCGATCGAAATGTCGAAGGCGAGCGCGCGGTTGGCGCGGCGGCGGCGCTGCCGCGACGCCGCCGCACCTGCAACCCGCGGCGCGGTCGCGCCGGCGGCGCGCGTCGCCGATACCGGTCGTAACGCGACCCCGGCCGCGGCCAGCGTTTGGCCGCCCCGGTCGGGGTCGTATTTCAGAGCGGCTAGCTCGGACAGCGTGTAGAAGCGGTCGAGCAGGATCTTGCCGCCAGCCGCGTCGCTCCAAGCGCCCGGGTGCGGCGCGACCACGGCGCGCACGAGGTTGTAAATCCGCCGGAGCGGCCACGCCCACTCGAAGCGTCCGTCCTCCGCGCGCCGCCGTGCGAAATGAGCGGCGCGCCGCTCGTCCTGCCGCCGGCGCGGCGCCCGGCCGGCGAGAATGAGGGGCAGCATCCGCGCCAATACCCGATCGGTGGCGCGATTGACGCGCGCGCGAACGTCGCGCCACGTGTCCTCGAAGTAGATCGGCACTTCTTCTCGCGCGACGATGTCGCCGGTGTCGATGCCCGCATCGACCCTATGCACGGTGACCCCGGTCTTGCGCGCACCGCCGAGGAGCGCCCACTCGACCGGATTGGCGCCGCGCTGCTCGGGCAGGAGCGCGCCGTGGACGTTGATGGCGCCGCGGCGCGGAATCGCCAGGACGTCCGGCCGTAGAATCATGGCGTAAGAATTGACGAGGATCAGGTCGGGCGCGATGTCACGGATGGCGTCGACAAAAGCCGGATAATCGGACCCCTGCCATGTCGGCTGCACCAAGAACGGACAGCCTCGCTGGTCGGCCATCGCCGCCAAGCGCGTGTGTTGGTGGGGACGGATCGAGGCTCCGACGATGGCTGCCACCGGGGCTCGTTTTCCCAGGTGCCGGAGCAGTTGCGGAATTCCGTCGGGGTCGCCGAACAGAACCAAGCGCGGGATCGAATTGGCCACAGCGTCGCGCTCGACCTAACCGGCGGTAATCGGCTGCGCGGCCGTCAGCCGGTCGTAGACGCGCTCGAACCGTTCCGCGCACGCATCGGCCGCGTGCCACTTCAACGCATAGGCGCGGCTTTGCGCGCCGATGCGACGGCGCTTGTCGGCATCGAGCAGGAGGTCGCGCAGCACCGCGTAGATCGTGGTCTCGTCGGCCGACACCAGCGGGCACTCGCGGATCGAATCGAGTTCCGGCACGCCCGTCGGCTCGCGCCCGTCGATCCGGCAGATCGTCGGCTTTCCCAGCATGAGCCCTTCGCGCGCGGTCGCGCCGTAGCGCCCGAAGTTGAGTTGGTCGACGATGACATCGGCCTGGGCCTGGATGAACCGCACCTCGCGGTTGGGGACGTCCGACACGAATTCGAGCCGAACCGGAACCCCTTCCCCGCGCAGCCGCTCGATCGCCGCCGTCACCGCCGGCGTGCCCTTGATATTGCGGCCTTGGCGCGCCCGGGTCGCGAAATTGCCGACGGCGTGAAAAACGATGAGCTCGTTAGCCCCGCGCGCAAGACGGCGATTTTCCGGAATCGCGAGGTCGGGCCGCCAGAATTCAGGGTCGAGCGCGGTCGTCAGCGGCTCGCGGTAGCACTTGGGGCCGCTCTGGTAGTCGAGCGCCGGATCGCCTTCGGTGGCGACCAGGTCGCAGAACATGGCGACCTTGTGGCCCCACGCCAGATTGCGTCGATCGCTGCAAATTTGCGGGTTGTTCTGCCACACGCACTTGTCGCAAGCGCCCCCGCTCCAGCGATGGAAGCTCGACTGCGCGATGCCATCGAGACAGCCGCACACCGTATAGCCGATCTTGATGCCGTGGCGGCGGAGATCGATGAAATCCGCCGGCAGGTCGCTGTACGTCTCGTCGTGATCGTACGTCGCCGGAAAGAACGACATCTGCCCCTTGCCGTAGAAGTGCACCATGCGAAACCGCCGCCGCACCTCGGCGGCGAATGCGGCGGCCTTGCGGGCGAATGCCGCCGGATCCGGATCGTAAAGATTGAGGTCCTCGCCGTGGTAATAGCGGGCGTTCGGGCTGTCGGGTCCTTCCAGGCTCACCGATATCGCGTCCCAGCCGCGGCGGCGCAGCGCTTGGGCGAGATAGTAGAAGTGGTAGTAGTCGTGGTGGAGGAAAACGACGCTGCGTTGTCCCGCCGGCGCCGGAGCGCTTTGGGTCGGTGCCGCCGCCGCGCCCGTGCGCAAGTTCGCGGTCTCGCTCTCGAGTTGGCGAATCCGCTCGCGTAGGTGATTGATGTAGTAAAGCGAGACCAGCCCGACGGGTCCCAAGCGCGGAACGTCGCCGGCCCGCAGGCGCCGGGCGAACGACCGCAATGCGGCGGCGAGTTTGGCGGCCGTCATAGTGCCGCACCCCCGCCGGATTCATCGGTATCGATGCGGAAGCGCCGTCGCTTGGTGAACGTGAGTTCGCGGCCGATCAAGCCTTGTTGCATCAGATCGATGTTGTTCGCGAGCATCGCGTCCCATTTTGCGTCGAGCGAGAGCGCGCGCTCGCTCCACCACTCGGGGTGGAGCAGCAGCTGGATCAGCCGATGGCGGCGACCCTGGAACAACGCGATCGGATCGCCGTCGCGAAACCGTAGATTGCTGTCGGAGACGTAGTGGACGCCGGCAAATGCGGCACGGTCGTAGGAGTTGAGGCAGTTGAGTACAAGGCCGCCGTCGAGAACGCGGGGCGAGGGCTGATGGAACGACACCACCTCGATCGGCTGCCCGAATTCGTCGTGGAGCCAGGCCCGTTCGCGGTCGACGAGCTCGGCGATGCCCGCGGGGGCGACGTCGGCGTGAAGCGATTCGTCGAAGTGAAGCCCGAGCTGGTGCCCGCGTGCGAGAATCTCGCGAACCAGTGCGGCGTTCGTCGGGGCTAGCACGTTGTACATGGCCGAGCGAAGCATGACGAAGAACGTGCTGGTGACGCCGGCTTCGCTTTCGATCCGCGCCAGCCGCGCTGCGGCGACGAGGTCGTTGTCGCAATCGTGGCGTAGGAAACAGACCGGCGCCGCGCCGTGCTGGGCCTCGGCAACGGCACTCAGCGGCGCGAACCCATAGCCGGCGGCGCGCGCGGCAGCGATCAACCGCCGATAGTGCGCGTAGGTGAACGGCGCCGGGTCGGTCATGGGACGCGGACGCTCGGCGGCGCTCCGCAGGCGGTCCGCAACCCCTCGCGCAGGGCGACAGTCGGCGGAACGAGCTCGCGGCGCAGGCGATCGATGTCGGCGATCAGGTCCGCGCCCGCGCCCGGCTCGGTCACGAAACAAGGCGCGCGGTCGAGTGCAGCGCCGATTCGCATCGCGGTCTCGCGCAGGCTCACGATCTCGGGCCCGGCGACGTTGAAGACCCCGGACGCGCCGGTGCCGAGGCAGCGCGCGATGACGCGAACCGCGTCCGATACGTGGACCGGATTGATGCGAATGCCGTCCTTGCCGTGAAGCCGGACCGGGTCGCCGGTGCGAACCGACTCGATCAATCGCGCCATCAGCATGCTCGGCGCTTGGCCGTGGCCGTAGGCAAAGAAAATCCGCAGGATCGCGACCGGGAACAGCGACGCGAACTGCTCGGCCAGCATTTCGCTCGAGCGCTTGACCGTGAAATAGAAGCTGAGCGGCCCCGGACCGATCGCGACCGGATCGGACTCGCGAAACGGTCGCGGCCCCGCGCCGTAAAGGCCGCCGGTCGAGGCCAAGACGAATTGACGCGCGCCGGCCGCGCGAGCCCAATCGAGGAGCCGCATCGTCGCGTCGAGACCGACGCTGTAGATGTCGGACGCCTGCTCGGGGAACGCGCGGTAGTGGCGCGACTGCGCGAGGTGAACGACCGCGTCGATCGCCGTCGGCCACCCCGTCGGCGGCGTCGCGGCCGCAAAGTCGTGTTCGATCCAAGTTACGCCGGACGGCACCTCGATCGGCCGCCGCCGCACCGCCGCGAACACCTGGTGCGTCTCGGCCAAGGCCGCCACCAGGTGGCGCCCAATGAAGCCGCTGGCACCGGTCACGAAAACCCGCATCTAGAGATACCCGCTCGGGCGACGGTCACGCACGGTGGAGGGCCTCGCCGCCTACGAAGATACGACACCAATACTCGAAATTGAGCAGCGACCAGATCAACAAGCGGCGGTTTTCGCGGCCGGCGAGATGATCGTCGAGCAAGGCGTGGACGGTTTTGCGATCGAGGTATTCGTAGATCATGGCGTCCGGTCGATACAAGGCGCGCCGCACGAACTCGATGCTCTCGCCCTTGAACCAGCTTGCGTCGGGGGCCGAGAAGCCCTGCTTGATCGCGGCGGTGATCTCCGGCGGAACGTAGCGCGCCATGACGCGTCGGAGAATGAGCTTACCGTCGCGGGTGCGATCGAAGTAGCGCGCGGTCTTGTACCCGGGTTCGTTTTCGTTGAGGCGCACCACCTCGCCGAGGTTGCCGAGCTTGGTCGCCACCGGCAGCCGCATCGCGAAGTCGACGAGGTCGTTGTCGAGGAACGGGACCCGGGTTTCGAGTCCGTGCGCCATGCTGAGTTTGTCGTCGATGACGAGGAGGCCGTGCAGGAAGGTTCGCGCCTCGAAATAAAGCGAGTGATTGATGTAGTCCTCGGGCCGGGTCAGGGTATCGGCGTGGCTGGCGAACACGCCGCGGAAAATAGCGCGGGTGTCGACCTCGCGGGCCTCGGCTCCGAGCGGAGCGAAAAAGGCCGCGTTGGCCTCGGCCGGAATGAGGCGCTGCCAGTAGCCGTAATACTTGTCGACGTACTGCTCGAAGTCGCTGTTGACGACCGCCCGGTAGTATCGCCACGGGTAGCCCGCGAACAATTCGTCGCCGCCGGTCCCGGCGAGCACGACCTTGGCGAACTTGCCGGCTAGCTGGGCGGCGTAATAGTTGGGGTAGCTTTGGCCGACCCGCGGTTCGTCGAGGTGCCAGACCAGGCGCGCCATGGCGCGCTCCATGTCGCCGGCCTTCAGCACCATTTCGTAGTGCTCGGTTCGGAACAGATAGGAGAGATGCTCGGCCATCTCGCGCTCGTCGAACGCAAGTTCGAGGCCGGTCGCGGAATGTAGGTCGAAACCGACCGTGAACGTGCGCAAATAGGGAATCTGGGCCGCGGCGATCGCCGTGATCGACCCGGAATCGATTCCGCCCGAAAGATAAGCGCTGATCGGCACGTCGCTCACGAGCTGACGGGTGACGGCCTGCGAAAACAAGCGATCGAGGGCGATCTCGTTCGCGGCGGCCGGTTCGGCCCGCGCCGGTTCCGTGAAGCCGTAGTCCCAATAGCGCTGCGCTGTCGGCCAAGCGGGTGCATCGGCGCGCACCCGCAGGCGGCAGCCGGCCGGCAACAGATGGACGCCGGCAAACAAGGTGCGGTCGGTGAAAAAATTCTGGAACGTGAAGTACTCGACGACGGCAGTGCGATCCAACCGGACGCCGAAATCGGGATGCTTGAGAAAAGCCTTGACTTCGGAGGCGAAGAGAAAAGAGCCGTTGCAGACCGTGTAGTAAAGCGGCTTGATCCCATAGCGGTCGCGGGCGAGGAATAGCTGCCGGTCGGTTCGGTCCCAAATCGCGAAGGCGAACATACCGTTCAACCGCTCGACCGCCGCTTCGCCCCAAACGGCGAAGGCGGTCAGCACGACCTCGGTGTCGGACTGGGTGCGGAAGCGATGCCCCAGCGATTCCAGCTCCCGCCGCAGCTCGCGAAAATTATAGATCTCGCCGTTGTAGGTGATGACGTAGCGGCCGTCGGCGGTATGCATCGGCTGACCCGCCGCGGCGCTGAGGTCGATTACCGCCAGGCGCCGGTGCCCGAGTCCGGCGACGCCCTCGACGAACACTCCTTCGCCGTCGGGGCCGCGGTGGGCCAGCACGTCGGTCATCGCCTTGACCACGGCCGCCGTCGGCGGCCGCGACGACGGTGCGATCGCGCCTACGATCCCGCACATGCGGCTAGGGTTTGGCTCGCATCGCCGCCCACGCGGCGCGCAGCGCGCGAAGTTCGCGCGCATCGAACGCGCGGGATGCGAACAGCAGGGCGACAAAGGCGGCAACGTAGCCGCACTTCAGGATTGCGGCGTTCGTGGGCAGAAACGTGGCGCCGGTCACGAACGCGACGATCAACACCGCGGTCGCGGCAAGCCGGTAGCGTTCGAGCGCGAACGGCCACAGCAACTGGCCGATGACGAGGTTCGCGCCGGTGAGGACGCCGTACGAAATCAAAGCTGCCCACGCCGATCCCATCATGCCCATTCGCGGTATCAATATCACGTTCAGCGCCGCGTTGATCGCCGCCGCGGCCCATGCCGTGGCCATGAACAAACCGAACCGACGCTTGATCGAAATACCGATGCCGAGGATCGGACTGAGACCGTAAACCGCGAGGCCGAGGGCGATCGGCGCGATCGCCGCCGCCGCGCCGGCAAAGGCGGCGCCGGCAAACAGCGCCACGAGTTCCGGCCCCCACGTCGTCACCACCAGCGCGATCGCCCCCAGTCCGGCCAGGGTGTAAGTCGCGACGCGGGCGTAGGTCGCGCGATGGCCGGGTTCGCCGTCCTCCCAGGCTTTGAGCGCGTAAACCTGCCACGCCGGCCACAACGCATTGATCGCCAGGAGCAGGGTGCCGGCGAGCGTCGCTGCGACGTTGTATTGGCCGACGGCCTCGAACGATCCGAACCAGCCGAGCAGGACGCGGTCGGCGGCGTTGAAGCCCCAGTAGGCGGTCAGCGCCGAGATCGTCGGAATGCCGATCGCCAGCAATTCGCGGGCACGCGCGGTCTCGAACACCGGGCACAACAGCGGCCGCAGGTGCCATAGGCGAGCGAAGAAAACGACGGCGCCGGCGATCGCGAGGCCGCCGAGCACGCCGGCGACGCCGAGGTTCCACCACAGCACTCCCGCCAGACCGAGGGCGACCGCTAGCGCCGTCCCCGACACCGAAAGCAGAAAGTACGGGCGCAGGCGGGCCTCGCTGCGCAACACCTGCGCGCCGGCTCCGTTCAACGCAGCGGTAGCGGCGCAGCCCAGCGCGATCAGCCAAAGCACCGCTTCAGCGGACGTTCCAAACGACGCGACCGCCAACCGCTCCGTGAATGGCAGCGCCACGACAAGGCAGACCGCGGCCCACGCGCCGGCCAACACGAAATAGGTCGACGTCAGCCGTCGGCGTTCGTCTTCGCTTCGTGCCGCCGGATGGCAACGGGCATAAGCTTGTTCGATCCCGAGCGAGAGCAGGCCGGTCAGCAACTGAACCGCGGTCGAAAGGTAGGCCAGCTTACCGAGGCCGTCGGGGCCGAGGACGCGGGCGTAGATCGGCAGCGTCAGGAGGACCGACAACCGCCCGACCGCATCGGCGGTGCCGAACGTTACGAAAGCGCGGACGAGCGAGCGCAAGCGATCGTCACGCCGGAAGGCGCACCGTCGCGAAGAGATCGGCGCCGCCGGGCGGGGCGAAGCGATCGATCACGTCGCCGAACGTGCGCAGGGCGCCCTCGATCGTCAGGGTCGTGAAATAGTGGAAGTGCAGCCGATCGAGCGGGCGCCCGTGCCGAAGCCGCCAGTTCTGCCGGCGAAAATAGGCGTAATGGCGCGGCAGATCGTAAAGCGCGAGCTTGAGCCAGCGACCGAGGAACGCGATCGGCCCGAGGTCGGCGAACAACGGCTGCAGGTGGGTCATGCCGAGCGTCCGCCCGAGCAGGGCATTGTCACGCAGGCCGACCCAAAAAATAGCGTGGGCGCCCGGCCGCGCCAGTCGGCGAACGGCCGCCGCCGCTTCGCCGAGCGAGCGGATATGGTCGAGCGACGTCGCGAACAAGAACAGGTCGAACGCGGGTTCGATCGCCTCCGGTAGGTCTTCGAGCCGTCCCTGGACGAACGGATAGGCGCGTTCGGCCGCGCCGGCAAACGGATCGAGGCCGACATAGACGTTTTCGACGGCGCCGCGCCCGGGGTCGAACAGGCCGGCGTAGGGCGGCAGCGTCGCGCCGAGACCGCAGCCGACATCGAGCACGGCGAGATCGCGGCGGCCATAAAGAAAACGGGCGATGTAATTCTCGAACGCGCGGTACAGCGCTAGGACGGCGGCGGGCGGGCGATCGATATCGCTCTCGTAGTGGGGCAGGGCCTCCGCCTGCTTGGCCGCCCACTCCTTGTCGGCGGCCGGGCCGTCGAGCGTCAGCCGCCGGCTGGTGGTGCCGTCGGCGAGCCGAAAGCTCGTGCCCGCGAGTTGCGCCCGATGGCCCGACCCATCATGGGGAAGGTCGCTCGTGCCCGGCGCCGCGCGGCCGGTCACGGGCTGGCCGCCGCCCCGCGCGTCAGGGCGATGTGCGCCTGACGCCACGCGATCAACTCGCGCAGCCCTTGTTCGAGCGGGATGCGCGCTTCGAAACCGATCTCCTCGGCGGCGCGCTTCGGGCTGCCGATCCGATTGCGCACCAGCGTCGCCGCGCTCCGCGGGGCGAACTTGATCGGCTGGTTCGACCCGGTCAGGCGGAGCAAGGTTTCGGCCAGTTCGAGCAACGACGTGCGCTTCCCGGTGCCGACGTTGTAAAAGCGGTCGACCGCCGTCGCCTTGATCGCGCACACGTTCGCGTAAGCGCAATCGCCGACCGCGACGAAATCGAACGCTTCGCTGCCGTCGCCGAAGATCGTCGGCGCTTCGCCGCGATCGATCGCGTCGAGCATCTTCATCACCACCGCGACGTAAGCGCCGCGATAGTCCTGGCGCGGCCCGTAAACGTTCATGTAGCGCAACCCGACATAGTCGAGGCTATAGCGGTGGTGAAAGGCCCGCGCCATCGCTTCGCCGGCGATCTTGGTCGCGCCGTAGAAGTTCTTGTTGTTGAACGGATGGTCTTCGGTCATCGGCTCGGCGACCGCGTCGCCATAGACCGAGGCCGACGACGACCATACCAGGCGCTTGACGCCTTGGTCGCGGCAGGCCTCGAGCACGTTGAACGTACCGGCCACGTTGACGTCGAAGGCCGCGCGCGGAAATTCGTGGCATTGCAGCAGCCACAGCGCGGCGAAATGAAAAACGCCATCGGCGCCGCGGAGCGCCGCGTTCAAGATGTCGGTGTGACCGATGTCGCCGCCGGCTTCGTAAACGGTCACGCGCGGGTCGCGCAGGGCCGCTTCGAGATTGCCGCGGGTCCCGCGCACGAAGTTGTCGTAGATGACGATTTCGCGGACGTCCTCGGCGGTCAGCCGATCGACGGTGTGCGACCCGATCAGGCCGGCGCCGCCGATTACGACCAGCCGTTTTCCGCGTATGTCCATCGATCGATTCGACGCGCCGTGATCCGCCCGCGGCTTCGGCGCCTTCCTTAGAGCATGCTGCGGCGCTCGGCAACCGCAGGCTTGGTAAGCGCGAACGGAGCGGCGCGGCGGGCATCGGCGACCGCCGGCATCCACGGAGCCGCCCCTCGATCAGCGCGTTGACGCGTCCGCGCACGGGGAGGGGGACGCTGCCGAACCCAAGAGGTGCGCCTAGGCGACCCGCGCCGGGCTCGTCGCGCGCTCGGCCCGTGCCGCGCGCCACGCCTGGAACATCAGGACGTTCCAGAGTTCGTGCTGGCGGTTGCGCCGGCCCGAAAGATGATCGCGCCATGCCGCCTGGATCGGATCGGCATCGAACACGCCCTCCTCGACCAGTCGCCGCGGCGCCAGCAGGTTGGCGGCCCAGTCGCGCAGCGGCCCGCGCAGCCATTCGTGGAGCGGAACCGCAAACCCCATCTTCGGCCGCTCGAACAGGGCCGGCGGCACGTAGCGCGCCAGCACGTGGCGAAGCGGCTGCTTGCCGCGGCCGTCGGCAATCTTGAACGCCTGCGGCAGCCGCCACGCCCATGCCACCACCCGGTGGTCGAGGTAGGGGACCCGCGCCTCGAGCCCGACCGCCATGGTGGCGCGGTCGACTTTGGTGAGGATGTCGTCGGGCAGGTAGGTGATCGCGTCCAAATACATCATTTGGTCGACCATATCGTCGGTCGCGAGCCACCGGCCGCGGTCGGTGACCGGGTCGGCCGGCGCCCGGCCGCCGCGGACGATCCGGGTTCCTGGCGGCCAGTGATCGACCACGCCCTGATACATCGCGCCGGCATCGTCGGCGCCCAGCACCCGGGCCAGCTTGTGGAGCTTGTCGCCGGGGTTGCGCTGGCGGAGGCCCCGCGGCAGCAGCGCGAACAAGCGATCCCACGCCGCCGGGCTCGGTCCGAGGAGCGCCCGCGCGACCAGGCGCTTGCTGGCCGGGGTCCAGTGTCCGACGCGCGCGGCGATCCGGCGGTTCCAGACGTAGCGGTTGTAGCCGCCGAACACTTCATCGCCGCCGTCGCCCGAGAGCGTCACCGTGACCCGGCTGCGCGCGAGTTTGGCGACGAGGTAGGTCGGTATCTGCGAGGAATCGGCGAACGGCTCGTCGTAGATCGCGGCGAGCTTGGGAATGACGGCGCGTGCGTCGTCGGGCGCGACGTAGAGCTCGTGGTGATGGGTGCCGAGATGCCGGGCCACCGCCTTGGCGTCGGTCGCCTCGTCGTAGCCTTGATCGGCGAACCCGATGGTGAAGGTTTCGGCCGGCTTACCGCCCTCCTGCTGCACCAGGGCCGCCACCAGGCTCGAATCGATCCCGCCCGACAAGAACACGCCGAGCGGCACGTCCGCGACCAGCCGGCAACGCACCGCCTCGCGGAGCAAGCCATCGAGCTCATCGACGGCCGCGGCGAAGCTGCCGCGGTAGGGCGTCGCGCGCCCGGCCTCGACCACGCTTCGCAACGTCCAGTAGGGGCGCGGCTCCGGGACGTCGCTCCAGGCCGGCTCGAACGTCAGGATGGTTCCCGGCGGCAGTTTGCGGAGCCCCCGATACACGGTCCACGGCGCCGGAATGCAGCCGCGCGCGGCATAGAGCGCGAGCGCGTCGCGGTCGAGTTCGCCGGCGAACTCTGGGTAGGCTTCGAGCGCGCGCAGCTCCGAGCCGAACACGAACGCGCCGCCGACCCGGCCGTAATAGAGCGGCTTGATGCCGAGCCGATCGCGAATCAGCGAGAGCCGGTGCGCGGCCTTGTCCCACAGCGCGATCGCGAACATGCCGACGAAACGAGCCACCGCCGTCTCGATCCCCCACGCCGCCATCGCTTCGAGGATGACCTCGGTGTCCGAGTGGCCGCGAAAGCGATGGCCGCGCGCGACGAGCTCGGTGCGGAGCTCGGCGAAATTGTAGACGCAGCCGTTGAAGACGATGACCAGCCGGCCGTCGGCCGACGTCATCGGCTGGCGGCCGGCATCGGAAAGATCGATGATCGAGAGTCGCCGATGGCCGAGGGCGACGCCGCTCGCCTCGTCGATCCAGGTATCGCTGCCGTCGGGGCCGCGGTGGGCGAGGGTCGTCGTCATCGCCTGGACCAAACGGCCGAGCGCGCCGCCGTCGCGCCGGTGTTGGAGGTCGATAAATCCGGTCAGTCCGCACATCGTCGGTCGATCGTCGCTCGCTGGTCGCGGTCGGTCGCGGTTTGACAACCTGGGCGCTCGCCGCTACGAAGCGCGGTCGCACGCCCGGCCTGAAAATGAACGCGAACCTACACGAAATCTGTGTCGTCGGCCTCGGCTATGTCGGCCTGCCGCTGGCGGTCGCGCTGGCGCGCCGCTATCCCGTGACCGGGTTCGATATCGACGCCGGCCGCATCGCCGAACTCAGATCCGGCCGCGACCGCACCCGCGAAGTCGCCAAAGACGTGCTCGCGGCGTCGACCCTGAAACTCACCGACGATCCGGCCGCGATCGCGCGCGCCGACCTCGCGATCGTGACAGTGCCGACTCCGGTCGACGATGACAACCAACCCGATCTCGGCGCCGTCAAGGCGGCATGCGCGACCGTCGGCCGCGCCCTCAAGCGGGGCGCGACAGTCGTGTTCGAAAGCACCGTCTATCCCGGCGTCACCGAGGATATCTGCGGTCCCGAGCTCGAGCGCGCCTCGGGCCTGGTCTGCGGCCGCGACTTTTTCCTGGGTTACTCGCCCGAGCGCATCAATCCGGGCGATCGCGAGCACACCGTCGATCGCATCACCAAGGTCGTTGCCGGCCAGACCCCGGCGGTGGTCGAGCTGCTGCGCGAGGTCTACGGCGCCGTCACCCGGGGCGGCGTGTTCGTCGCCCGCGACATCAAGACCGCCGAGGCGGCCAAGGTCATCGAAAACGCCCAGCGCGACATCAACATCGCCTTCATCAACGAAGTGACGATGATCTTCCAGAAGCTCGGGCTCTCGACCTACGACGTGCTCGACGCCGCTCGCACCAAATGGAACTTTTTGGGCTTCGCGCCCGGGTTGGTCGGCGGCCACTGCATCGGCGTCGACCCGTTCTACCTGTCCTACTGCGCGCAGCGGATCGGCTACGACCCGACCGTGATCTTGGCCGGGCGGCGTACCAACGACGGCATGGGCGGCTTCATCGCCGAGCGCGTCGACGCCCTGCTCGCGCCCAAGGCCAAGATCCTGGTGTGCGGGCTCACCTTCAAGGAGAACGTGCCCGACCTCCGCAACACCAAGGTCGTGCACGTGATCGAAGGGTTGCGCGCGCGCGGGCACGCGGTCGACGTCCACGACCCGCTGGCCGACCCCGCCGAGGCGCACGAACACTACCGGCTCGAGCTGGTGACCACGCTCGCCGGCGGCGCGCCGTACGATGCGATCGTCGGCGCGGTCGCGCACAGGGATTACGCGGCGATGGCGGCCACGGATCTCGCCACGCTCCTGGTCCCGCGCGGCCTCGTCGCCGACATCAAGGGCATGTGGCGCGGCCTCGCCCTTCCCGATGGGCTCCGCCGCTGGCAGCTGTAGTCAGGCGAGACCCCGTTCTAGCTGTGAGCTAGTTGGTTTTACCCGGTTCGATTTCGACTTCGCTCGCCAGGGTCTGCAATACCAGCGGCGCAGTCGCTCCGACATTGACCGCGAGAATCGCGGTCAAGACCGTTCCCGACGCGGCGTACAGCCACGCCAACCCGCCGCCGACGAGTATCATCGCTGCGGTTAGAGCCCAGTACGAGAACGACCGGGCATAAATCGGAAACTTCGCCGGTAGTTTTTTCTGAGTTTGTACCAACCGAGGAATTCGGCCAGAAATCCGCCTACGACACCGAACAAGAAGGCTTCAAGTCCGGCCACGAACCAAGCGTTACGTCTTGGCGATGAAAATGCGCATCTTCGAAAGAAATTCCCGAAACGAAACCGGCTTTTCCTTCGGGGCGTAAAGGTCTTGGCCTGTTTTGTCGGGTACATCGGACACGCGAACGAGCTCCCGCTTCTCGGCGAGCACCTTCCGAACGCTTTCTTCCGACAGGCCGGTTTCTTTGGCGAGACCCGGAATGGTCCTCAAGTCCCACTTGGGATTGTGCAGCGCCTTGAAAACCTTTTCGGTTTCCGGGTCGTTTTGTAGACCGTCTGCAGTCGCTGTCATCGAACGATCCTCTCGAACAATGATAGCTGGGTGTCCAAGGCGGTCGAGGTTAGTCAGTCGCCGACCCGGGCGAGCGACCAACTGAACCCGGCGCCGGCCGCAACGGTTCCCGACATGACGATCTGGCTCGTGCGCCGCGGTTGGCCGCGGCCGAGATAGATGCTTTCCTCGATCGCGAGATCGCCGTTTTCGGCCTCGAACACCCAGCCGGTGCCGCGCGCCAAGCGCAGGATGACGGCGCGGCGATCCTGTTGCAGCGAGGCGCGCACGTCGGGGTGAAGGTGAAAACGGGCGACGAACGGCGCCACCGCCGTCGCCGACGCCGGGTGCCCGGGGCTCGCCACCAGCCGGTCCTCGGCGGTGACGCGGTCTCCGGTACGGTGCAGCGTCAAGCGGCGGTGATGCTCGACCCCGAAATTGGCGGCGTAGCCGTCGTGACGGGCCTCGACCGTCTGGGTGCCGTCGTCGCCGTCGCGGCGGGTCGCGGCGATCGCCTTCGGCCGCCGCCTGACGCCGCTGCCGGGGCGGAGATCGAGCGCATTGGTGTCGGCGAGTACGACGGTCGTGTGCGCGGCGGTCGCGCGCAGCGGCTCGGCCCACGGCGACTCGGGCGCCAGCGGCGCGCCGCAGTTCACGATCAGGCGGTCGCTGCCGATGCTCATTTCGAAGCTCAAACAGCCGGCGTGGGCGGCCGCGTCGTAGGGCGCCGCCGGCGGCGCCCCGGCATCGAGGATGAGGGTGGTGCGGCCGGCGGCGAGCCGTTCGAACCCGCTCGCATGTGCCGAGACCGGGGGGCGGCCGCGGCTTTCGGCGCGGGCGAGGGTGGCATCGACGGCGCTCGCGGCTTCCTCGCCGCCGCCGTTGAAAAGCGCGAGTGCGCCATCGCCGTGGCGGAAAAACCGGAGCATCGGCGTCATGCGTTCGATCGCCGCCGCGATCGCGGCCGAGGGCTCGATCCGGGCCTCGGCGAGCGCCAGCCGGAGCCCGATCAGATCGCGCAACACCGTGAAATGGACGCTCGGACTGCGCTCGACGTGGCCGCCATCGGCCAGGACCTGATGCGCGATCTCGTGCTCGAGCAGGCGCTGCGCCTGGTCGCGCCAGCGCGCGGCGCCGCCGATCGCGATCGCGGCAACGTTGAGCCCGACGATGGCTGCGAGTTTGCCGTGTCCGGACGGACCCTTGCCGGCCACGCGGCGGAGGTGCCGGACCTGGCGGCCGAGGCTCAGCAGGAACGGCGCGATGAACTCGGCCTTGCCGCCATTCAAGAGAAAGTCGCTGTGGTGAATCCAGGCCGCGACCCGTCGCCCGAGCACGTCCGGGCGCCATACCGTCGCCGACCAGCGCGGGTTGGCGAGGAGCCAGCTTTGGGTGAGTTCGCGCGCGCGCTGCCGGGCGACGGTGCCGCCGACGGCGCGAAAGTCGCGCAGCCACTCGAAGCCGTTGAAAAACGCCTGCCACGCCGGACCGGCGTCGAGATGCCAGGGCGCCTGGTTGGGATTGACGACCTCCTGACCGGCGGCGCTGTAGCGGCCCTGGAACATGGCGTTCGCGTTCAAGGGCTCGCCCAGCCAGGCGTCGACCGGCACGCGGTCGAGCACCGCCGGCTTGGTGCCGAGCGTGAGCTCGTAGAGCCGGGTCGCGTAGTAGGCGTTCGTGAGGAGCCCGTCCGTCACGCGGCCGCCGCGGTGCGGAGACGTTCGATGTTGGCGGCGTAGCGGGTGCGGCCGCCGGCGAAGGTGGCGGTGCCGGCGACCAGGACGTCGGCGCCGGCGGCGATCAATCGGGCGGCGTTCTCCGCGGTGACGCCGCCGTCGACCTCGAGTTCGACCGCGCGTCCCGACTTGTCGATCATCGCGCGGATCGTTTCGATCTTGGCGATCTGGCCCGGGATGAACTGCTGTCCGCCGAACCCCGGATTGACGCTCATCACCAGGATCAGGTCGACCTCGGCCACCACCGAGGCGATCGCTTCGGGAGGCGTCGCCGGGTTGAGCGAGACGCCGGCTTTGACGCCTTGCGCCCGCACCAGTTGCAGCGTGCGGTGGAGATGCGGCCCGGCTTCGGCGTGGACGGTGATGAGATCGGCGCCGGCGTCGACGAAGGCGGCGACGTAGGGATCGACCGGGGCGATCATCAGGTGGACGTCGAAAACGAGCTTCGAGTGCGGCCGCAGCGCCTTGATCACCGCCGGACCGATCGTGATGTTGGGGACGAAGTGCCCGTCCATGACGTCGAAGTGGACGTAGTCGGCGCCGGCCGCTTCGATCGCCGCCACTTCCTCGCCGAGGCGGGCGAAATCGGCCGATAGAATCGACGGGGCGATCCGAACCCGACGCGGGGAGCGCGACGTGTCACGCGGCATCGGCGCTCTCCTACCAGCTTGGGTCGGCCGCATCAAGCCGCGCTCACGCCGCGCGGACCAGCCGGGCGATGAAAAAACCGTCGATGCCGCCGTGCTCGGCCCACTGCGAGGGCAGCGTGCGCAAATCGCCCTCGGGCGTCACGAATGGGGCGATGCCGGCCAACTCGGCGCCGGCAATCGGCCGGCGCAAGAAGCCGGATTCGCGCTCGAGGAAGGCTGCGATCCTGGCCGGGCCTTCGGCCGGCTCGAGCGAGCAGCTGCAAAACACCAGCAGCCCGCCCGGCTTCACCATGGTCGCGGCGTTGGCGAGCAGCCGGTCCTGGAGCTCGGCCAGGCGCGCGGCGTCGGCCGCGCTTTTGTGGAGGGCGATGTCGGGGTGGCGGCGGAGCGTTCCGGTCGCGGTGCACGGGGCATCGAGCAGGACCGCGTCCGCCGGCCCGAACCCGGCGGTCGCGGGCGACCACGTCGTGGCATCGGCTTCGATGACGACGGCGCGCAGGCCGGTCCGGTCGAGGTTGTCGCGAAGCCGCCCGAGCCGGCCGCGGGCGATGTCGAGCGCGACGACCCGGCCGCCGGCGGCGGCGAACTGCGCCGTCTTGCCCCCGGGCGCGGCGCAGAGATCGATGACGGCGCGGCCCTTGATCTCGCCCACGAGCCGCGCCGGCAAGGCGGCTGCGGCATCTTGGACCCACCACGCACCGGCCTTGTAGCCGGGAAGGGCGGTGATCGGGCCGGCGTGAGCGAGCCGCAGACTCCCGGTCGGAAGAATGCGGGCGCCCAACCGCTCGGCCCACACGGCCGTGCCCGCGGGGTCCTTGAGGGTCAGGTCGAGCGGCGGCTCGGCGAGGTGGGCGGCGGCGATCGCGCTCGCGCCGGCTTCGCCGTAGGCGGCGGTCCAGCCCTCCCACAGCCATGCCGGCGTCGTCAGCCGCGCCGCGTCCTGGGTCGCGACCAGCGGGTCGCCCTCGGTCGCGATCCGGCGCAGGACCGCGTTGACGAAGCCCCTCTGCGGCGGCGCCTCGACCAGGGCGACGGCGGTCGTGGTGGCGGCGTGCGCCGGAGTGCGGAGGAACAGGAGTTGCGCGGCTCCGAGCCGGAGGACGTTGCGGACGCTCGCCGGCCGGATCGCGCGCTCGGCGAAATGCGCGAGCACGGCGTCGATCTGGCCCAGGCGGCGAATCGTCGTGGTGACAAGGTTGCGGACGAAGGACCGGTCGCGCGGTGCCAGGATCGCGAGCGCGCCGCGCGGGCCGAGGGCGCGCTCGAAGACCTCATCGAGCGGACTGCCCTGATCGACGATCGCGCTCACGAGGTCGAGCGCGATCCTGCGGCTTTGGTCGCCGCTCGGGTTTATCCCCACGGACCGGCGACGCCCGCCATCGCGCGAAGACGCCGCATCCGGTTCTCGATCGACGGATGGGTCGAGAACAGACCGTCGACCGCGTGCGCGTGCAGCGGATTGACGATGAAGAGATGCGCGGTCGTCGGATTGGCCTCGGCCGCCGGGTTGTCGATCCGTTTGGCGGCGTAGTGGAGTTTTTCGAGCGCGGCCGCGAGCCACAAGGGCTTCCCGGCGATCGCCGCGCCGATGCGGTCGGCATCGTATTCGCGGCTCCGGCTGATCGCCATTTGCACCAGCATGGCGCCGATCGGCGCCAGGATCATGATCAGGATGGTCCCGACCATCCCGAGCGGGCTGCCGCCGCGCTCATCGCCGCGGCTGGCGCCGAACAACATCGCGAAGTTGGCGAGCATGCCGATCGCCCCGGCGATGGTCGCGGTGATGGTCATGATGAGCGTATCGCGGTTCTTGACGTGGGCGAGCTCGTGCGCCATCACGCCGGCGATCTCCTCGGCGCTCAAGCTGCGCAAGAGCCCGGTGGTCGCCGCCACCGCGGCGTGCTCGGGGTCGCGCCCGGTGGCGAAGGCGTTGGGCTGATCGCTGTCGACCACGTAGATGCGCGGCATCGGCAGGGCGGCGCGGCGCGCCAGCTGCTCGACGATGCCGAACAGGGCCGGCTCGCTGCGATGGTCGACCTCGCGCGCGCCGTACATCGAGAGGACCATCTTGTCCGAGTTCCAGTAGGCGAACAGGTTCATCGCCAAGGCCAGCGCGAACGCGATCAGCATGCCGCCTTCGCCGCCCAGCATGAAGCCGATGGCGAGGAACAGTGCGGTCAACGCCGCGAGGAAGAGGGCGGTACGAACGTAGCCGGTCATGACTATGGAGCGGTCGCGATTGCTGACGCCGAAGCTCGAAATGCGCTATTCAATGTAGTGACAACGGCCGACCTTTCCAGCCCCAACATCGATGGCGATACCGCCCCAGCCCGCCACCCCACCCGCCGCCGTCGCTGCGTCCGAGTTGGCACCGACGCCTGGGCGGGCGCCGTCGCCCGCACCGCCGCCGCCGTCGCCCGTAACGCCGCCGCCGTCGCCGCCGCCCGTAACGCCGCCGCCGGTCGCGGGCGCCTACCCCGACCCGGCCAAGGAGTATGGCGGCCCGAGCGGGCCCGAGCCGACGCGCTACGGCGATTGGGAGCGCAAAGGCATCGCCGTCGACTTTTGACGCCGATCCGGTCAGATCGCCAGCGTCGCCAGCCCGATGACGAGCAGAAAAACGAGGGCGACGCGGCGATAGGTCGCGTCACTCGACTTGTCGAACAGATTGGCGCCGACCCAGGCCGCGCCCAGGAAGATCGGCGCCATCAGCGCCGCGCGCCACCAGGTTTCGGCGACATAGATACCACCCACCGCGAACGCGCCGATCAGATAGACGCTGATGATCGCGAAGAAGACGATGATGTTGGCGCGGTTCGACTCGGCCCGGGCCGGGGTCGAAAGGAAATAGATCAGAATCGGCGGCCCGCCCAGCCCGGTCGCGCCCATGAGCGCGCCGGCAGTCGCGCCGATCCCGAGCGTGGCGCCGGTCGAGAGTTTCCCGGTATAGCGGACCCCCCACAGCATCGCGCCCGCCCATACCAAGACGACCAAGCCGATGACGCGCCGGATCATCGCCGGATCGACGGTGACCAAGGCCCACACCCCGAGCGGCACCGCGAGTGCGGCCGAGACGATCAACAGGCCGATCAGACGCCAATCGGTGCTGCGGAGCGCGCGCGGCAACAGTTGGAACGAAACCGCGACTTCGAGCACGACCAGGGTCGCGATCGCCTGGGCCGGGCCGATCGCGATCGCCCACAGCGGCGACATCACCATCGCCGAGCCGAAGCCGGTGTAGCCGCGCAGCACGCCGGCGATCGCGGCGATCGCCGCGAGATAAAGGAACTCGCCGGAGAGGAGATCGATCGGCATCAGACGATCAAGGCGGTGAGGGCGGTCGCGACGATAGCGGCGAGCGCAAAGCGGCGGAACAGGGTGTCGCTGACGCGGCCGAACAGCCTGGCGCCGATCATGGTCGCGATCGCCACGACCGGGACCAGCGCCGCGGCGCGCACCAGCGCGGCCGCGGCGAGCTCGGCGTTGACGAGCAGCGACACCGCCGCGGCCGACACCATCAGGAACGAGAGCATCACGATATTGGCGCGCAGCCGCTCGGCCGGCGCGCTCCCGACCAGGACGTAGAGGATGAGCAGCGGGTTCCCCATGCCGGTTGCCCCGGTGATGACGCCGCTGCCGACGCCGATGCCCAAGCTGATCGGCAGCGACTGGCGGCCGCGGTAGCGGGCGCCCGCCAGCATGACGAGGGCGAACAGAAAAGCGGTCGCGGCGATGGCACGGCGGACGATGAGCGGGTCGAACGCGACCAGGAAATACGAGCCGATCGGGACCGTGAGCCAACTCGCGAGCACGAGCGGCGCGACGATCGGCCATTCGGCGCGCGCCGCCGCCCGCGGCACCAGCTGGGCGGCGGTCACGAGCTCGAGCGCCAAGATGGTGGCGATCGCCTCGACCGGCGAATAGAGGACGGCGAGCACCGGGCCGCCGACCATGGCGACGCCGAACCCAGCGAAACCCTTGACGAGGCCGGAGGCGGCGATGGCGACCGCGGCGATGGCGAAGGCCGGGGTCGCGATCTCGTGGAGGAGGGCGGCGATCATTTGACGAGCGCGGTCAGGCCCGAGGCCGCGATCACGCCGAGCGCGACGTGGCGAAACAGGCGCTCGTTCGAACGGTCGAAGAAATGGGTCCCGGCCCACGCGCCCGCGATCACGACCGGCGCCAGCAGAACCGAGCGCCACACCGTCGCCGCCAGGATCGCCTCGAACCACGCCAGCAGCGCGAGCAGGAAGGCGATGATGATGGCGGCGAACAAGAGATTGCTGCCTCGGATGCGGGCGCTGTCGTCGGACGCGGACAGCATGTAGAGCCCGGTGATGGTGCCGCCCATCGCCGCCGCGCCGGCGGCGAATCCGGCGAGCAGGCCGGTCACGAACGACGCCGGGCGGTTGAAGGGACCGGGATAGCGCCAGCCGGCATACATGACGATGCTGAACAGGATCACGACCGTGCCCATGCCGCGCCGGATCCAGTCCGGATCGGCGCTGACGAGAACCAGCGAACCCAGCGGGATCGTCAGCAACAGTCCGGCCGAAATCGGCAGCGACATCGTCCAGTTGGTTTCGCGGATTGCGCGCGGCAGCAACTGGAACGTGGTCGGTACCTCGAGCAGCAGCACCATCGCCACCGCCTCGACCGGGCCGTAGAGGACGGTCAGGAGCGGCATCATGAAGATGCCGCCGCCGAACCCGGCGAAGCCTTTGATGACGCCGCCGGCGAGGGCGATCGCCGCGGCCAGGGCCAGGTCGGGGACGAACACCGCGTCCATGGCTCAGCCGACGAGCGCGGTCGCGCCCGCCACGACCAGGAGCGAGAGCGCGACGCGGCGGAACATCTGGTCGTTGGCGCGGCCGTAGAACCGGCTGCCGAGCCAGGTTCCGGCCAGGAACAGCGGCGTTAGCGCCGCCGAGCGCCACAGCGTCGGCGTGCCGATCGTCCCCTGCCACAGCAACGTCGCCAACAACACGGTGATCGTGATGGCAAAATAGCTGATGATGCCGGCGCGGGCGCGATCGGCCGCACCGGCGCGCGCCAGCATGTAGAGGAGCACGGGCGGCCCGCCCAAGCCGGTCCCGCCCATCAAGAGCCCGGCGAACGAACCGACGCCGAGCGTGAGCGCCGGCCGGGTCGGGCCGTTGTAGCGCCAGCCCGAGAGCGCGATCAGCGCGAACGCGACCACCAGCCCACCGATCAGCCGCTGCATCAGCGCCGGATCGACCGAGATCAACGCCCATACGCCGACCGGGGTGAAGAGCGCGGTGAGCGCGGCGAGCGGCGCGATCTCGCGCCACTCGGTTTTTGGGAGCGCCTGCGGTAGCAACTGATAGGTCGCGAGTCCTTCGAGGATGGTGACCAGCGCGACCGCTTCGACCGGTCCGTAAACGAGCGCCAACAACGGCACCATGATCATGCCCCCGCCGAAGCCGGCGAAACCTTTGGCGAGCGCCGCTCCGGCGGCGATCGCGGCGGCCAGCGCGAGTTCGAGGGTCAGGACTTCCATGGCGCGCTCCTCAACGCACCAGCGCGGTGATGCCCGAGAGCATCATCAAGGTGTAGGCGACGCGGCGGAACGTGCGCTCGGCAGCGAGCGGATAGAGTTTGGCGCCGACCCAGAGCGCCGCCAGAAAGACCGGCAACAGCGAGCCCGTGCGCCACAGGCTGAGCTCGGTGACGGCGCCGTTCCAGGCGAAGGCGAGGACGATGAAGGTCACGAGCAGCAGGAAGTAACTCACGATGTTGGCGCGGACCTTCTCGGCGGTCGCCGAGGTCGCGAGCAGATAGGCGATCACCGGCGGCCCGCCCATGCCGGTGCCGCCCGACAGCAAGCCGGCCAGCCCGCCGATCCCGAGCGAAACCGGGATCCCGTCCGGACCGCGGTAGCGCCACCCCGTCATCAAGAAAGCGGTGAACCCGATCACGACGACGCCGATCGTGCGCCGCATCAGCTCCTGATCGAGATTGATCAGCAGCAGCGTGCCGACCGGGATCAACGCCGCGCTTCCGAGCGCCAAGAAGCTCACCTTGCGCCAATCGGTCCGCGGCAGCGCCCACGGAAACATCTGCACCGAGCCGAACGCGTCCAGCAGGCAGACGATGATCACCGCCTCGAGCGGCCCGAACAGCAGACTGAAGAGCGGCATCATGATGAAGCCCGAGCCGATGCCGGCGAAGCCGCGGGTGACGCCGGCGAGCGCGGCGATGGCGAGCGCGAGCGCGAGCTCCGGCGCAACCAGGCCTTCGGGAATCATCGCCCGTCCCCGGCGTCGACCCTCGCGCTCGGCAATCGAAAATCCTCCGGCCCCGCGGCGCGGCGGCCGCGGGGCGTTGCGTGTCGCGGCCGACGCGCGGTGCTACTAGCCGACGTTGGCGCGGTTCTTGACCAGATTGTCGACGACCGCCGGGTCGGCGAGCGTCGTCGTATCGCCGAGGTCCTTGTACTCGTTGGCCGCGATCTTGCGGAGAATGCGCCGCATGATCTTGCCCGAACGCGTCTTCGGCAAACCGGGTGCCCACTGGATGAGGTCCGGCGTTGCGATCGGGCCGATCTCCTTGCGCACCCACTGGACGAGTTCTTTCTTGAGTTCGTCGGTCTCGGCCACGCCCAGTTTCAAGGTGACGTAGGCGTAGATGCCCTGGCCCTTGATGTCGTGCGGGTAGCCGACCACGGCGGCTTCGGCGACGTTGGTGTGCCCGACCAGCGCGCTCTCGATCTCGGCGGTGCCGAGACGGTGGCCGGCGACGTTGATGACGTCGTCGACCCGTCCGGTGATCCAGTAATAGCCGTCGGCGTCGCGCCGGCAGCCGTCGCCGGTGAAGTAGCGGCCCTTGAACGTCGCGAAATAAGTGTCGATGAAGCGCTGGTGGTCGCGGAACACGGTCCGCATCTGCCCGGGCCAGGAGTCGGCGATGCAGAGATTGCCGCTGGTGGCACCGGCGAGTTCCTTGCCTTCGCCGTCGACGATCACCGGGCGGATGCCGAAGAACGGCCGCGTCGCCGAGCCGGGCTTCAGGTCGGTGGCGCCCGGCAACGGCGTGATCAAGATGCCGCCGGTCTCGGTCTGCCACCAGGTGTCGACGATCGGGCAGCGCCGTTCGCCCGCGACCCGGTGATACCACTCCCACGCTTCCGGATTGATCGGCTCGCCGACCGTGCCCAACAGCCGAAGCGACTGTCGCGACGCCTTGGTCACCCACGCATCGCCTTCGCGCATGAGCGCACGGAGCGCCGTCGGCGCGGTGTAGAAAATATTGACCCGATGCTTGTCGACCACCTGCCAGAAGCGGCCGGGATCGGGATAGTTCGGCACGCCCTCGAACATGATCGTGGTCGCGCCGTTCGAAAGCGGCCCGTAGATGATGTAGCTGTGGCCGGTTACCCAGCCGATGTCGGCGGTGCACCAGTAGATGTCGCCATCATGGTAGTCGAATACGTACTGGTGGGTGATCGAGGTGTAGACGGCGTAGCCGCCGGTGGTGTGGAGCACGCCCTTGGGCTTTCCGGTCGAGCCCGAGGTGTAAAGAATGAACAGCGGATCTTCGGCGCCCATCGGCTCGGGCGGGCAGTCGGCCGACGCCTTGGCCGCCAAGTCGTGGTACCAGCGATCGCGCCCTTCGACCCAACCGGTCTTGCCGCCGGTGCGCTTGACCACGACGACGCTTTTGACGCCGGGGCACTTCTTCAGCGCTTCGTCGGTATTGGCCTTGAGCGGGATCGGCCGGCTGCCGCGCAGGCCCTCGTCGGCGGTGATCACGACCGCGCAGTCGGCATCGAGAATGCGGCCGGCCAGGGACTCGGGCGAGAAGCCGCCGAACACGATCGAGTGCACGGCGCCGATCCGCGCGCAGGCGAGCATCGCGTAGGCGAGCTCGGGGATCATCGGCAGGTAGATGGTGACGCGATCGCCTTTCTTGACACCCTCGGCCTTGAGGACATTGGCGAAGCGGCAGACCTCGGTATGCAGCTCCCGGTAGGTGATTTTCTTCGAAACGTTGGGGTCGTCGCCTTCCCAGATGATCGCGGTCTGGCCGCCGCGCTTGGCGAGGTGGCGGTCGATGCAGTTGGCCGAGATATTGAGGACGCCGTCGTAATACCAGCGGATGCGGACATCGCCGGTGTAGTTCACGTCCTTGATCTTGGTCGGCGGCTTGAACCAGTCGATGCGTTTGGCTTGCTCGGCCCAGAAGCCTTCGGGGTCGTCGAGCGAGCGCTTATAGAGCGCGAGATACTGGTCGTTCGTGCACCAGGTCTTCTTCTTCCACTGGTCCGGGACCTTGTAGACGGTATCCGCGCACATCGGTTTCCCTCCTCGCGCCGCTGGCGGGCGCTTGTTCGCTCGGGGCGGATTATAGGCGAAGACCGCCGCTGCCCGGCAAGGGCGACCGCTCGCTTACTTGGCGATCAGGAACAGCCGCGCCAGCAGCGCGACCGCGCCGGCGATCGCGATCGCGCCGGCCATCGGCAGCGCGCCGCCGTCGAACACGAGCCCGACCGCGGCGCCCATGATCGCGCCCAGCGCGTAGTGCATGGTCCCCATCAACGCCGAGGCGGTGCCGGCCATGTGCGGGAAATCGGCGAGCGCGCCGGCGGTGCCGTTGGCGGCGGTAACCGCGATCGTCATCAGATAGAAGAAGAGCGGGATCGCGATCGCGAACAGCCCGCCCCAGGCCGACCCGGCGAGCAGCGCCATCAGGCACGCCCACGCCGCCGCCCACAGCGTCGAAAACAGCAGCATGCGGTCGACGCCCCACAGCATGACGAAGCGGCTGTTCAGGCTCGCGCACACCATCATGCCGAGGACGTTGGTCGAGAAAATCAGGAAGAAAAACTGCGGCGGTACGCCGAAGCCGTCGATGAACACGAACGGCGACCACGAGATGTAGACGAACATCCCGGCCAGGATGAAGCCGCTGGCGAAGGCGTAGCCGAGGTAGCGCTTGTGGACCAGCAGCTCGCCGTAGGACTTCGCCATGTCGAGCGCGTTGTGGCTGGTGCGGCGATCGGCGGGCAGCGTCTCGTCGAGCACGAACGCCACTAGGACGATACAGAGAACGCCGAACCCGGCCAGGATCCAGAACACCGTGCGCCAGCCGAAGAAGGTCAGAATCTGGCCGCCAAGCGCCGGCGCCAACAGCGGCGCCGCCGCCATCACCAGGAACAGGAACGAGAGCATCCGCGCCGATTCGTTCTTGTCGAACAGATCGCGCACGATCGCCCGCGCCAGCACCGGCCCGACCGCCCCGCCGAAGCCCTGGACGAAGCGGGCGACGATCATGGTCTCGACGTTGGCGGCGACGGCGCAGGCGAGACTTGCCAGCGCATAGAGCGAAATGCCGGCGATCAAGGGCATGCGCCGGCCGTAGCGGTCGGAGATCGGCCCGTAGAAGAGCTGCGCCAGGGCGAATCCGACCAGGAGCGAGGACAGCGTCAATTGAACGCTCGCCTGATCGGTCGCGAACTCGCGCGTGATGGTGGGGAGGCTCGGCAAGTACATGTCGATCGACATCGGCCCGAACGCCGAAAGCGCGCCGAGCGTCAGCACGAGGCCGCGATTCTTACCGAAGGCGGCGCCCGTCATCGGGCGCGATTGGGCGGGCTGCGGTCGTTCGGGTCGGCCGGCGGCCGGGGCGGCGGATCGGGCCAGCGGCCCATGACGACGTCGGCCCCGCGGACCTCGACCGCGAACGCCAGCAGGCGCCGGCCGCCGCACGGGCCTTCGATGCAGACGCCGTCGTCCAGCCGGAACACCGCACCGTGCTGCATGCAATAGAGGTGGTCGCCGTCGTCGGTCAGGAACGCGCCTTGGTAACCGTCGAGAGGGAGAAATTGGTGCGGACAGACGTTGACGTAGGCGTAGAGACGCTCGCCCTTGCGCGCGACCACGATCGGAAAGATCTCGCGCGCCTCGCCATAGAGGCGCGACCAGGTGCCGCCGTCCGGAATCTCGGCGAATGCGCACAACGTGTCGCCCGGTTTGGGCGCGACCGGCGGAAACATCGGTTGCTCAGCGTTCGACGACGACAATGCGGCCGTCGACGACCGCAACCGGTACCGCCGACAAATAGTGGCCGTGGCAGGGGCCGGCGACACAGCGGCCGTCTTCGATCTGGAAGATCGCACCGTGCATGGCGCAAATGATGAACGCGTTGTCCTCGGTCAGGAACTCGCCCGGCCGCCAGTCGAGCGGACCGTGGACGTGCGGACAATCGTTGGCATAGGAAAACAAGGCATCGCCGCGGCGCAGCACGAACATCTTGTACTGCTCGAAGCCCTTGCCGAAATTGAACGCCTTGGTCGCGCCGTCGGGGATGTCGGCGAGATTGCACAACACGTGCCCGGGTTGGGGTCGATTGACCTCGCGCGCCTCGAGCGGGTTCAAGGCGCGCGGCGCCGCCTGCTCGTCGCTCACCGCTAAACGCCCCCCATCTTGCAAATCAACTTCCACGCCGCGTCGTCGACCGGCATCACCGAGAGCCGTGACTGACGCACCAATGCGAGGTGGCCGAGCTTGGGCTCGGCCTTGATCGCCGCGAGCGCCACCGGCTTCTTGAACGCCTTGACCGTCTTGACGTCGACCATGCCGAAGCGGCCGCTCTTATCGGTCGGATCGGGATAATAAGTGCGCGCAACCGCGACGATACCGACGATCTCCTTGCCTTCGCCCGAGTGGTAGAAAAAGCATTGCTCGCCGGCCGCCATCTTCTTCATGTTCGACGCCGCCTGGAAGTTGCGGACGCCGTTCCACGACTCGACGCCCTTCTTCACCTGGTCGTCCCAGGAATAGGTCGAGGGTTCGGTCTTCATCAGCCAGTGGGCCATCGGGCGGTTCGCGAAAAGCGCGCAACTCTAGGCAATCGGCAGGCACGAATCCACTGTTTGCGCGCTAGCGCGTTTCGCCCTCGGCGCGGAACGGACGGGCGAGCAGCGCGGCGATCGCGGCATCGACCGCGGTGCCGCGATTGACGATGGCATCGACCGCGCCCGCAATCGGCATCTCGACGCCCAAGGTCGCGGCCCGCGCCACCACGGCGCCGGCGCTATAGACGCCTTCGGCAACCGAACGGCGCTCGCCGAGGTAGCGGCCGAGATCGGCGCCTTGGCCGAGGGCCAGGCCCAGCGAATAGTTGCGCGACGCGGTGCCGGTGCAGGTGAGAACGAGATCGCCCAATCCCGACAGCCCCATCAACGTGTCGCCCTCGGCGCCGAGCGCGCGGCCGAAGCGCAGCATCTCGGCGAAACCGCGGGTGATGAGAGCGGCGCGGGCGTTGTCGCCCAAGCCCTTGCCGGCGACGATGCCGCAGGCGATCGCGAGCACGTTCTTGACCGCGCCGCCGACCTGGGCGCCGACCGGATCGCGCGAAAGGTAAGGGCGGAAGGTGCGGCTTCCGACCAGTTCGACCAGGGCGGCGCCGGCCGCCGGGTCGCGACAGGCGAGCGTCACCGCGGTCGGCTTTCCGGCCGCGACTTCATGGGCAAACGTCGGCCCCGACAGCACCGCAACAGTCGCGGCCGGCGCCGCCGCCTGGACGATCTCCGACATCAGCGCGCCGGTCGCGGTCTCAAGGCCCTTGGCGCAGAGGACGAGCCGCTTTCCGCCCAATGCCGCCGCGATCGGCGCCACGACCGCGCGCACGTGCTGGGCCGGCGCGGCGAGGAACACGGCCGTCGGTTGCGCCGCCTCGACCAGGACCGCGGTCGCCCGTATCGCCGGCGATAGCGCGATGCCGGGCAGAAAATCGGGGTTGCGACGATCGCGGTTGATCGCGGCGACGACCTCGGGCTCGCGCGCCCACAGAGTTACGGCATGACCGTTGGCGGCGATTGCGTTGGCGAGGGCCGTCCCCCAGGCGCCCGCGCCGATGACCCCGACCGGCGCCATCACCCGGTCCGGTCGGCCATCGAGTAATCGCGCACGACTTCGGTCACCCGGATCCGGAAGTCGGCGAAAATATCGTCCCTGCCACGTGCCTGCGCGGCACGATGCTCGGCGTGTTCGCGCCACGCCCGGACCGCGGCCTCGTCGCGCCAGGTCGAGATCGAGACGAACTTCTCGGGCGCGGTCAGGTGGCGGAAGCGCTCGACGCTGACGAACCCCGGGATGCGCTCGAGCTCGGCGCGCAGCGCGCTCGCCAGGGCGAAATAGTCGCCGCTTCGCCCCGGCTTGGTTTCGACTTCGAAGATCACGACCAGCATGGCGAGCCCGATGCTATCAGGCTTTGGCGCCGGGAGCGGCGGCCGGGTCCAACGGCCAGCGCGCCCGCGCCGGTGCATCGAGCCGATCGCCGAGCCCGGCCTGCAGCCGCTCGATCCCGGCCCACGCCACCATCGTCGCGTTGTCGGTGCAGAGCCGTGGCGGCGGGATGCGCAACGTCACGCCGGCTTGGGCGGCGAGTGCGGCCAGGCGATCGCGGAGGTAGCGATTGGCGGCGACGCCGCCGGCAACCACCAGGGTCGGCGCGGCCGGCCGGGCGGCGCGATAGGTCGCGAGCGCGTGCCGGGTGCGATCGCAAAGGACGTCGCCGATCGCGGTCTGCAGCGCGGCGGCCAAGTCGGCCACGGTCGCGGCATCGAGCGGCGCCGCGGCGCGCACGGCGTGAACCAGCGCGGTCTTGAGGCCGGCGAACGAGAAGTCGCACCCCGGTCGGCCAATGAGCGGGCGCGGAAGCTCGAAGCGATCGGGATCGCCGGTCGCAGCCGCCGCCTCGATCGCCGGCCCGCCCGGATAGCCGAGCCCCAGCATCTTGGCGCCCTTGTCGAACGCCTCGCCGACGGCATCGTCGATCGTGGTGCCGAGTCGGCGGTAGCGGCCAACCCCCTCGACCACGAGGAGTTGGCAATGGCCGCCCGAAATCAAGAGCAGGAGGTAGGGGAACGGCACCGCGCCGGTGAGCCGCGCCGAGAGCGCGTGCGCCTCGAGATGGTTGACGGCAATGAACCGGCACGCGTGCACGGCGGCGATCGCCTTCCCGGTCATCAACCCGACGATCAGTCCGCCGATCAGACCCGGGCCCGCGGTGGCGGCGACGCCATCGAGGTCGCGGTAAGCGATCCCGGCCTTCGCCATCACCTCGCCGATCAGGCGGTCGAGGTGATCGATGTGGCTGCGGGCGGCGATTTCCGGCACGACTCCGCCATAGGGGCGATGTTCCGCGGTCTGCGAGAGCACCGCCTCGGCGCGGATGCGGCGGGAATCGTCGACCACCGCGGCGGCGGTTTCATCGCAACTCGTTTCGATGCCGAGAACGATCACGGGCGATCCATCAGCGCCGTCGACCGGCGCGGCTCGAGGCTCTAGCATCGCGCCCGGACCCTGACAACGGCGACCGGACGAAAAGGAGATACGCTTGGCACGGCGCTTTCGCATCGGCACGCGCGGCAGTCCGCTCGCGCTCATTCAGACCGAGACCGTCAAGCGCTTGCTGCTGACGCACGACCCGGCGCTCGCCGACCGGCTCGAGGTGGTGATCGTCAAGACCACCGGCGATCGCATCCAGGACCGCCCGTTGGCCGAGGTCGGCGGCAAGGGCCTGTTCGCGAAAGAGATCGAAGACGGGTTGCGCGCGCACACGCTCGATCTCGCGGTTCATTCGGTCAAGGACCTCGAGACCGCGCTTCCCGACGGCCTGATGCTCGCCGCCATGCCGGCGCGCGCCGACCCGCGCGACGTGCTGATCGCGCCCGGCGCGTACTCGATCGCGACGCTCAAAGACGGCGCGGTGGTCGGAACCTCGTCGCTTCGCCGTCAGGCCCAGCTGCTGGCGCAGCGCCCCGACCTCAAGGTCGTCATGTTTCGCGGCAACGTCGAGACGCGGCTGCGCAAAATCGCGGCCGGCGACGCCGATGCGACGCTCCTGGCGCGCGCTGGCCTCGATCGCCTCGGCCGGGTCCAGCCCAATGCGTCGACCTTGAGCGTCGAGGACATGCTGCCGGCCGCCGGTCAGGGGGCGATCGGCATCGAATGCCGGTCCGACGATGCCGAAGTCCGCGCCGTTGTGGCACCGCTCGACGATGCCGCAACCTCGGCGGCGGTTGCCGCCGAGCGCGCGATGCTGGCGGCGCTCGATGGCTCGTGCCGCACCCCGATCGCCGGGTACGCGACCGTCGCGAACGCACGGCTGACCTTGCGCGGCCTGGTCGCCCGTGCCGACGGCACCGGGCTCGTTCGCGGCGAGCGCTCCGGTTTCGCCGCCGATGCCGAGGCGATCGGCCACGACTTGGGCGCCGAGCTTCGCCGGCGCGCCGACCCGGCGGTGTTCGCGCGTTAGGCTCGGCTTGCGCGTCCTCATCACCCGGCCCGAATCGGATAGCGCGGCGCTCGCGGCCGAACTCGGCGCGCGCGGACACCAGACGCTGCTCCAGCCGTTGCTTGTGATCGTCCCGACCGGGGCCGCCGTCGATCTCGCCGGCGTGCAGGCGATCCTCGCCACCAGCGCGAACGGCATTCGCGCCTTGGCGGCGGCGACGGCCGAGCGGCGCGTGCCGCTCTATGCGGTCGGCGATACCTCCGCCGCGACCGCGCGCGCGAGCGGCTTCACCGATGTCGCCAGCGCCGCCGGCGATGTCGCGGCGCTCGTCGCTGTCGTCGCGGCCGCGCTCCGGCCCGAGGACGGCCGGCTGCTCCATGTCGCCGGCGCCGATATCGCCGGCGATCTCCAAGCGATGCTTCGGGCCAAGGGATTCACGGTCGACCGCGTCGTCCTCTACCGCGCGATCCCGGCGGCCGCGCTCGAGCCGGCGATCGGCGACGCGCTCAAAGCCGCGCGCATCGATGCGGTCCTGTTTTTCTCTCCCCGCACCGCGCGCACGTTTGCTAAGCTCGCCTCGGTCGCCGGCATCGTACCGGCGCTCGGCGCGACGGCGGCGATTTGCTTGAGCCGCGCGGTCGCGGCGGAGATTGAAGCCCTTCGATGGCGCACGGTGAAGATCGCCGACCGTCCCGATCGCGCCGCGCTGATCGCGGCCTTGTCGACCCTAGCGGGTGAGGGGCGGTGACCAACCGGGATCCCGTGATCGACGAGCCGAGCGGCGAGCGCGGCGCGTTTTCGTCGGACTTCACGAGTACCGCCAAGACCGGCCGGGCCCGCGGCATGCGCCGTTTGGCGTGGGCGTTTCTGGTTCTGGTGCTGGCGGTGGTGTTCGCGGCCGGCTTCTTCGCTGCCGTCGCCATTGGCCCGAGCTTGGTGGCTTGGTTTGGCGGCGAGGCGAAGCCCGGCGCCGAGCCCAAGGCGAATGCCGGCGGCTCCGCCCTCAAAAACCTCGCGAGCGCGCCGCCCGCCGAGCCGACCCCATCCGCGCCGGCGCCAACGGCGGTCCCTGCGCCCGAACCCGCAACCGCGCCGTCGCTGCCGCCCGCGAGCGCCGCGGCACTCGAAGCGGTGACCGCCCGGATCGAGGCGCTCGCCGGCCAGGTCGCGACCCTCGCCGCTATCGCCGAGCGGCTCGACGCGCTCGAACGCGCTGTCGCCGAAGGCCGTGCGACGGGCGCGACCGACCTCGCCCGCGCGCGCGAACGAATGGGCGTCCTCGAGGCCCGCGTCGGCGACCTCGCCCGCCAGTCCGGCCGCAGCGACCCGGGCCGGGTCGCGCTGCTGTTGGCGGCCGGCGACCTTCGGGCCGCGGTTCGCGGCGGCGCCTACCGGACCGAGCTCGACGCGGCCGCGCAACTCATCGAGGGCTCGCCGTGGCGCGAGGACGCGACCGTGCGCAACGCGCTCGCGACGCTCGCGCGCTACAAGGACACGGGCGTGCCGACGCTCGTGCAACTGCGGGCGCGTCTGGCGGGGTCGGCCGGCGCGATTGCCGGAGCCCGCGCGGCGCCGGGCACCTGGGTCGACCGCCTGCTCGATCGCGCCGCGCAGGTGGTGGTGATCCGCAAGGTCGGCGAGATCGAGGGCGAGAGCGCCGAGGCCCGCGTCGCGCGCGCCGAGCTCCGGCTCGAGGCCGGCGACATTGCCGCGGCCGTCAATGAGCTCGGCGGGCTCGGCGGCGGACCGGCCCAAGCGGCGGCGCCGTGGCTCGCCGATGCCGCCGCCGCGCTCGCGAGCGAACGCGCGGCGGCCGCCCTCTACGCCCGCATCGCCCGGCTGCTCACCGAGCAGCCCTGATCGCCCGTGCTCCGGTTTGCGTTCGGTTTCATCGTCCTCGCCGCGCTCGCGGCTGCGGTTGCGTGGCTCGCCGGCATCCCGAGCGCGGTGGTGTTCGACGTCGCCGGCTACCGGATCGAGACCACGCTGGTCGCGGCCGCGCTGGCGCTGGTGGTGGTGCTCGGCGCGTTCGCTGGGATGTTGCGCGGCTATATCTGGTTCAAGGGTGGGCCGGCGCGGATCGCTGCCGCACGCGCCGAATGGCGCCGCCGGCGCGGCATCAAGGCCCTGACCGAAGGACTGGCGGCGATCGCCGCCGGCGATGCCAAGCAGGCGCGGCTCCTCGCGCGCCGCGCCGAGGCGCTTCTAGACGAGCCGGCCCTCACCCTCATGCTCTCGGCGCAGGCGGCCGAACTCGCCGGCGATACCGGCCTCGCCCGCACCCGGTTCGAGGCGATGTTGGCGCGGCCGGAAACCGAGTTCCTGGGCGTGCGCGGGCTGCTGGCCGAGGCCCAGCGCAGCGGTGACACGCCCCGCGCGCTGGGCTTGGCGCGCCGGGCCTTCGCGGCGGCGCCGGACTCGCCCACCGCCGCCATGGCGCTGTTCGCGCTCGAAGCCGAGAGCGGGCATTGGGCCGAGGCCGATGCGCTCTTGCGCACCCGCGCCGCGACGGCGGCGTTCGCGCCGGCCGAGGCCCGCAAGTTCGCGACCATCGCCCAGTACGAGCGCGCCGCCCAAGCGGAGGCGCGTGGATTGCCCGAAGCCGCGTTCGAACTCGCGCGCCGGGTCCACAAGCTGAGCCCGTCGTTCGTACCGGGCGCGCTGGTTTACGCGCGGATCGCAACCGCACTCGGCCGGAGCGAGGTCGCCCGCGCCGCGATCCGGGTGACGTGGCGGCGGCGGCCGCACCCGTTGCTCGTCGACGCGCTCGAGGCGGTGGCGCCGGCCGAGGCGCCGCCCCGGCGGCTCAAGCGCATCGAGAAACTCATCGTCTACAACCCCGACCACGCCGAGAGCCGGATCGCGCTGGCGCAGGCCGCGATCGCGGCCAGTCAGTTCGACCGGGCTCGCGCGGCACTGGCGCCGCTCGCGGTCGGACCGGCGCCCGATGCCCGCGTCTGCGCGTTGATGGCCGCGCTCGAAAGCGCGGCCGGCGCGTCCGAACCGGCGGCGACGTGGCGTGCGCGCGCCGGCTCGGCGCCGACCGATCCCGGTTTCGCGTGCACGGCGTGCGGCGCCCGTCACGCCCAGTTTCGCGCGACCTGCCAGGGGTGCGGCGCGTTCGGCTCGCTCGATGCCTTCGCCGCCGATCCGGCCGGCGCCGAACAGACCGGATTGTTGGCGCGGGTGTTCGGACCGCCCCGGCGCGGCGCGGTCGCCGATCTTCCTACCCCGCCGTCCGTCGCTTAAGGTGCGAGCGTCAACGTGTCGCCGGCGATGGCGACGCTCTTGAAGCGGTTCAACACGGTCATCCCGAGGAGCGAGTCCGCGAGCCCGCCGTCGTTCACATGGGCGCGGACGCCCGGGAGCTGCAGCCGGCCGACTTCGACCGCGAGCGGGGGCAGCGGCGCCGCCCAGCGCTCGCCGCCGGCGGTGCCGACGCGGAGCGTGTAGTCGAGCCGCTCGGGGTCGAAGCCCAGACGCTTGGCGTCCGCCCGCGTCAGCGCGACGCTGGTGGCGCCGGTATCGACCAGGAAGCGGATCGCGACGCCGTTCACCTTGGCGGCGAGATAGAAGTGGCCATCGCTCGCGCGGCGGACGACGATCGCGCCATCGGCGCCGATGCGCGGCGCCGACGGGTTGAGTTCGTCCGCGATCCGGGCGGCGATGGCGCCCAATTCGTGCCGGAACCCGTATAGCCCGACCAGCACCAGGGCGAGCGCGACCCAGATGCCGATGCTGCGGAACAGCCGGCCCGGCGCGGTCCGCCAATGCACGGCCAGCCCGCTCGCGAGGCCGGCCAGGATGAGGACGCTCATGACGAGGTCGATCTGGTTGTCCTCGCGTGCGAGCGCGTGGGGAAAAAGGATATGAAGGACACCGACCAGCGCGAGCACCGCCGCGACCGCGACGAGCCACGCGTACGGCCAGCGGCGGCGCGGCGGCCGGCCCCAGGGTCGGTTCCGGTCGGTCATGGACGTTTGCGCTTTTTGGTCATCGATTCGCCGCTCCGCGCCCCGGTATGCTACTAAGCCCGTGCCCAACCGGCGGCGGCAGCTCCGCCCCGGTCCTATTATCTCTTATGCAAGGTTTAGGCGCGCGGGCGCGCGGCCAAGCCGGACGAGCGCCAAATCGCGAGGACACGCCATGATCGATCTCTATACTGCCGCCACCAGCAACGGGCTCCGCGCCGCCGTCATCCTCGAAGAGTGCGGCCTTCCTTATAAGGCGACCCTCCTCGACGTCTTCAAGGGCGAGACCCGCACCGCGAAATTTCTGGCGATCAATCCGCTCGGCACGATCCCGGTGATCGTCGATCGCGACGGTCCGGGCGGCAAGCCGTTCACGCTGTCGCAGTCGTGGGCGATCATCCTTTATTGCGCCGAGAAGGCGGGGAAGTTCGTTCCCAAGAGCCCGCAGGCGCGGGCCCTCGCCTACCAATGGCTGATCCATTCGGCGGTCGATATCACCGGGACCTCGACCGCGCTCTTCCACACCACCATGCGGGCGCCGGAAAAGTCGGCCAAGAACCAGGAGTATTTCGAAGGCGTGCTCGGCTCGTTCTTCAAGACGGTCGACCAGCGCCTGGGCGAGGCCGAGTTCCTGGCCGGCGAATTCTCGGTCGCCGATCTGGGCCTCTATCCGACCTACAACGCGCGCAAGGCGGTCGCCGACAAGGCGGGCGATCTCAAGCACCTAAAGCGCTGGGCCGGCGTCCTCGGCGCGCGGCCGGCCCTGCAGAAGGGGATGAAGGTCGCCGGCTGAGCGGGCCGGATACGGTTGCGCCGCGCCGGCCGGCGTTCTAATTGTCTCACTGTTTCCGGGCGGCGGGTTGCGACCCGCGTGTGCCGGTGCGGCGCCGACGTAGCTCAGGGGTAGAGCAACTGATTCGTAATCAGTAGGTCACAGGTTCAAATCCTGTCGTCGGCACCATTTCTAATCAAAGAGTTAACCAGGAATTCGCAAGGCGGCCAAATGGCTGTAGCAACCACCTAGCTACCAGCTAAGGCTCAATTCGAGCTGTTCAGACGGTATTCAGATACCACACGCCGCGTCCGCAATTTACACGGCACGGCAACCTTCGCCAGCGCCGGCCGCGAGCCGGTGGCCGCGATCCAGACCTCGCGTTAGAGTTTGGGAGTCCCACTTGCGAATAGCGGAGGAATATCGAGTTCTCGATCTATCGTTCGATTTTCCGGCATCGTTCGTTGCGTTTCTCGGATTGGAGGTCGCTATGAATCGTTCCACGTGGTTGTCGGTGGTCGCACCTTTCGCCCTCTGGGCTTCCGTCGCGAGCGCGCAAGACTGGAAGGACATCTACCGCGACGAATCAAAGCTGATATTTCGGGGCGAAGAAGTTGGCTTCACGGAACCGATCAGAATTTCTCGGCGCGTTCGATGGAGCGGCCTTAGCGGAGTGGGCTCATATGAGGTCATTGAAGAGAACCACCAGTGGCGGACGAACTCGAGCCAAGCCGTACTGCATTTCTCCTACTCAAACCACCCTAATATCTCCTACGTACGCGACTCCGTAAAACTCAAGACGAAATTACAATGTGGGAGTATATAAAAAAACAAGCGAAAGACTTTGGCAGTCCGGCCCAAGTTAGAAGTCAGGTCGGCAACTTCGATCTCGTTTCCTTCGCGCTAGCTGATCGACCCGAAGGTTCTTGTTTAGGCTTTCGAACATATACGGGTGGTACTGGCGGCGAAACCGGTCAGCTCGCCAAATACCGTGTCGTGGGCTTTTTCTGTAGCTCGGACAAGGCTCAAGCGTCGGCCGCCAACGCGGAAGGTCTCTTTTCCCGCATCGGAATTCAGGGCGAGTACGTTCCGCCGCGCCGCGCCCCGCTAACCGCCGCCGCCCCATCGACTACGCCGCCGCCGGTAGCGAGCGCCTCGCCATCGACGTCAAGCCAACGCGTCCCGCTCGCCGTTCAATGGGAAGGCGTCGACGCTCCGATGGCCGGAGAACTGCTGTTGACGGGGGACGGACGCAGCGGGCGCATCGAGTTCAAGCTGGCCCGCGACAACGCGACCTGTTCGGGCACGTGGTCGCTCACGGAAGGTTCGGCGGGCGCCGCGACGAAAGGAATGTGGGCGACCGCGTGTTCGAACGGCTACACCGCGACCGGTACCTACGAAAGTCCGGGGCCCGGAAGAGGAACCGGTAAAGGAACCGATTCGAGCGGCAAGAACGTCCGGTTGTCATTCGGCTCCTAGTGCGGACTCGGCAGCGTCGCATGAGCAACCGCCTCGCCGTCTTACTGCTCGCGGCGGCCGTGTGCGCCGCCGCTGCCCCGGTTCAAGCGCAATTCAACCCCACGGGGAGCGGCATGGTCAGCCCGCCCCGCGTCGAGATCCCGCCTCGGTTCGTTACCGACAGCGATAACGCCGTCATCACCGGTACCGCGCTCCCCAACGAGCGGAACCAAATTCCGGAAATCACCGTCAACGGGATCCGCGTCCCGACTGACGCCAACGGACGTTTCACGACGACCGTCGATGCGCCGCCGGGAGTCAGTGAAGCGAAGATCGTCGCCTACAATCAAAACGGCATGAACGCCACGGTCACCGTGACGATCGTGAACCGAGCCAGCGCCAGCCGTTCGGCGAGCCCGGCGCAGCCCGCTGCACTGGCCCCGACCGGACCGCCGCGAATCCCGCTGGCGGTCCTTTGGGATGGGATCGACTCGCCGCTGTCCGGAACGATGACGGTGTCCTCCGACGAAGGCGGCCGCCTGGCGTTCACGATTCCGCGTGATGGTGCGACTTGCTCCGGCATGTGGTCGAAATCGAGCGGCGGTGCAAGCGGGGTGTCGCGCGGAACTTGGGCGGCCGCCTGCTCGAACGGGCAAAGCGCGACCGGGACGTACGAGAGCGCCGGCACTCAATCAGGGAGCGGCCGCGGCACCGATGCAAACGGCCGCACCGTACGGATGTCGTTCGGACGCTGATCCGAACCGTGCTGCGGCTTGATGAGAGGAAGGCAGATGCGGTGCACCGGTGCAACTAGACGCCAGCCGCGACGGCGCCTTGTCTGACAACCCTCTTGTTAGGCGTTGCTGCACTTTGGGCTTTCCGCGGCTTCGCGAGACGATAAGGCCGCTCAGGGTCTTGACATGCTCGCAATGTGCAACGAGATCGGCTG
>VGEO01000008.1 GCA_016869275.1 Alphaproteobacteria bacterium | reverse complement strand
CGACCTTGCGCGCCGGATCGCGGCCGAACTCGGCGCCGCGCGCCTGTTCGTGATCCAGGCCAATGGCGGCTCGACCGCGGTCGCGACCGCGCGCGAAAAAGCGGTGACGACGGTGAACTCCGGCCCAGCGGGAGGCGTGGTCGCCGCCGCCTTCTACGGCCGGCGCACGGATCGCGCCAAGCTGGTCTCGGTCGATACCGGCGGCACCTCGTTCGACATCGGCCTGGTCGAGGGCGGCGTTCCCAATGTCACCACCGAGGGCGCGTTCCAGGACCTCCCGGTCAAGATCCCGATCATCGATCTCCACATCATCGGCGCCGGCGGCGGCTCGATCGCCTGGATCGATCCCGGCGGCGCCTTGAACGTCGGGCCGCACTCGGCCGGGGCCGAGCCGGGACCGGCCTGCTACGGCCGCGGCGGCACCGAGGCCACGGTGACCGATGCCAACCTCGTCTTGGGGCGCTTGAACCCAACCTACTTCAACGGCGGGCGGATGACGCTCGATGCCGCCGCCGCCACGGCCGCCGTCGGCGCGATCGCCCGGCACCTCGATCTCTCGACCGAAGAAGCGGCGCTCGGCATCGTCAAGGTCGTCAACGCCAACATGATCAAGGGCATCGCCACCGTCACGATCCAGCGCGGCATCGACGTGCGTGATTTCTCGCTGCTGTCCTTTGGCGGCGCCGGCGGCGTCCATGCGATCGACATCGCGCGCGAGCTCGGTATGGCCGAAGCGATCGTGCCGCCGATGCCGGGCACGTTCTCGGCGGTCGGGCTGCTCGTCACCGACATGCGCCACGACTACGTGACCGCGCTCGGGCATGCGACCGCCGCCGCCGCCGACGTGGCCGCGATCGAGCGCGCCTACCGCGCGATGGAAGAGCGCGGCCGCGCTGACTTGGCCGCCCAAGGCTTCGCGCCGCGCGCGATCCGCCTCGACCGCTTCGCCGACTTGAAGGTCAAGGGCCAGACCTACGAGCTCTCGCTGCCGCTCCCCAAACGCGGCCGCTTCGACCGCGCCGGCTTGAAGGCGCTGCTCGCCCGCTTCGCCGCCGTCTACCGCGAGCGCTACGCCTTCTTCTTCGAAGGCGAGCCGATCGAGATCGTGAACGTGCGGGTCTATGCGTTCGGCCGCAATCCGCCGCTCGAGCTTCCCGTCATGCGCGCCCGCCGCGGCGCCAAACCGCCGCGCAAGGAGACGCGCCCGATCTACTTCGAAGGCCGCGGCTGGGTCTCGAGCGCGATCTACGAGCGGCGCGACCTCGCTGCCGGCAGCGTCGTCAAGGGGCCGGCGCTGATCGAAGAAGAGACCTCGGCGACCCTGCTGCCGCCGGGGACTGCGGCCAGGGTCGCGGCCGATTTTGGACTGTTCGTCGCGATCAAGCACGCGTCCGGCACGTACTCGCCGCTCCCGCCGGGCCCGCGGCGGCGGTAGGGTAGGCCATGACCACCGACCTCATCACCATGCAGGTGATCCGCTACGCCTTGGAGCAGATCGCCGACGAAATGGGCTACACGCTGGTCCGCACCGGCCGCTCGACCTTGATCACCGAGATCAAGGACATCTCGTGCGTCATTACCGACGCCAAGGGCCAGACCATCGCCCAGGCCCACCACACGCCGAGCTTGCTGGCCGGGTTCGAGATCACGATGCGCTACCTGCGCGAAGCGTTCGGGCCCGAGAATCTCGCGCCCGGCGACGTCATCGTCACCAACGATCCCTACCGCGGCGGCCAGCACATCATGGACCTCTATGCGATCGCGCCGGTGTTCCACAAACGCCGGCTGATCGGGTTCGTCGGCAACATCACCCACCATTCCGACTTGGGCGGGGTCGCGGCCGGCGGCGTTGCCGGCGGCATCCGCGAGATCTACCTCGAAGGCCTGCGCCTGCCGATGGTCAAGCTGATGAAGCGCGGCGTCGAGGACCGCGAGATCGCGGCGATCATCTCGAACCAGATCCGCGTCCCGGAGAAGACCTGGGGCGACATCCACGCGCAGGTGTCCTCGCTGATGGTCGGGGTCGAACGGCTCCAGGCGCTCCACGACCGCTACGGGCGCGCCGTGGTCGAACGCGCCGCCGCCGACCTGCTCGACTATTCCGAGCGGCGCATGCGCCAGGGCCTCCGGGCGCTGCCCGACGGCGTCTATCGCGGCGAGGACTTCATCGACGACGACGGCGTCTCCGACCGGCCGATCCGGGTCGCGGTCACGGTGACGATCGAGGGCGGCCGCGCGATCGTCGATCTTTCCGAGTCCGATCCGCAGACCGAGGGCAACACCAACTCGACCCTCGCCAACACCCACGCAGCCGTCTACTACGTCATGATCGCGGTGGTCGATCCGCACGTGCCGCCCAATTCGGGCTGCTACCGGCCGATCACGGTCGTCACCAAGAAGGGCACCGCGGTCGACCCCAGGCCGCCCGGCGCGGTCGCCGCCCGCACCAACTGCTCGACCAAGATCGTCGAGGCGCTCTATTTCGCGCTGGCCCCGGTCGTGCCCGAGCGCGTCGCCGGCGGCTCGCACGGCCAGATCTCGACCTTGGGTTTCGGCGGCACCGATCCCAAGACCGGCGAGCGCTTCATCTACACCGACATCCAGGCCGGCGGGAACGGCGGCCGCCCGACCAAGGACGGCAACGACGGCCAGGACTCGCATCTGCCGCGCTTCATGAACACGCCGGCCGAAGCGGTCGAGCTGCGCTTTCCGGTCCGGGTCGAGCGCTACGAGTTCATCCCCGACTCGGGCGGCGCCGGGCGCTACCGCGGCAGCCTGGCGCTCCGGCGCGACGTGCGGCTCCTGGCCGATCGCGTGAGCTTCGCCCGCTACGGCGACCGCCACAAGTTCCAGCCGCAGGGCGTGTTCGGCGGCAAACCGGGCGCCGCCGGCGCCTTCATCTTGAATCCCGACACGCCGGCGGCCCGGCCGATGAAGTCGAAGGGCCTGGACACGCTCGCCGACCAGGACCTCTTGTCGATGCAGCTTCCCGGCGCCGGCGGCTACGGCGATCCGCTGGCGCGCTCGCTCGATGCGATCGACCGCGACTTGCAGGACGAAAAGGTGACGCCGGCGCGGGCCGAAGCCGACTACCGCGTCGTCGTCGACCGCGACCGGCGCCGCGTCGATCGTGCCAAGACGATCGCGCTCAGGCGCTTGCCGGGGCGTTGACGCGGCGGCGGATGCCGCCGAGGGTCGGGAGCGACACCAACAAGAACCCGGCGGCCAGCCAATAAAGCCAGCGTGGGTCGCCGTGGTCGAGCACCCAGCCGAAAACGATCGGCGTGACCGCGCTGCCGATCGCGAACCCGGTCGAGAGGAAGCCGAACACCGCGCCGGTCGCGCCGGCCGGCGTGACGTGGCGCACCAGGAGATCGCGCGCCGGCTGCACGACGCCGGCGCAAGCGCCGATCAACGCGATCGCGGCCAGAAGGCCCGCAATCGACGGCGCGGCGAAGCCGACCGCGGTCAGAATGATCGCCGAGAGCGCGGTGCTGACCATGGCGAGCCACGCCGGATTGCGCGCGCGATCGACGAAAAAGCCGGCGATCAGGATCCCGGCCGCCGAACCGGCGAGAAAGCCGGTGAGGACGGCGTTGGCCGCGGCGAGCGGCACCCGGTGCATCTCGACGACCGCCGCCACCGCGTAGGTGGAGATCGCGCTGAAGGCGATGCTCGACAGCACGCAGAATGCGAACGCCGTGAGGATCGGCGGCGAGACCAGAAGCGCGAGCCCGCGAGCTTCGCCGTGGCCGGCTGCGCCCGGCGTCGCGTCGGCGTCGACCTGTTCCTCGGCGAGGGCATCGCGCTGCCAGTGGAGAACGAGCGCGAGCAGGATCGAGAGCAGTCCGATCGCGGCGATGGCGGCGCGCCAGTTCCACAGCGCGGTCAGCGCGATCATCGTGGGCGGCGTCACCGCCGAACCGATATTGCCGGTCAAATTATGCACGCTGAAGGCGCGACCGAGCCGCGCGCGCAGGATCGAGGCCGAAAGGATCGCGTAGTCGGCCGGGTGGTAGACGGTCGAGGCGAGGCCGGCGACGCCGAACAGCGCGACGATGACCCAGTAGGTATCCGCGAACGCCACCGCCAGCGCCGTGAGACCTTGCACCAGCACGCCGCCCGCCAGCAGGGCGCGGCCGCCGATGCGGTCGACCAGAAATCCGACCGGAGTCTGGCCGACGCTGCTGGCGAGCGCGTAGGCGGCGAGTGCCAAGCCGAGTTCGGTGTAGGTTGCGGCGAACTCGTCCTTGAGCAGCGGAAACAGCGGCGGCAGCAGCAGGAAATAGACGTGGCTCACGAGATGCGCCGCGCCGATCAGGCTCAGCACCTTCCATTCCGGGCGATCTGCGGCGGCGGTCGACATGACGGCGGCGGGTTCCCTGCCAAGACTATACGGTAACGCCGCCGGACGGTCTGGTAGACGAAGACGTACTCGCTGCGCCGCGCCGCCGCGACCGCAAGCCCGCGACGGCGGTAGGTCGTACCGATCGCCGCCGCCTTGGAGTGCGCGCACCAAGTCGCGGCCGTCGAGCCGGGCTTGGGCGAGCGCGCCTCGCGGCAGCAGGGCAACGCTCGACCCGAGGGCCGCCGGCGCGGCGAGGAATTGGCGCCGTTCGTCTGGCGCCGGCTTACGCGGCGTAGGCCAGGTTCGGCGGCGCCAGCGTCAAGAGGCGGCCGTAGCCGGCGATCGGCGCGTCGATCCCCAAGGCGCGGAGCGTCGCCCAGATCGTCGCCTGGTTCGAGGTCACGACCGGCTTGCCGGTTTCGCGCTCGATCCGCTCGACGACGTCGAGCCCGCGCCAGTTGGTGCAGGAGAGAAAGAGACCGTCGGCATCGGCGGGGAGCGTCGCCTTTGCGAACGCCGCGATCGCGTCCACCGGATCGTTCCCAATCGCGACATTGTCGGGCAAGCGCCGGCCGGCGAGTGCGAGCACGCGGTAGCCGGCCTGCCCGAGGTGCGCGCCGATCGCGGCGGTCATCGAGTCCTGGTAGGGCGTCGCCACCGCGATGCGCTTCATGCCCAGAGCATCGAGCGCGAGTTTGGCCGCCGGCGCGGTCGCCACCACCGGCACCGGCCCGGCGTGGGCGCGAATCCGCTCGGCGATGCCGCCGGCATCGAGGCTGCCGCCGGTGCAGGCGTAGACGATCAGGTCGAGGCGCGCCGAACCCAGGTAGTGCGAGGCGGTGTCGAGCTCGGCGTTCATCGCCTGGGCGGCGGCGGCATCGCTTCCAGTCAACCACATCCGCGCCGCGTGGAGCGATATGTGGCCGGGCACCAGACGCTGGAAGTCGTACTCGACCGTCGTATTCGACGACGGGAGCAAGACGCCGACCTTGCGACGCTCGGCGCTCATCGAATCTGCAAGACGCAGCGGCCGTGGCGCGGCTCGGCGCTCTCGAGGAAACGGTGCGCGGCCGCGGCCTCGGCCAAGGGGAAGACGCGATCGACCTGCGCCTTGACGGCGCCGGCCGCGACCAGCGCCATCACCGCCCGGATCGCGTCGGGCCGTTCCTCGATCGCGACGCGCTTGACGGTGACCCCGTACTCGGCGCCGCGTTCGACCACCGGCTTGGCGATCAGATAGAGCAATAGCCCGCCCTTCTTCAGGACCCGGTACGAGCGTTCGTGAACCGCGCCGCCGACCAGGTCGTAGACGACGTCGTAGTCGCGCAGGATCGCGGCGAAATCGTCGCGGTCGTAGGCGATGACGGTGTGGGCGCCGAGCGCGGCCACGTATTCGACGCTCCCGGCGCGGCAGGTCGCCGCCACCTTGGCGCCCAAGTGGTGCGCGAGTTGGACCGCGAAGCTCCCGACCGCGCCGGCGGCGCCGTGGATCAAAACGCGCGCGCCGGCGCCGATCCGGGCCGCATCGACCAGCCCGAGCCAGGCGCAGAGGCCGGCGTGGTTGGCAGCGGCGGCCTCGATGTGGCTGACGCCGGCGGGCTTGCGGACGATGGCGTCACGCTTGCGCACGATCAGTTCGGCGTAGCTGCCCGAGGTCACGCGATCGGTCATGAAGACGACGCCGTCGCCCGGCGCGAAATCGGTGACGCCGGCGCCGAGCACGACGATCTCGCCCGAGCCGTCGCGCCCGGGCGTCACCGGGAACCGCGCCGGGAACACGTCCTTCAGGAGCCCGCGCCGCATCTTCCAATCGCCCGGCGCGAGCGAGACCGCGTGAACTTGGATCAGGACCTCGCCCGGTCCCGGCACCGGATCCGGCCGCTCGACGAACTGGAGGACGTCGGGCTCCCCGTACGCGCGGTATTCGATCGCTTTCATGGGCCGATCATAGCGGCGGCGCGCGGCGGTGCCAGTCGGTTGCGCGCTGGTAGCGATGGCCGGCGTTCAGGAGCCGCGCCTCGTCGAACGGGCGCCCGACCAGTTGGAAGCCGACCGGCATGCCGTCGGCGAAGCCGCACGGCACGACCAGGGCCGGCACGCCCAGGTAGCTGAACGGCCGAGCGAGGCGGCCGAACGTCGCCATCACGTGCGAAGCGACCGTGGTCGACTGCGGATCGAGCGCGGCCATCGCCGGGGTCGGGTCGTCGTAGATCGGCGTGTGCAGGAGATCGACGCGCTCGAAGACGCGGAGGAAAGCGGCGAGCAGCGGGCCGCGATGGCGGAGCGCCTCGATGTAGCGCACGGCCGGGAGCAGCAGCCCGGCTTCCATTTCGCTTCGGATGCCCGGCGCGTAGTCGTCGGCGCGTCCCTTGATCCAGGGCTCGTGCAGCGCTGCCGCCTCGGCCTTGGCAACGATCTGCGCGAGCGTGAAGGCGCGGTCGATGTCGGGAACGTCGACCGGGACGATCGCCGCGCCGAGGTCTCGATAGACCGCGAGGCTCGCTTCGAGGGCGGCGCCGATCGAAGGGGCGAGGCGGTCGTAGAAAAAATTCCGCGGTACGCCGATGCGAACGCCCTCGAGCGACTGCACGAGTGCCGCCGCATAGCCCGGTACCGCGATATCCTCGGTCGTCGGATCGGCGGCATCGCCGCCGGCGATCGCGCCCAACAGGATCGCCGCGTCCTCGACCGTCCGCGCGATCGGGCCGACCGCATCCAGCGACCACGCCCGCGCCATGACCCCGGCCCGGCTGACGCGGCCGTAGGTGGGGCGCAAACCGACCACGCCGCAGAAGTGGGCCGGCAGCCGGATCGAACCGCCGGTATCGGAGGCGAGCGAGCCGAACGCGAGGCGCGCGGCGACCGCGACCGCCGAGCCGGTCGAGGATCCGCCCGGCGTCCGCGCCGGGTCCCACGGGTTGAAGCAGGCGCCGACATGAACGTTGTGACCGGTGGCGCCGGCGGCGAACTCGGCCAAATGGAGCGGGCCCAAGTCGATCGCGCCGGCGGCATCGAGCCGGGCGAGGGCGGTGGCGGTGCGCGGCGGACCGTCGGCGCGGTGTATTTTGGCGGCCGCGGTTGCCGGGCGCTCGACGCGATCGAACAGGTCCTTGTGCGCGAGTGGCACGCCGTGGAGCGCGCCCAGCGTCTCGCCGCGCGCCAAAGCGCGGTCGGCCGCGGCCGCCGCCGCGCGGGCGCTCGCGGCGGCGACCTCGAGGAAACAGTTGAGCCGGGGGTTGTGTGCCGCGATCCGATCCAGACAGGCATCGACGAGGTCGCCGGCCGAGATCTCGCGGGCGCGAACGCGGGCCGCGGCCTCAGCCAGGGTGAGGAACGCGAGACCGTCCGCCATGTCAGTACCTGCTATCGCAGAAATGTGAATTGGGCCCCACCCTGTGCCGCTCCCTCACGATGAGTTTGTCGAGCCATGAGGGCGCAGCGCCGGGAGGGAAGGGAGGGGGTCGCGCTCGCATTTTAGCCCGCCGCACCTTCGATCCGTCGGAGCACCGGCGATAACCCGCTCCCTTCCTCCTCCTCTGCGAGGGGGAGGAGTGCTCCGAGCGCGCAAATGCGATAGCCCTGCCCAAGCGGGCCTGCGCGGGGAGGGCAGCTAGGGCCCGGCGCCGCGGCGAAGCGCCAGGCGAAAATCGACGGTCGGGTCGGCGTCGAACGCGGTCGGCTCCGACCCGGCGCGGTTCAGACGGTCGAGCTCGGCCGCGAGCCGCGCGGCATCGGCGGGCGCGAGCTCGAGGCCGTGGAAATCGTGGGCGAGGTCGGCGATCGCGGTCGGTTTCATCGGAGGTCCTCGGGTTGACAGGGGCGGCGCGGCACTCAAGGCTGGCGCCATGAAGGACGTCAACCCCGCGGCCGTCCGCCTCGCCATCGCCGGCCCGCGCGCCACGATCACATTCGATAATCCGGCCAAGCGCAACGCCTTCGACGGGCCGATGACGGCCGACTTGCGCGACGCCGCGCGGGCGGTCGCGGCCGAGCGCGGGGTCCGCGTGGTCGTCCTCGAAGGCGCTGGCGGTACGTTCTCGGCCGGCGGCGACTTCGATGCCATGACCGCCGCGCCCGACATCCTGACATCGGTCGCGGCGATCGACGCCGTGCTCGATCAAGCGATCGCCGCGCTGGCGGCGATCGACGTCCCGGTCGTGGCCGCGATCCGCGGCGCCTGCATGGGGGGCGGCGTGCAGCTCGCGCTGATGGCCGATCTCCGCATCGCCGCCGACGATGCCCGGTTCGCGATTCCGGCGGTCGCCCTGGGTTTGGTCTATCCGCTCGATGCCATCGCCAAGATGGTGGCCCTGGCTGGTCCGGCGGCGACTAAGCGCATCTTCCTGGCCGGCGCGACGTTGGATGCCGCCGAGGCGCTGCGGCTCGGCCTTGTCGATGAGGTCGTCGCCGGCGGCGCGCTCGGGCCGCGGATCGATGCGCTCGCCGCGACGATTGCCGCGGCCCCGCCGGAAACGACCGCGCTCTACAAACGCTTGATCGACGGCCTCGCCGCCGGTGAGCCGCCGGCCGCCTGGGAAGCGGCGCGGCAGGCCGCCAACCGCTCGCCGGTGCTAGTCGAAAAACTCCGCGCCATCAAGGCCAAGCGTGGCTCGCGATGAGCGGCGCCATACGCTAAGGTCCTGCCCGGTCGGGGGAATCGCGATGGCTGTGTCGTATTTTGTCTTGTTCGAAGGGCAACCCGCCAACGGCGTCGAGCCGTTCGCGCGAGCGTTCTGCAATCGTTACGAAGGGATCCTACGGCGCCTGCCGGGGGTCGGGTCGATCCTGGTCTGTACGCCCGAGACCTATCATGACCCGATGTTGCAGGACGACCCTGGCCCGGCGCTCCTGGTGCGCGTAACGTTCCCGACCTTGGATCGGCTCGAATCGTCGCTGCGGTCGAAGGCGACGGTGCTCGATTTCGCCAAGTTCGTCGCCTTCACCGGGTTCCGCGGCCGCGTCCGCGACGAGATCATGCACGTAACCCAATACCCGGTCGCCGACGATCCCGCCGGCAAGGCGCCGTCGGGCCTGCTCTCCTATTACGTGTTCTATCAGGGGCCGGCGCAGGACCGCCGTGCGTTCATCGGCTACTACGAGAAGAATCACCCGCCGCTTCTCGGGCTGCTGCCGGGCATCCGCACCACGATTCTCTACACGCCCACCGACCGCGGCCCGCCGCTCGATATCGTCCATGCCGGCCACATCCTGATCTGCGACGTATCGTTCGCGTCGAGCGACGCGCTCAACGCGGCGCTCGCGTCGCAGGTGCGCAAGGACTTGCGCGACGATTACCACAAGTTCCCGAAATTCGAGGGGCCGGTGGTTCACCAGGCGATGAAGAAGCTGGTGATCAAGGCCTAGGTCACGACGGAAGCCTGGCGAAAGGAGCGGGAGCGATGAAAGCGCGCGATAGGTGGCTGGTCGGGGTGCTCGCGGCCGGGGTGTGGGCGTTGGTGGCAATCACGCTGTTCGCGCCGAAGCCGTTGCTGGCGATCAATGTCGATGCCAAGGACGTGCTCGGCCTCGATTCGTTCATCAAGGATTCGGTCGAGCGCAGCTGCTACGTTTTGCCGTTGTGGAGGCTGATCTGCTTCCGCGGCTGACCTAAAGGAACAGCCCGCCCGAGGCGAGCACGACCTGGCCGCTGATGTAGTTGGATTCGGGCGTGCAGAAGAGATAGACCGCGTCGGCCGCTTCCTCGGGGGTGCCGCCGCGCCCCAACGGGATCATCCGCTCCATCGCCTTGATCATCTCGGGCTGGATGCCGACCGGGAGTTCGCGGCCGGCGACCTCGATCGTGGTCGGTTTGACCTGGTCCTTCGAGAGTTCCTGCGTCATCCGCGTCTTGATGTAGCCGAACGCGACGCAATTGACGTTGACGTTGTAGCGGCCCCACTCCTTGGCGAGCGTCCGCGTCATCCCGATCAGCGCCGACTTGGCGGCCGAATAGTTGACCTGGCCGGCGTTGCCGAACAACCCCGAGATCGAGGACACGTTGACGACTTTGCGGTGGACGGCGCGGCCTTCTTCCTTCTCTTTCTTCGCGGCGATCCGGATCGGCTCGGATGCGGCGCGCAGGATCCGGAACGGCGCCGTCAGGTGGACGTCGAGGATCGTTTGCCACTGCTCGTCCGACATCTTCTGGATCACCGAATCCCAGGTGAAGCCGGCGTTGTTGACGATGATGTCGAGCCCGCCGAAGCGCTCGAGCGCGGTCTTGACGAAGCGCTCGCCGAAATCGGCCGCGGCGACGTCGCCGGTGCAGACGGCGGCTTCGCCGCCTGCCTGGCGGATACGCGCGGCAATATCGTTGGCGGGTCCGGCGTCGAGGTCGTTGACGACGACGCGGGCGCCCTCGGCCGCCAGTTTCAACGCGATCGCCTGGCCGATGCCGCGGCCCGAGCCCGAGATGAGGGCGACCTTGCCCGCGAGTTTCTTGGTCATCGCGCTTCCTCAGGAAATAGGTTGGACAATGCGCGCAAAGTCGATCGGTGCACGCGGCTTTCGCGGCGTCGCGACGGCTGCGAGGCGCACAATGGGGAGTCCTCGCCGCGTCATGACGACGTCAACGCCATTCTCCGCGTCCTCGATGACCCTGCCGAGGCGGGTTCTGGCGTCGGAGACCGATACCCTTTTGCTCGGGCAGGCCATCGGTTACCGCACCGCGACCACGGCCTGGCCGATGACGGCCTTCTCGCCGGCGGCCGTCTCGGCCGTGATGTCGATGGTCAGGCGATTCTCGCCCGCGGCCGAGGTCTTGGCCGCGACCGTACCGGTGCAGGCAACGACATCGCCCGGCCGCACCATCGCGGCGAAGCGGCCGCCCAAGCTGCGGACCTGCGTGAGCGGTACCCAGCTCGCGACGAGTTGACCCAAGAACGCCATCGTCAACATGCCGTGCGCGATCACACCGGGAAGCTTAACCGCCTTGGCGCGCTCATCGTCCAAGTGGATCGGGTTGTGATCGCCCGAGGCACCGGCGTAGAGCGCGAGCTGAACCCGGCTCACGGCCGCTTTGGTGAGCGGCGGCAGGCGGTCGCCCACCTGTATCGCGGCGAAAGCGGGAAGCGCGGACATCTCCGGACCTCGCCTCAGTTGCGCACGACGACGATGCCGCGCATGGTCGCCGCGCGCTCGCCGGTCTGGTTGGTGAGCGCGGTCTCGAGCACGATGAACTCGAGGGCACCGCCTTTCTTGTCGTAGATGTCGACGATCCGGGTCTCGCCGCTCAAGAGGTCGCCGGCGTAAATCGGCGCGCCGTAGTCGAACCACTGTTCGCCGTGGAGCGTGCGGGTCATGTCGACGCCGAGCTCGCGGAGCGGCATGAACATCTGATCGCTGTCCATGACCGCGACGAAGGCGAAGGTCGGCGGCGCCGGGACCGTGCGGTAGCCGGCGGCGCGCGCGACCGCGACGTCGCGGTAGATCGGGTCGGGGTCACCGATCGCGTCGGCGAACTGGCGGATGCGGCCCTTTTCGACCTCGAAGACGAAGCGCGGATAGGTCTTGCCGATGTAGCTCTTGTCCAACATGGCGCGGGAGCGGCGTCCGAGGTCGAAAGTTATGCGAGCGGGCCCGAGGCGAGACCGCGCGCGAGGATACCAGCGCGCTCATCGGCGGTGAAGCCGGCTTCGGCGAGGATGGCGTCGGTGTGCTCGCCGTACTTGGGCGCGAACCGGTAGTGCGCCGCCGCTCCCGGCAGGTCGACCGCCGGCGGCTGCAGGCGAATCGTGCGGCCGCCGGGCGCGGTCGTCGCCGGCATCTTGGCGCGCACCAGCTCGAGCGCGTGGGCGGCGCGGATGTCGTTGATGCGGGCGTGCGGGACCTGGGCCTTGGCGAAGTCGGCGGCGATGACGGCGGCATCGTGTTGCGCGGTGATGGCGCCGATCTCGCGGTAGATGTCTTCGCGCTCGCGGTAGCGGCCTTCGGCGGCGTCGCGCCGGCCGCCCGCCTTCAAGGGCGCGAATTTGGGGATCGCGGTCAGGCGCTGCCACTGCACGTTCGAACCGAGCGCCATGTAGATGAAGCCATCCTTGGTCGGGTAGGCGTTGGTCGGGATGAACTTGCGGTGCGCGCTGCCCCAGCGCGTGATCTCCTCGGGTCCACAGTTCATGTCGATCAAGGGGAGCAGCGTGATCAGCCACGATGCCGCTGCTTGCGCCATCGAGACGTCGATCCGCCGCCCCTGGCCCGTCTCGGCCTTGTCGGCGAGCGCCAGGAGCACGTTGGCGTAGACCTCGTCGCCCGCCTTCAGATCGACCACCGGGATGCCCATCAAGGTGGGCGGCCCGTTGGGGTCGCCGGTCACTTCCATCAGCCCGAGCATCGCCTGGATCATCGGGTCGTAGCCGGGGACGTCGGGATAGGCCGGCCCTTGCGCCGAGATGCCGGCCCAGATCAGGTCGGGCTTGGCCCGGGAGAGCGTCGCGTAGTCGATGCCGAGCTTCGCGTAGCGCGACGGGATCGTGTTGCAGCAGAAGACGTCGACCTCGAGCGCTTCGATCAGGCGCCGCAGGATCGCCTGGCCCTCGGGCTCCTTCAAGTTGAGCGCGATCGCCTCCTTGCCGACGTTGGGGGCGACGTAATAGGAGCGGCGGTCGTCGTCGGCGATCTTGCCGCCGACGTAGCGGTTGGGATCGCCCGGCTGGCGGTCGCCCGGCGCCGGGGTCGCTTCGAGCCGGATCACCCGCCATCCGAGGTGAACGAAGCGGAGCGTCGCGTAGGTCATCGACAACGCCTGCTCCATCGAGATAATCGTGCGCGGCTTCATGCGATTTGGGGCTTGGGGTCGTCGGTTGCGGCGTAGGCCGCCCAGGGTCTAGCGGGAGGCAGGCGCGGTGGCAAGACCGATCGAGGCGGCACGACGATGACGGCACCGGCCCCGATCCCGCGCCGCGGTCCGGTGCTGGCGGCATCGCTCGCCACCATCTTCATCGCCGCGATCGAGTCGACCATGATCGTGACGGTGATGCCGACCATCGTCACCCAGCTCGGCGGCTTCGAGCTCTACGGCTGGGTGTTCGCGGCGTTCCTGCTGACCCAGGCGGTGACGATGCCGATCTACGGCAAGCTCGCCGACCTCTACGGCCGCCGGAACGTGCTCCATGCCGGCGTCGGCATCTATGTCGCGGCCTCGCTCGCGGCCGGGTTCAGCCTCACCTTGCCGATGCTGATCGCCTGCCGCGTCGTCCAGGGCCTGGGCAGCGGCGCGATCCTTCCCATCGCGACCACCATCGTCGCCGACATCTACACGCCCGAAGAACGCGCCCGCGTCCAGGGCTGGATCGCCGGACTGTGGGGCGCTTCGGCGGTGGTCGGGCCCTCGATCGGCGCGGCGATCATCGCTTACGCCGACTGGCATGTCGCGTTCTGGGTCAATATCCCGGTCGCGGCAGTGGCGCTCGGCATGATCCGGATTTTTCACCGCGAGCGGATCGAGCGCCGCCGCCACCGGCTCGACGTGATCGGCGTGGCGCTGCTCGTTCCCGCGGCCGGCGCGGTGATGACGGCGCTGATGCAGGCGGCGACGCTCCCGCTGGTATGGACCCTCGCGCTCGGCGGCGCCGGGGTCGCCGGCGTCGTCGCGTTCGTGCGCCACGAGCGGCGGACGCCCGAGCCGCTCATTCCGCTCGACCTGTGGCGCGACCGGCTGATCGCGATCGGCACCGGCGGCGCGTTCCTGCTCGGGATCCTGATGATGGGGGTGCCGGCGTTCCTCCCGACCCACATCCAGGGCGTGATGGGCGAAACCGCCAAACTGGCGGCGATCGCGGTCGCGGCCCAGATGGCGGGATGGTCGACCTGCTCGGCGCTGGGCGGACCGCTCATGCTGCGGACGTCGTATCGGCTGGTGACGATCGTCGGCAGCGTCGGGCTGATCGGCGGCGCCGCGCTCCTCGCCGCGGTGGTCGAGCGGAGCGAGCCGACGCTCCTGATCCTCGGCGCCTTCCTGATCGGCCTTGGGCTCGGCTTCACCCATGCGGTGTTCCTGATCGCCGTCCAGACCAGCGTACCGTGGGAACGGCGCGGCAGCGCGACCTCGGGCGTCCATTTCGGCCGCGTGTTCGGCCAGGCGTTCGGCGCGACCCTGTTCGGGGCGATCCTGAACGCGGGTTTGAGCGCGGCGGGGCCCGGTCTCGCCGGGGCGACCGCGGTCGAGACCATGATGGACCCGGCGAAGCGTGCGGCGATGGCGCCCGCGTCGCTCGCCCGCGCGATCGTGGCGATGGCGGACGCGCTCGGCTCGATTTATCTCACCGCGAGCGCGATCGCGGCGCTGGTCTTGATCCTGGGGCTTCTGCTTCCACCTGGGGTGCGGCCAGGGACGCGCTAGTTCGCTTCGAAGCCGCGAGCGCTACTCCGCCGCCCTCGGCTTGCAAAGCCCGGTGTGACCGCCGCGTTCGATCAGGCGATCGATCAGCGCCCTGCCGGCGGTGCGCATGGCTTGGGCGTCGTCCTCGGGATTCGCGGCCTTGGGCACACGAAGCGCGCAGTCGCCGGCGTGGGTTGGCATCAACTGGCCGTTCCGCCAAACATTGACTGGGTCGCGGCCCTGCTCGACTGCCTCGATCGCTTCGCGAATGCCGCGACGCATCATCGCCACGCCCCGATCCGACGTGGCGAGGTGCTCGCGCGCATGAACCGCGACCGGGCCTTGACCGATCTGCGCTTCATAGTCGCCGGGCTCGCGCTGCATCTCCTCGTAGGTGCGGCCGGAGGCATTGAATTTCAGGGCGGGGGCCGCCTTCGACGTGCGCGGGTTGGGTTTGCCTTCGGGCCGGAGCACCAGGCTGAGCTCGAACATGTTGGTGTCGTCGATCGGCACCGCCCAGAGCACGAGATACGGCACAGCGTGCGTCTCGTTTTGGCCGTCGGGGAGTTTGGGCGGCCAACTCGGGAGCTGCCCGAGGGCGGCGACGTTGGGCCAGATATACTCGATGTTGCGGATCCACACCGTCTCGTCGTCGAGCCGGCGCATCTCGATCGTCGCGATGCCGGTCGGGGACTCGATGTACTCGGCCTCGCCGAACATCGTCAGCGCCTCGACCACCTGGCCGGCCGGGGTGGTGAACTGGACGCCGGCATGACGGGCGTGCAGCCACTCCTCGTGCTGCGGATCGACGAAATTGTCGACGATCTGCAGCCAGTTGCACTCCTTGACGTTGGGGCCACCCGCCACCTCGCCGCACTCGAGCCGGTAGCCGGGGAGATTCATGAGATCGAGCGCCCACATGTCAGGCATCCGCTCGGGCGGGCCCATATAGGTCCACACCGCGCCGCCGGCCTCCCGGACCGGATAGGCGCCCTGGTAGAAGCGATCCTTGAGCGTGCTGTCGGCTGGCTCGAGCGGCGTCTCGAGGATGCGGCCATCGACGTCGAACAGCCACCCGTGATAGCAGCAGCGGATGCCGCGATCTTCGATGCGCCCGTACTCGAGCGAGGTGCCGCGGTGGCAGCAATTCAGCTGCAGCAGGCCGTACTCGAGGCGGCCGTCACGGAACAGCACCAGGTCTTCGCCCATGATCCGCCGGCGCAACGGCCGATCGGTGAGTTCGTGAGCGTAGGCGATGGGTTGCCAGTAGCGGCGCAGAAACTCGCCGCACGGGGTATCGGGACCGACGCGCGTGAGATATGCATCGGGTGCCTTCATGTCACGTTGGTAGTAGGCGCCGTACGGCCGCCTCACGAACGGGGTTCCAGTCAGGCTCATGGTCTACATCCGATTGGGGTTCCGAGTGCCGTCACTTTAACCTTAAACAACCGCGTTGACCTCGGTGAAAAAAGGGCGGCCGCAGGCACGCCCTCCGGTCGCGCGATAGCCGACGTATCGATCGTTCGCGCTGGCTGCCGGGGTTGCGCCCCTCAGAGTTGACGGAGTTTGGGGTCGAAGCGATCGCGCAACCAATCGCCAGCGAGATTGAAGGTCAACACAGTGACCATGATCGCCATGCCGGGGAAAAAGGCGATCCACCATTCGGTCGCGATATAGTCGCGGCCCTCGGCGACCATCGATCCCCACGCCGGTGTAGGCGGCGGAACGCCGGCGCCGAGAAAACTCAGCGTCGCCTCGACCAGAATCACGATTCCGACTTGAAGCGTGAACAAGACGACGGCGGTGTTGACGACATTGGGGAAAATGTGGCGGACCACGATGCTCATGTGGGAACAGCCGGCGACGCGGGCCAGGATCACGAAGTCGCGCTCCTTCAACGACAGGACCTCGCTGCGAATGACCCGCGTGTAGCGCGACCACAAGAGGATCATGAGCGCCAGGATGACGTTGACGAAGCTCTGTCCGAGCGTCACCACGAACAGGAGCGCCACGAGGATGAGCGGCACCGCGGTCGCCGCGTCGGTGATTCGCATGATTACGGCGTCGATCTTACCGCCGAGATAACCCGCCATCACACCGAGCGCGATGCCGATCGAGCCGGCGCCAAGTACCGCGAAAAACCCGACCGCGAGCGAGACGCGCGTGCCGAATATGATGCGGCTGAGGATGTCGCGGCCCTGATCGTCGGTGCCGAGAAGATTGACCGAGCTGCCCCGCTCCATCCAGAACGGCGGTTTCAGGCGGTTGCGGAGCGAGGTCGCCTCCGCCGCATGGGGCGCCAACCAATCGGCAAACACCCCGACCAGTAAGATCGCCGCGAGGAGCGCCAGCAAAATAACGGGTACGGCGCGGAACGTGCGCCGCCGCCTCGGTGCCGGCACGGTTCCTGACCGGTTGGCGGCGGCGACGGGGTCAGCGGCGCTCATAGCGGATACGGGGATCGATAAAGGCGTAAAGGACGTCGACCAACAAATTCATGAACATGACGAACGTCGCGATCGCCATGATGACGCCCTGGATGAGGGGGAAATCGCGGAGAAACACCGCTTCGTAGGCGAGGCGGCCGAGGCCGGGCCAGGCGAAAATCGTTTCGACCACGACACCGGCGGTGATGAGCAGCCCGAAATACTCGCCGGCGAACGTCAAAATCGGCAGCGCGGCGTTCTTCAGGGCGTGCTTCCAGGCGACCGCGGCCTCGGAAACGCCCATGATGCGCGCCTTTTTTACGTATTCGCTGTCGAGGGCCTCGATCATTCCCGAACGCAAAAGGCGTGTCATGCCGGCGACGGCGAACAAGCCGAGCGTGAAGGCCGGCATCGCCAGATGGGCCGGCTCGCCATAACCCGCCGAGGGCAGCCACTCGAGCCCCAGGGAGAATGCCTGGATCAACAGGATGGCGACGAAGAACGAGGGTGCCGCCTGGCCGATCACGGCGAACGTGCGCGCAAACCAATCGATCGCACGGCCGCGATATCGCGCGGCGTAGACGCCCAAGACGAGGCTGGCGAGGATCGCCCATGCCATCGCGGCAACGATCAGAATCGCGGTCGCGAACCAGCGGTCGACGATCAGGTCGGCGACCGGTTCCTGCTTGCGGATCGAACGGCCGAGGTTGCCCTGGGCCAAATTGCCGGCATAGGCCAGATACTGGATGAACAGCGGTCGATCGAGGCCGAGATCGTGCCGCACTCGCTCAACGTCGGCGGTCGGTGCATCCGCCGGCAACAAGAACATGATCGGATCGCCGAGAACGCGCGAAACGAAAAAGATCAGCGCCGACAGCAGAAGCAGGGTCAGCACCATTTGACCCAGACGTCCGGCGATGTATCGGAACATTGGCCAATTCGAGAAATGGTGCAGCCGGCCCGACCGCGACCCGCGGGGGTCGCATCGGTTCCCTCTCCCCGCAGCCAGGGCGGGGAGAGGGTAGTTGAGACGCTACACCGATGCCCTTACTTCTTCGGCTTGAAATGCTCGTACTGCAGGCCGAACGTCGGCCAACCCGAGATCGGCCGCCAGCCTTCGAGGTTCTTGTTGGCGCCGAACAGCGCGTGGGCGAAGAACAGCGGGATCAAGGTGTAGGTCTCGTTGAACTTGTACATGAACTTGCGGAATTCCGCTTCGCGCGTCTTGGGATCGGTAATCGCCGAAAGTTTCGCATACTCCTCGTCCCAATTGACGTTGGCGACTTGGCCTTTCCCGGTCGCCACGACATAGTTGTTCATCTTGCCGACGAGGAACGCCGTGTTCGACGTGCGCAAGTCGTAGACGGCGCCAAGCCCCTCGTCCGGCCGACCGTAGATGATGGGGTTGAGTGCACCCCACTCGGTCTGGACCAGTTCGACATCGATGCCGATCTTGCGCCAGTAGTCGGCGATCACTTCCATCGCCTTGGGGAACCACGTCGCGCCGGCGAGCGGCATCGAGAACATTTTTTGCTTGAAGCCGTTCGGGTAACCGGCCTCGGCGAGGAGCTTCTTGGCCCCGGCCGGGTCGTAGGGGGTCTGGTACTTCTTCTCCATCTCCGCGTCATGGCCGAACGTGCCCGGGAACCCCAGGAAGCTGCCAGCCAACTGGCCACGCCCATCGATCATGAAGTCGAGCAATTCCTTGCGATCGATGGCCATCGCGAGCGCCTTGCGGACGTTCACGTTTTCCATGCGCTGCGGCAGGTTCTTCTGCTTGGCGCGATCTTCCCAAACGCCGATGAAGGAAACGAACGCGGAAAAGGCGTTTTCGACCTCGTAGACTTGGTCGCCCGACGCCTTCAAGCGTTTCGCGCTGTCGTAGTTGATGTCGCCGAAATCGGCCTCACCCCGTTGCAGCATCGCGACCCGAGCGCTTTCCTCCGGCACCAGCATGATGCGCAGTTTGTCGAACGCTGGTTTTTGACGATAGGGGTGGGGGACCGCCTCGTAGGCGAAGTAGGAGCCTTTCTTGCGATCGACCAGCTTCCACAGGCCGGTGCCAACCGGCTTGTTCGCGAACTCGTCGTCGCCGACGCGCTCGATGTACTTCTTCGGAACAATGGCGCCGATGGTGGTGTCGGTCGGGCTCAAGTAGCCGATGAAGTCCGGATCGGGACGCTTGAGTTTGACGACCACGGTGTACGGATCCGGTGTCTGAATCGAGTCGAGCGCGTTAAGCACCGGAGCGATGAAAACCCCGGTCTTCCCCTTCAGCCGCTCGATCGAGAACTTGACGTCCTCGGACGTCATTTCTTCGCCGGTGTGGAACTTGACGCCTTTCCGAAGGTTGAACGTATACGTGAGCCCATCGGGTGCCACCGACCACTTTTCGGCGAGGCCAGGCACAAGCTCGCGTTTCTCGTTGAGCGTGACGAGATAGTCGAACATCGGCGCCTGATAGACCAGCATGCCGAAGCCGGCATGGGCAGGATCGGTGATCTCGCCGGTGAATTGTTGAACGGCGACCTTGAGTTCGCGCCCGCTCTGCGCCGCTGCCTCATCGCCAATGGTTAGCGCGAGCAACGAAACGCTCGCCAAAGCGAGACTAGAACGCAAAATCCAGCCTGATGCTCGATGCCGCATGGTCTCCTCCCCCAAACGTTTGTCCGGTCAGCGTAGCACAAGATACCGCATCCCGGAATACAGACAGGCTGGCGTCGCGGCTCCGTCGTGGGCGAAAACGCTGGTCTCGCGATCGACTTTCGCTATGCTGCGTCGACACCAAAGACGCCGACAGCCGTCAACGACGCGTGGCCGAACCTCTCCTAACCGTCGAAAACTTGCGCGCCCACCTGTTCACCCGCTACGGCGTGGTCCGGGCGGTCGACGACGTCAGTTTCACGGTGGCGCGCGGCGAGACCCTTGGCCTCGTCGGCGAATCGGGCAGCGGTAAAACGATGACCTGCCTCGCGCTGCTCAGGCTGTTGCCGCCGGGCGGGCGCATCATTGACGGTCGCGTCCGGTACGCGGGGGCCGATCTTCTGACGAAGTCCGAAAAGGATATCCGGAAGGTGCGCGGCGAGCAGATCGCCATGATCCTCCAGGACCCGATGACGTCGCTCAATCCGGTCTTGTCGATCGGTCGGCAAGTGGAAGAACCGATCCGCCTGCACCAGCGCCTGACGCGGACGCGCGCGCGCGCCAAAGCGATCGAGATCTTGACCCGCGTACGAATCCCGGCGGCCGAGCATCGCGTCCGCGACTACCCGCACCAGCTATCCGGCGGCATGCGCCAACGCGTCATGGGAGCCATCGCGTTGTCGTGCGAACCAGGCCTCCTGATCGCCGATGAGCCGACGACATCGCTCGACGTTACGATCCAGGCCCAATACCTCACCCTCCTCAAGGAGCTTCAGGACGAGCATGGGGTTGCGATCATTTTTGTCACCCACGATCTCGGCATCGTCGCCAAGCTATGCCATCGCGTAGCCGTTATGTACGCTGGCAAGATCGTCGAGCTCGTGTCCGTCGACAACTTGTTCGATCGCCCGCTGCACCCCTACACGCGGGCGCTGCTGGCATCGGTGCCCAAGTCCGATCGTCGCGAGCGCCGCTTGCCTACCATCGAAGGGCAGCCCCCGACCTTGCACGAGGCGCTTCCCGCCTGCCCGTTTGCGCCGCGCTGCGCCCACGCTGAACCCAAGTGCTTCGAGCGCGCGCCGCCGGTCGTCGCGATGCCCGATGGCAGCATGGCGCGATGCTGGAAAGTCGCCGATGGCAGCCTCACTCATTGAACTCGAGGCGGTCCGCAAGCACTATCCGCTCGCGCGCGGCCGCGTGTTCGGGCGCCGACGGGGAACTGTCAGAGCCGTCGACGGGGTGTCGCTCGCGATCGCCCCAGCGACGACGGTAAGCCTGGTTGGCGAATCGGGCTGCGGCAAGAGCACGACCATCAAACTGATCCTCGGCATCGAGGCGCCAACCGGCGGACGAGTCCTGTTCGAGGGTGCCGACATCGCCGGATTTGATCGGGCAGCAGCCAAGCGCTACCGGGCTTCGGTACAGGCGGTGTTCCAAGACCCATGGGGTTCGCTCGATCCGCGCATGCGGATCGGTGCGTCAATCGGCGAGCCGCTGCTCGCCTCCGGCAATTGGAAACGCCGTGCCGCCCGCGAACGCGTCCACGAACTCCTCGCGCAAGTCGGCCTGGCGCCCGAGCACGCCGATCGATTCCCGCACGAATTTTCAGGCGGCCAACGGCAGCGAATCGCCGTCGCTCGCGCGCTCGCACTCAATCCCAAGCTGGTTGTCCTCGACGAGCCGGTCTCGGCTCTCGATGTCTCGATCCGAGCGCAAATCATCAACCTGCTCAAAGACCTTCAGGAACGCCATGGGTTGGCCTTTCTTCTGGTCGCCCACCACTTGGCGACCGTGTGGACGCTCTCCGACGAAGTGGCCGTGATGTACCTGGGCCAGATCGTCGAGCGGGCGCCATCCGAAGAATTCCGCACCCGGCCGCTCCACCCCTATACGCAGGCGCTGATGGCGGCTGCCCTTCCAACCCACCCCCACGACGCCGGCGCGGGTACCCCGCTCATAGGCGACGTCCCGTCGCCGATCGATCCGCCAACGGGCTGCCGCTTCCACACGCGATGTCCGCACGCATTCGAGCGATGCGCGGCCGAAGCGCCCATCCTTCACGAAGTGCGCCCAGGCCATGTCGCGGCCTGCCACCTCCACGATACGAACGGGTCGACAATTTCGCCGTGAGGGCTTTTCTTCGGCCGCGTCCCGAACGCGCCGAAAGATGAGGCTCGCACCCGGGCGTCACTCCGCCGCGAACCGGATCGGCTCCTGGTAGCGGCCATAAACGTCGATCAACACCTTGGTCATCTCGCCGACGGTCGCGTACGCCTTCACCGCCGCCATGATCGCCGGCATGGTGTTCAAGCCGGCGCGGGCGTCGGTGCGGAGTCGGTCGAGCGTGCGCGCGACCTCAGGCTCGTTGCGCTCGGCCTTGACCGCCTTCAAGCTCGCGAGCTGGAGCGCCAGGTCCTCGGGCTTCGTGGGGTGCATCTCGACGTCGAGCTCGTCCTCCTCGATCCGGTAGCAGTTGACGCCGACTTTGCGGATCTCGCCGCTCTCGACCTTTTTCTCGTGCTCGTAGGCCTGCCGGCTGACGTGGTCCTGGAGCCGGCCATCGGCGATCAGCGTGACGATGCCGCCCAATTCGTCGACCCGTGCCATCGTCTTCTCGATCTCGGCCTCCATCTGGTCGGTGAGGCGTTCGACGAAGTAGGAGCCGCCGAGCGGATCGACCGTGTCGCAAAGCCCCATCTCCTCGATCAGGAGCTGCATGGTGCGGAGCGAGATGCGCTGCGCCTTGGGGCTCGGGATGGTGTAGGCCTCGTCGTAGCAGCAGAGCGCGACCGTCTGCGCGCCGGCCAAGGCCGCGATCAGCGCGTAATAGGCGCCGCGCATGATGTTGTTCTCGGGCTGGTCGATGGTGAGGCCGAAGCCGCCGCCGCCGGCGATCATGCGGAGCCACATGTTGTCGGGGTCGGTCGCGCCGTACTCCTCTTTCAGGATCTTGGCCCACAGGCGGCGGCCGCCGCGGAACTTGGCGACCTGCTCGAAAATCCGCCCGAAGATGTTGAAGTTGAACGAGAGCCGGCCGGCGAAGTCGTCGATCGCGAGCCCGCGCTTCAAGGTCTCGTCGATGTAGGCCTTGGCGATGCAGAACGCGTAGGCCATCTCCTCGACCGGGTCGCAGCCCGATTCGCGGATGTGATAGCCGCAGACCGAGACCGGGCTGTATTTGGGCGCGTGCCGCGCGCAGTACTCGATGGTGTCGCCGACCAGCTTGATCGAGGGCTCGACCGGGAAGATCCAGGTGCCGCGGCCGACGAACTCCTTCAGGATGTCGTTCTGGGCGGTGCCGCGGAGACCCTCGACGTCGAAGCCCTTCTTTTCGGCCATCGCCAGGTACATCGCGATCAGGATCGCGGCCGAGCCGTTGATGGTGAGCGAGACCGTGATCTTGTCGAGGTCGATCCCGTCGAACGCGACTTCGAAGTCGCGCAAAGAATCGACCGCCATGCCGACGCGGCCGACCTCGCCCTCGGCGGCCGGGTCGTCGGAATCGAGGCCGCATTGAGTGGGGAGATCGAAGGCGACGTTCAGGCCGGTCTGGCCGTTCTTGATCAGATAATGGAAGCGCTCGTTGGTCGCCTTGGCGTTGCCGAAGCCGGTGTACTGGCGCATCGTCCACGGCCGGCGGCGGAACATCTCGGGGTGGATGCCGCGGGTGAAGGGATATTCGCCCGGCAATTCCAACGTATCGCCGGCGCGGCCGATGTCGGCGGCGGTATAGACCGGCTTCAACTCGATGCCGGCTTCGGAGAAGACCGGTTTCAGGCCGGGCGGGAGCTTCTCGCCGAGCAGCGCGCGGCTGCGGTGGAGGCCGGTCGTCTCGCCGTCTAGTTTCGGGGCCATCGCGCTGTCTGCTCCTTGATATACGTGATGATGTCGTCGAGTTTGGATCCGGTCGCGAATACGGCGTCGACGCCGATGTCCTTCAGGGTGCCGTGGTCCTTTTTGGGCACATTGCCGCCGATCAGCCAAAGCTTGGTGCCGAGATTGTACTCGTCCCACAGTTTTCGGAAACGCTGGGCGAACGGGATGTGCGAGCCCGAGAGGATCGACATGCCGATCACGTCGGCGTTCTCCTCCTTGGCGCGCTCGGCGATCTCTTCCGGGGTCTTGCGGAGGCCCGTGTAGACGACCTCGAAGCCGGCGTCGAGGAGCGCGCGCACCACCACTTTGGCGCCGACGTCGTGGCCGTCGAGCCCCGGCTTGGCCAGCAGCACCTTGATCTTGCGCGGGGTGACGTCGGTCATCGCGCCCACCCCCACCCCAATCCTTCCCCCTCTCCGAGGGGGAGGGAGTCGGTAAAGGGGAGCTTCCTCCCCCTGCGCCGCAGGGGGAGGGTAGGGAGGGGGGCCGGGGAGCAGCGAAGAACGCTCATCCCCGCCCCGCCACTTCCTTGGCGATGATGAGCTTCAGGATCTCGCTGGTGCCGCCGCCGATCAGGAGAAAGCGGACGTCGCGCAGGAAGCGCTGCGCCGGATACTCCATGGCGAAGCCGTAGGAGGCGAAGATGCGCGAGGTGTGCTCGCAGATGGCGGCCGCCGTTTCAGTCGCGAACAGCTTGGCCATCGCCGCCTCCTTGTGGTGCGGCTGCCCTCGGTCGACCAGCCAGGCGGCGTAGCGGACCAGATGCCGCGCCGCCTCGAGCTCGGTTCCCATGTCGGCCAAGCGCATCTGGATCGCCTGGAAGCTCCCGATCGGCTTTCCGAACTGCTTGCGCTCGTTCGAATATTGGACGGCCGCGTCGAGCGCGGCGCGGGCGATGCCCAAACCCAGCGCCCCGGTCATGATCCGGATCTGGGCCAAGATCTTCCGCAAGTGCTTCTCGCCCTCGCCTACCACGCTCAAGCGCTGGCTCTCGGGCACGAAGCACTCGTCGAACGCAAGCTCGGAGGTGATCAGGGGCTTGACGCCCATCTTCTCGATCGCGCGCCCGACGTGGAGACCTTGTGAGCCCTTCTCGACCAGGAAGATCGTGATCTTCTCCTCGTTCTCGCCGAGGGCCGCAGCTTTGGCGAAGACGGTGAAGAAGTCGGCAAGCGGCGCCGACGTTACCCACATCTTCTGGCCGGTCAGAGACCAGCCGCCAGCGACCGCCTTGGCGCGGGTCCGCATACCGTGGAGGTCGGAGCCGGCGTTGGGCTCGGTCATGCAGATAGCGCCGATCTTGTCGCCATCGAGCGCGGGCTTGAACAGGCGCTCCTTGATGTCGGCGTTGCCGAGTTCGTGGAGGAAATGGGTCGCCATCAAGGACTGCATCGCGCACGCGGCCGCGACCGCCATCGAGCCGCGCGCGAGTTCCTCGACTGCGAGGCAGTAGGGAACGAATCCCAGCCCTAAGCCGCCAACGCTCTCGGGGTAGCGCATGCGGAAAAACCCGAGCTCGCCCACTTTCTTGAAAAGCGCGGTCGGGAATTCGTGCGCCTCGTCGATCTGGGCCGCCTTGGGCGCGATCTCGGCGTCGGCGAAGCGCGCGAACGTCTCCTGGATCGCGCGCTCGTCGTCGGTGAGGGAGAAGTCCATCGGTCGACCCCGACCCCTCCCTACCTTCCCCCTGCTCCGCAGGGGGAGGGGGGGGTGTCCGACAGTATCTTCCCCCTTCGATAAAGGGGGAGGGAAGGGAGGGGGCGAACGTGCATCATGCCGAACGCAGCTTCGCCGTCGCCGCCCGATCGACCGCGAACGTCTCCGGGTCGACCGCGACGCCATAGACCGCGCGCGCCGCCTCGACCGAGACGACGCCGTTTTTTACTTCCGCCGCGACCTTCTCGGGCGCGCGCCGCTTGGGCTCGCCCCAGCCGCCGCCGCCCGAGGCGATCTGGTAGTAGACCGTCCCCTTGGGCACTTGGGTCAGGAGGTCCTTGTTGCGCGGCTTCAAGGTGCGGCCGTCGGGGTAGCGGAGCTCGATCAGGTTCAAGTTCGCGTCCTTGCCGCCGAAGAGGCCGAACGGCGGCTCGAAGTCGCCGTCGCCGAACGTCACGATCTGCGTCTCTTCGGAACCGACCCGATAGGCCATCTCGGTGCCGAGGCCGCCCCGCCACTCGCCGGCGCCGGCCGAGTCGCAGAGGAGCTCGTGGTGGAGGAGCGTGTGCGGCGTCTGCTGCTCGAACATCTCGTAGTCCTGGTCGAGGACGCCGCCCGAGGCATCGATCATGCCGATGTGGTCGTACCCGTCGGTACCTTTGAGCGCGCCCGACCCGCCCTTCATGCCCATGAACAAGATGTCGACGAACTTGTCGTTCTTCTCGGCGTCGACCCCGGTCGAGAGCGAGGTGAGGAGATTGTTCCACCCCGCCGTCACGCGCTCGGGGATCACCGGCGCCAGCGCCCGCTGGATCGCATCGGCGTTGGGCGGGCAGAGATGGTTCCCGAACGTCGTCGCCTTCGGGTAGCCGGCGTTGAGGATGGTGCCTTCGGGGATCACGATCTCGATCGGCCGCGTCATGCCCTCGTTGTGCGGGATCGCCGGATTGATCATCTGCAGGAAGGTGAGGACCGTCGCCGACGCGCTCGAGGTGTAGGTGCCGTTGACGAAGCCGTTGGTGCGGGGATCGGTGCCGGTGTAGTCGAAGCGGATGCGGCGATCTTCGACCGTGATCGCGACCCGGATCGTGTACTTCGAGCCCTCGTTCTTGCCGTCGTAGTAGACGTAGCCCTCGCCCCGGTAGACGCCGTTCGGGATCTTGGCGATCTCGGCTTCCATCATCTTCTGGGTCGAGTCGTAGAGCGCTTCCTTGTGCGCCTCGAAGATGGCGCGGCCGTACTTCGCGAGCAGCGCCAAGAGCCGCCGCTCGCCGACGACGCAGGCGCCCATCTCGGCCCGCATGTCCTCTTCGACGATCGGGAAGCGGATGTTGGCGAAAATGAGTTCCCACACGTCTTTCCGGAGCTTGCCCTTCTCGTAGACCTTGACCGGCGGAATGCGGAGCGCTTCCTGCCAGACCTCGGTGGCGTTCGGGTTGTAGCCGCCGGCGACGGCGCCGCCGATGTCGGCCTGGTGCCCTTTGCACGCCGCCCACGCCACCAGTTCGCCCTCGAAGAAGATCGGCTTGTAGACGGCGACGTCGTTGTTCTGGTTCCCCATCGAGAACACATCGTTGTGGAAGATGACGTCGCCCTCGTAGAGCTCATCGCCGAAGTAGCGGCGGATGTACTTGCAGACCGGCGCCAGCGAGAAGGCGAGGATGGGGAGGTTTTCGGTCTGCTCGAGCATGCGGCCGTCGGCATCGTAGAGCCCGGTCACGAAGTCCTTGGCCTCGCACAGGATTGGCGAGCGTGCGGTCTTGGTGAGCGAAATCGACATCTCGTCGGTGATCGAGCGGAACGCGCGCGCGAACACCGAGAGCAGGATCGGGTCGATGTTGATGCGGTCCTCGGTCATGCGTTCACCAAATCCTCGCGGCCCTTGCGATAAAGGGCGAACGATCCGAATTTATCACAGACGCAGTCGTAGGAGGCCGTCACCAGGATCGCGGTGTTGACCTGCTCGATCAGGGCCGGGCCCGGGATGCGGTGGCCGTGCCGGGTCCGGTGGCCGTCATAGACCGGGACGGTCGCGAACTTTCCCTCTTCGGGCACGTACATGCGCCGCGCGCCTTTCCGGGCGGCGGCCGGATCGGCCTTGCCGCGAGGCTCCTCGCGGAACGCCGGCTTGTTCGTCCGTCCAACCGCCTGGAGGCGCCAGTTGATGACTTCGATCGGGGTTTTCTGCGCTTCGAGCGAATAGCCGTACATGCGGTTGTGCGCCTCGTGGAACAGGCGGGCCAGCGTCTCGGCGAAGGTTCCGCCCATCACGGCCATACCCATCAACGAAAACTCGACCGAGACTTCGTGGTACTGCTTGAGGTACCGACAGTCGGCGAAGCCACGGTAGGTTCGCAGCTCGGGCGTGATTTTCTCGGCCGCGAGCAGCGCTTCGCCCTGCGCGATCATTTCCTTGTAGAGCCCCTCGACGACACGAAACGCGTCGAGGTCGAAGCGATCCAGCCGCGCGACCCGGGTGCGGACAAAGTCGTGCTTCAGATCCGATACCAGCATGCCGGCGGCGCAGAAGATCGAGGATTCCTTGGGCACGATCAGGAGCGGCATCTCGAGCTCGCGCGCGATCTCGCAGGCGTGAAGCGGCCCGGCGCCGCCGGCCACGATCATCGGAAACTCGCGCGGATCGAAGCCGCGCTTGATCGTGATCTCGCGCACGCCCTGGGCCATGTTGTTGTTGATGACCCGGTACATGCCGGCCGCCGCGTCCTCGACCGAAAAGCCGAGCTTGGCGGCGAGCGCGGTGCGGATCGCGGCTTCGGCCGCGGCGCGGTCGAGCTTCAACTTGCCGCCGGCGAAATAGTCGGGGTCCAAGTAGCCCAAGACCAGGTCGGCATCGGTGCAGGCGGGGAGCGTGCCGCCGCGGCCGTAGCAGGCCGGACCCGGGTCGGCGCCGGCCGACTGCGGCCCCATGCGCAAGAGCCCGCCTTCGTCGATCCAGCCGATCGAGCCGCCGCCGGCGCCGATCGTGTTGATGTCGAGCATCGGGAGCGCGATCCGGTAGCGGTTGATCGCGCCCTCGGCGATGGTATGCGGCGCGCCGTTCTGGACGAGCGCGGCGTCGAACGAGGTGCCGCCCATGTCGACGGTGATGCAGTCCTCACGCTTGTGCGCCCGGGCGTAGCCCAAGCCGATGCCCGGGCCGGCGGCAGGGCCGGAGAGCAGCGTTGCCGCGGCTTGCGCGATCGCGAGTTCGGGCGCGATCACGCCGCCGTTCGATTGCATGATGAGGAGATTGCCGGCGAACCCGAACGCCTTCAGTCGCTCGACCAGGCTCGTGAGATAAGCGCGGAGCTTGGGTCCGACGTAGGAATTGAGGACGGTGGTCGAAACCCGGTCGTAGAAGCGGATCGAGGGCAGGAGATCGGTCGAGACCGTGAGGTAAACGTCGGGGAGCGCGCGGCGGACGCGCGCCGCCGCCGCCTGCTCGTGCGCCGGATCGGCGAACGCGTTCATGAAGCAGATCGCGATCGCCTCGACCCGTTCGCGCTCGAACAGCGCGAGCGCCTGGTCGATCTCGTCGAGCGCGAGCGGTTCGTGCTCGCGGCCCCGGCGATCGAGGCGGCCGCCGACCCCGACCCGCAAATAGCGCGGCGCCAGCGGCGGCACGTTGGTGTAGCGATTGTTGTACTGCTCCTCGCGGATGCCGCGCCGCATTTCGACCGCGTCGCGGAGACCCGCGGTGGTGATGAGGCCCGTCTTGGCGCCCGAGAAGGTGAGGGTGGCGTTGGTGGTGACGGTGGTGCCGTGGACGATGGTTTCGATCGCGCCGGCGAAGTCCTTGGGCGCGAGGCCATAGCTGGCGGCCGCTTCCTCGAGCCCGTCGATCAAGCCGATCGCCGGGTCCTTGGGCGTCGACAGCGTCTTGAAGACGCGCGGCGCGCCCTGCTCGTCGGTGACGAGGAAGTCGGTGAAGGTGCCGCCGACGTCGATGCCGATCTTGAACGCCATGCCGGCAACCTACAAAGCCGTGGGTGCTCCCTCGGACCGCTGACGGGAGCAGGGGAAGTCGAAGCCCGAACTTATACAAGAGCCCGCCCCGAGCGGCCAACCGGCTCGCGGCCGCCTTCACAATTCTTTGGCGAGAACGAAACGCGCGGCGGGGCGCGGCGGCCGCGCGCGCGTGAGCGCGCGCGCCGAACGTCCCGCGCCACAGCTCTCCGGCATTGGGTTCAAGAAAACCAGCCCTCGCCGAAGTTCGAGCCGTGGACCAGCCCCGCGCGCCGATTACGCGCGTAGATCGGTTGGCCGTCGAGCAGCGGGTTGGCACGGCGTCGGACGCCGCGTTATGCTTCGGTCATGTCGACACCCACGGCGGCTCAGCGTTCACGATCTTCGCCCGGCAGCGCGTTCGAGCGGCGGTTTCGGACCGCCGCTAACCGTGTCCTGCGGCGTCACGGTGTTGCCGAATATCGCCTTCCAGCGGAAATCGACCGCCTTCGGCGAACGGTTCCCATTCTCAGACTTGTGTCGGTCGAGGAACTCGAGCGCGCGCTGTCCGAACCCGCCGCGTCGCACTGACGCCGCGCCCCACTGACACCGACAGCGCGCTCGTCGTCGAAGCTTTACGCGAGATGTTCGCCGACCTGATGGTCGAAACGACACTCAGCGAATAACGTCAGGGAGGAACGCGATGGTCGTCAAGGCGCCGACGCCCGAGCAAATGAAGGTCATCGCCGCCGATTTGGGCCTGAGCCTGTCGGATGCCGACCGCGCCGAGTTCGCGGGCTTCATCGGCCAGGCGGTGCGCGACCTCTACGGCCCGCTCGATGCCGCGCCCGACAACCTGCCCGAGGTCCGCTATCCGCGCACGCCCGGGCGCCGTCCCGACGCGGCCGAGGACCCGCTGCACGCCTGGTACGTGAAAACCTCGATCAAGGGCGCGCCGAGCGGCAAGCTCGCCGGCAAACGGGTCGCGCTCAAGGACAATGTGTGTCTGGCCGGCGTCCCGCTCATGAACGGCGCCGGCACCCTCGAAGGCTACGTGCCGGACGTCGATGCCACCGTCGTCACCCGCATCCTCGATGCCGGCGGCGAGATCGCCGGCAAGGTCCACTGCGAATATTTCTGCTTCTCGGGCGGTAGCCACACCAACGCGACCGGCGCCACCCACAATCCGCGCAGGATGGGTTACTCGGCCGGTGGTTCGTCCTCGGGCTCGGCCGCGGTCGTCGCCGCCGGCCAGGTGCCGATGGCGATCGGCGGCGATCAGGGCGGCTCGATCCGCGTGCCGGCGGCCTTCTGCGGCGTCTACGGGATGAAACCGACCCACGGGCTCGTGCCCTATACCGGTATTTTCCCGATCGAGCTCACGCTCGATCACACCGGCCCGATGACGGCGACGGTCGCCGACAACGCGCTCCTGCTCGAGGTGATCGCCGGCGCCGACGGGCTCGACCCGCGTCAGTACGCGCCCAAGATCGACCTCTACACGCGCGCGCTCGAGCGCGGGGTCGAAGGTTTGCGGATCGGCGTCGTCAGCGAAGGGTTCGCGTGGCCGCACTCGCAGGCCGACGTCGATCGCAAGGTTCGGGACGCGGTCCGCGTTTTCGCCGACGCCGGCGCGACGGTCGAAGACATCTCGATACCGATGCACCGCTTCGGCATGTCGCTGTGGACGCCGATCGCGGTCGAGGGCCCGACCGAGCTCATGATGAAAGGGAACGGCATGGGCACCAATTGGAAGGGGCTCTATGTCACCAGCCTTTTAGACGCCCACGCGGCGTGGAAGCATCGTGCCAACGAGCTTTCGGAGGGCTTGAAATTCGGCATCCTGCTCGGCCAGTACATGCACCGCTACTACCGCAATCACTACTATGCCAAGGCCCGGAACCTGGCGCGGAAGCTCACGCACGCGTACGACCTCGCGCTCTCGCGCGTCGATCTCCTGGCGATGCCGACCGCGCCGATCACAGCGCCGCCGCTGCCCGGCCCCAAAGCCACCCGGATCGAGCAGATGGGGCCGGGCTTCGACCCGATCACCAACACCGCGCCCTTCGACGTCACCGGCCATCCGGCGATGTCGGTGCCATGCGCCATGGCCGAGGGGCTCCCGATCGGGATGATGCTGGTCGGGCGGCACTGGGACGAATCGACCATCTACCGCGCGGCTGCCCACTTCGAACGCAGCGTGACATGGGAGACGATGTGAACCGTTGGAATCTCCTCCCCCTCGCTGAGGGGGAGGGTAGGGAGGGGGTTGTTTAGGCCGTGGCAGCGGGAGGAGGCGAATCGGTCTTCGACGCCTTCGTCGCGGCAGCGGCCGAGGTGCCGGACCGCCTGTTCGTGATTGCGCCGGCCTCGGCGACCCGGCTCTACGAGCCGGCCGGGGTTACACTCACCTATCGTGACGCCGCCACCGCGGTCGCGCTGCTCAGGCGCAGCTATGCCCGCGCCGGCTACGGCCCCGGCCTGCGGGTGGCGCTGATGCTCGAGAACCGGCCGGCGTTTCTGTTGCACTGGTTGGCGCTGAACGCGCTCCAGGTGTCGGTGGTGCCGCTCAACCCGGCGCTCCGGGCGCAGGAACTTGCGTACCTCCTCGAACACAGCGAGGCCGCCGCCGTCGTCACGGTGCCGGAGCGTGCCGAAAGCGTGTTCGCCGCGATCGTCGCCGCCAACCTCGAGTTTCCGGTCGGCATCGCCGGGGAGGCGTTCGAGCCGCCGCTCCCGCACAAGGCCGAAGCCGGCGCGAGCGTGCCGCCGGCGGCCGACGAAGGCGCGGTGCTCTATACCTCGGGCACGACCGCGAAGCCCAAGGGCTGCATCCTCGGCAACGACTACTTCCTCGCCGCCGGGCGCTGGTACGCGGCCGAGGGCGGGCTTTGCACGCTTCGCGCCGGCGCCGATCGCGTGCTGACGCCGCTGCCGTTTTTCCACATGAACGCGTTGGCGTTCTCGTTCCAGGCGGTGGTCGAGACCCGGAACTGCCTCGTTATGATCGACCGCTTCCACCCGGCGACATGGTGGGCCGATGTCGCCAAGACCCAAGCGACCGCGATCCACTATCTCGGCGTCATGCCGGCGATCCTGCTCGGCCACCCGCCGGCACCGACCGACCGCGCGCATCGCGTCCGCTTCGGGTTCGGCGCCGGGGTCGATCCCAAGCATCACGCGGCGTTCGAAAAGCGCTTCGGATTTCCGCTGATCGAGGCGTGGGCGATGACCGAGACCGGCGCGGGCGCTTGCGTTGCCGCTAGCCGCGAGCCGCGCCGGGTGGGGACGCGCTGCTTCGGGAAACCGGCGCCCACGCTCGCCTATCGCATCGTTGGCGACGACGGCGGCGAGGCGGCCCCGGGGACGCCGGGCGAGTTCTACGTGCGCAACGCCGGGCCCGAGCCGCGGGCCGGGTTCTTTGCCGGTTACCTCAAGGACCCGGCGGCGACCACAGCGGCGTGGGCCGATGGCTGGTTCCACACTGGTGATGTCGTGCGCGCGGTCGAGGGCGCACTCCATTTCGTCGAGCGCAAAAAGAACGTGATCCGGCGGAGCGGCGAGAACATCGCCGCGCTCGAGGTCGAGGGCGTGCTGGTCGAGCACGCCGCGGTCAGGGAAGCGGCGGTGATCGCGGTCCAGGACGCGACCCGCGGCGAAGAGGTGATGGCGTGCGTCGTCTTGAAAACGGGCCTCGACCCCAGCGAGGCGACGGCGCGGGCGATCGCCGATTTCTGCCGCGAGCGCTTGGCCTATTTCAAGGCGCCCGGGTGGGTGCTGTTCCGCGACGCGCTCCCGACCACGGCGACGCAGAAGGTCGAGAAGGCCAAGCTCAAAGTGCCGCTCGCCGAGCTCCTGCATAGTCCGACTTGCTTCGACTTAAGGGCGCTCAAGAAACCGCCGGTGCAGCACTAAGGGGAAACACCATGCGCGTCATTCGTTACGGCAAGTTCGGTGGGCCCGAAGTGCTCGAACTCGTCGAGGTGCCTGATCCGATCCCTGGCCCCGGCGAGGTCGTGGTCGACGTCCACGCGGCCAGCGTCAATCCGGTCGACTGGAAAATCCGGACTGGGGCGATGGAGCGCTACTTCAAGACCGCGTTCCCGGTGATTCCGGGCCGCGACGGTGCCGGCGTGGTGGCGGCGCTCGGGCCCGGCGTCGCCGCATGGAAAGTGGGCGATGCCGCCTCTTTCATCGCCGGCCACATGGGCCAAGGGACCTACGCCGAGAAGATCGCGCTCAAGACCGACCGCTTGGTCGCGAAGCCGGCGGCGCTCGGGTTCGCCGAAGCCGCCGCCTATCCGCTCGCCGGGTTGACGGCGTGGATGGCGCTGGTCGCGACCGCCCCGGTCGAGCCCGGCATGGCGGTTCTGGTCCACGGTGGCGCCGGCGGGGTCGGCGGGATCGCCGTTCAAATCGCGCGCCACCGCGGTGCCCGCGTGATCGCGACCGCGAGCGCCGCCAACGCCGATTACGTCAGGTCGCTCGGTGCCGAACGGGTCGTCGCCTACGACCGCGAGGACTTCGCTCGGGTGCTGAACGGCCTCGATATCGTGTTCGACACCATGGGCGGCGAAGTGCACCGCCGTTCCTACGGCGTGCTTAAGAAAGGCGGCACGCTAGTCTGGATCACCGCCGAGCCAGTCACGGACCTGGGCGCCGACCACGGCGTTGCGGTCAAACAGGCGGTCGTGCGCGACAACCCGGATGCCTTCCGTGGTCTCGCCCAGCTCGTCGCCGACGGCGCGATCAAGCCCCAAGTCGGCCGCGTCCTGCCGTTGGTACAAGCGGCCGAGGCGCACCGGCTGTCGCAGACGACCCACGTCCGCGGCAAGCTCGTCCTCGACGTGCCTTAGCGTTCACCGACCTCGATCACGACCGCCATGCCGGAATCCCCGGCGGCGCAGCCGGTGAACAGACCGACGCCGCCGCCGCGCAGCGCGAGTTCTTCGATCAGCTCGATGGTGGCGCGCATGCCGGTCGGCGCATTGGGGTGGCCCCAGACCAACGAGCAGCCGTAGTTGTTCATCTCGTTCAGCGGAAACCCGGTCTCGCGCGCGAACACGACATCGTTGACCGCGAACGGATTGTGAGTCTTGACCGCGTCGACTTGGGCAATGGTCTTGCCCGCCTGCGCGAGTGCGGCCTTCGCGGCCGGCACCGTCGCTGCCGGCATGTAAGCCTTGTCGACCCGGGCCGACCCGAAGCCCAGGACACGGACGCGGATGTCGCGATCGGTCGCGAGTTCGCGCGCCTTGTCGGGAGTCGTCATCACCAACCCGCAGTTGCCATCGGCCGGGTGGGTCTGGCCGCCGAAGGTTACGGTGCCGCCCTCGCGCACGGGCTTCAACTTGGCGAGACCTTCCGTCGAGGTCGGGAACACGCCGTCGTCGCCCTGAAGCGTCGCCGCCGTCTTGCGATAGCGCCCGTCCGGCACCGCGAACGGAAGCGTCATATAGCGCTTCTGGAACGCGGCTCCGTTCGCGATCGCGTCGCCGTACTGCTGGTAGCGGCGGAGCGCGACATCGTGCTGCTGCGCGGTCGTCACCTGCCACTTGGTCGCGCAATTCTCGGCGGTCTCGATCATCGAAACCTCTGCGTACGGATCGCGGTTCATGTTGTCGATCAGCCAATTCTCGTGCTGGCCGACGCCGCCGAAGCCCTCAGGATTGGGGTAATAGATGTGGGGCGTGTGCGACGTCTTGTCGGCGGCGACGACCAGCGTGCAGGCGGCCTGGCCGGTCGCGACGTCCTGCGCGCCGGCCTGCAGGCAGCGGGCCGAGGTCGCGCACGCTTGCGCGATCGTCGGTCCGGTCACCGCGGGCGCGCCGATCAGTCCCATGAACCACGGCACGCCCCAGAAACCCTTGTACTGCGGCGTGGTGATGCCCAAGACGCCGCCATCGAACGCGGCCGGATCGAGCCTGCGCTTCGTGAGCTCGGCCTTGGCAACGTGGGCGGCGAATTCAATGGCGTTCAGGTGCCCGAGCGCGCCCTGCCACTTGACGAACGGCGTCGACCAATATGCGCCGTAGGGGATCTCGACGTTCTCGAACACGCCGTATGCCGCTAGGTCTGCTCGCGGCGATCGACGAAGCGGGGCGCCTTGACGCTGGTTTCGAACTCGGCGGCGAGCGTCCCGATCGGCAGGACCGCGACCTCGGGCTCGACCTCGAACTGCCGTTTCACCAGCACCGCGACCTGCTTGACGATGTCTTCGCCGTTAACGTCGCGCGGCACCTCGATCGAGACCTTGAACGCATCGACCCCGCCGGTCGCCACCGCTTCGGCCTTGAAGTCGTTGACCTTGCGGAGCTTGAACATGAAGTCTTCGAACTCGGCGTGGTTGATGTTGACGCCCTTGACCTTGAAGAAGCCGGCGGTGCGGTGGGCGTGAAAGATGCGCGGGAATACTGAGAGCGGGCCGGCGTCGGCCAACATCTCTTCCTGATAAAAGACGATGTCGCCGGTGTACCAGCGCAGAAACGGCGTCGCATGGTTGGTGAAGAGCGGCGTCACCACCAGCACGCCCGACTGCCCGGGCCCGACCGGCTCATGCGTCTCGGGGTGGATCACCTCGATGAAGACGAGGTCGGTCCAGACGTGGAAACCCTCATGGCGCGCGCCTTCGGCGCCGATCATCGAGACCTCTGTCATGCCGAACGTATCGAACACCTCGGCGCCCCACCGGCGCGCGATCTTGGTGCGTTTAGCGTCGGAGAGCGGCTCGGCGGTGCAGAGCATCGTCTGCACGCTGCCATCGGCAAGCTTGAGGCCTTCGGCTTCGGCCAGGTTGGCAAGGTGGAGCGCGTAGCTCGGCATCCCCATCCACATTGTCGGTTTCAGCATGTGGATGAGAGCGAGCTGCTGCTTGGACGGGATGGTCGCGCCGGCCCCGGCCCAGTTCATGCCAACGCCCATGATCTGGCCGGCGCGGGCCCACAACTGCCCGGCCGGATGGATACCGAGCGGGAGCGAGAGGTGGGCGACGTTGCCGTCCTTGATGCCGGCCGCCTGGAAGGTGCGGGCGAAGCCGATCATCGCGTAACGGATGTCGGCGAAGGTGCGCGGATAGAAGAGCGGACGCCCGGTGACGCCGCCCGAGCGCCAGTACTCGCAGATCTCGGTCCGCGGCGCGACGCAGAAGTCGCTGTAGAACTGCTCGTCGCTCAGCTTGCGTAGTTCGTCCTTGGTGAGCAGCGGAATCTTCCGCCATTCCTTGGGATCGTCGAGCTTGTCGAGGCGTATCGCCGACAGTCGGGGCTTCCAGAACGCCGATTGCTTGGCGCGCTCGACCGCGACGCGTTTGCGGACGCTTTGCAGCTTCTTGATGACGTCGCGCGACTTCGGCGGCTGCAGCGGCAAGTCGTAAAGCGTCTGGGCGCACATACGCGCTGGGGTCCTTCCTCTGGGTCCGGCGTTGGGGGCTCGCCGGTTCCCCTAGGTTTTACGGTAGCCGAGGCGCCCGATCCAGCGGCGTTGCACTTCATATCCTGGTGAAGCGTCCGGGCGCTCGGTCTCGGCCTCGAGCATGGCAGCCAGGCGGAGCTCCTTGGCCGGCGTGTTTTCCGGGATTTCCACGAGCGCGTCCGCGACCTGGCCATAGTCGGCGCCGACCGGGCACACGTCCTGGCAACGGCGGCAGCCGGTGACGACGCCGGCGCCGCGGAGGATGCTCTGCCACAGGTTGAAGGTCTCTTCGGTCCGGATCATCGCTTTTTTCTTGTCGGGATCGGGCTCGTCGAGCACACGTTCCAACTGTTCGACCAGGGGGCCGAAGCCGTGCGGCGAGCGGTAGCGGTCGCACGTGACCCAGTCGCGATCCCAGTGGCCGACGGTATCGCCGGGGCAGGTCTTGAGGCAGCGGCCGCAGGCCGGTCCCTGGCAGAGCGCCTCCTCGCGCCGGGCGTCGACCGCGCACGGCACCGAGGACAGGACCGCGGTCAACAGCACCCGCGGCCCGTATTCGGGCGTCAGCAGTTGGAGGTTGAGCCCGAGGGTGCCGAGCCCGGCTTCGACCGCTGCGTGGGGGAGCGAGATCAGGGTCGTCATGTGCTGACGCGGGTCGCGTTCGACGTAGCGCCAGGGGTCGGTATGGGTCGGCGGCACGATCAGCGCCGGATAGCCGTTGTCTTCGAGCCAGTAAACGAGCGCGAGCGAAGTCTCTTCGAGCGCGGTGAGGGCAAGCTCGTCGTTATAGTACTTGTGGCGATCGTTCCACGGCACGATACGGGCGCTGCCGCTCGAATAGCGCTTGGCAAGGACGATGACGCGGTCCGCGTCGAGCGCGCTGATGTCGGAGGGCCGGCGCGGGTCGCGTGGATCGGGCGGATTCCGATCGAGCACCTTGCCGTCGGCGATGCCGACCAGATCGGCGCCCAACTCTCGCGCCTTGGCCTTGATCGCTTCGGCGGTGAGCGGTCGCTGGAACGCTGCCACCATCGCGACGCCTCAACCATCCTCGCCCTGCGCTTCGCGCGCGCGGCGGGCTTGTTCGTCGCGAAACGCGCGCAGCTGGCGGGCGACGATCCCCTGGTAGCCGTCGGGCCCGACCCAACGCACGTTCCACGGATCGAGTCCGGCGATCGCGTCGCCCCGCTCGCGCGCGGCCTTGAATTCCCTGCCCTTGGCCACCTTTTCCGGCGTCCGCTCGGGGATCGGCTTTTGGAACTCGGCCAGGTGCGCGTGATAGTCGTTCCCGACCGGACACACGGCCAAACAGCGCGGGCAGTCGCCGAACGATCCGACCACCCGCAACAGGCCCTGCCAGAAGCCGAACAGCTCGCGCGACCGAAGCGCGCGGCGTTTGTCGTCGGCATCGGCGGTCACGAATTTTTCGAGATAGGTCAAGATCGTGAAAAAGCCGAACTCCTGGGCTTCCTTGGCGCAATCGCGTTTGTCGATGTCGAAGTGACCGACGGCATCGGTCGGGCAGGAATGGAGGCAGCGGCTGCACGATTCGCCGATACAGACCTGCTCGCGCATCGGCTGGTCGGGCTCGATTTCGGCCTCGGTCAAGACGCCGGTGAGATAGAGCCGCGGCCCGAACTCGGGCGTCAGGATGTTGACTTCGAGCCCGAGCGTCCCCAGGCCCGCCTCGACCCCCAGATGGCGGGTCGACAGGCGACCGTAACTCGCGCGCTTGTAGGACCAATCGGTCTCCTGGGCTGCGGTCACGAACGCGGGGGCGCCCTGGCGTTCGAGCCAGTCGGCGAGGCGATAGGCGACGCGGTCCATTTTGCGCAAGACCAGCATGTCGAGATACTGGACCGGGATGTTCGATTTGCAACGGAACGCGCCGACCGGAATCCGTTGCACGACCACGACGACGCTCTTGCAATGCGGCGAAATCCGCTCCGGGGTCTGCGGCCAGCGCGGGTCGGGCGGAAACGCGTTCAAAACTCGCGCCGCCGCGACGCCGACCAGATCGGCGCCGAGCTCCCTGGCTTTGGCCTTGACGGTAGCGGCGTCGAGGGTCGGCATGACGGCTACCCTAGTCGATCGAGCCGGTGCGCGTAAGGGCGGCTGGTCGCGTTGACTGTCTATACATTTGCCTATACAAAAGTCGAATACCCTTACGTACACGAGGGACATCGACGAGGCGGCGAAATGGCGAAACGTGAAGCACCGGGCGCGTCCCCACGGCAGCCGCGCCGCGACCGCTTGGCGGCCAAGGCTGGTGCCGACAGCTGGGTCGGCATTCGCGTGACGACCCCGCCCAAGTCCAAAATCTCGGTCCGGATCGACAAGGACGTGCTCGAGTGGTTTCGCGGGTTCCCGCGCTATCAGACCGTCATGAACAAGGTGCTGCGCACCTATTTCGAGCACCACGCCCGCAAAGGCGCGCGCTGAGGGGAGCAACCTTCTGCGTCGTGCCCAGCGCCCCCTCCCCATCTCCTCTCCCTGTTCCGCAGGGGGAGGGAGGCAAGCGGAGCGAGCCGGAGGGGGTTGTCCTTAAACACCCAAGTAGCGGCGTTGCAGGTCGGGGTGGGCGCTGAACTCGGCCGCGGTGCCGGTCCACACCACGCGGCCCTTCTCGATCACGTAGTGGCGGTCGGCGATCCGCGACATCTGGGCGACGTTCTTGTCGACGATCAAGATCGCCTGTCCGCCGCCCTTGAGCCGTGCGAGGCAACTCCAGATTTCCTGCCGTACCAGCGGCGCCAGCCCTTCGGTGGCTTCGTCGAGAATCAAGAGCCGCGGATTGGTCATGAGCGCGCGCCCGATCGCCAGCATCTGTTGCTCGCCGCCCGAGAGCTGGTTGCCCATGTTGTGGCGGCGCTCGGCCAAGCGCGGGAACAAGGCGTAAATGTCGGGTAGCGTCCACGGTTTGCGCGCCTTGCCGTTGTTGGCAGCGGTCGCGATCAGGTTTTCGGCGGCGCTCAGGTTGGGGAAAATCTGGCGGCCCTCGGGCACCAATCCGAGCCCGAGCCGGGCGATGCGGTGGGCTGGGAGCGCGGCGATCGGGGTGCCGTCGAAGCGGATGTCGCCGCGCGCGGCTGGCGTCAGCCCCATGACCGAGCGAATGGTCGTAGTCTTGCCCATGCCGTTGCGGCCCATCAACGTCACCACCTCGCCCTCGGCGACGCGCAGACTCAGGCCGAACAGGACTTGGCTCGGGCCGTAAAATGTATCGATGCCGTTGACCTCGAGCATCGGTCAGCGCGCCTCGTCGCCGAGGTAAGCTTCGCGCACCGCGACGCTCGCGCGAATCGCCTCGGGCGGACCGCTGGCGATGGCGCGGCCGTAGACCAGGACCGTGATGCGGTCGGCGACCGCGAACACGACGTCCATGTCGTGCTCGATCAGGAGCACCGCATGGTCGGCGCGCAAGCGCTTGAGGATCGCGATCATCGCGACCGATTCCTCCGGGCCCATGCCCGCGGTCGGCTCGTCGAGCAGCAAGAGCTTGGGTGCGGTCGCCAGCGCCATCGCGATCTCGAGCGCGCGCTGTTCGCCGTGCGAGAGGTTTGCCGCCACCGTGTCAGCGCGGGCGCCAAGCCCGACCGCATCGAGCGCCGCGCGCGCCGGCGTCCGCAACGCCGGATCGGTGCGGGCATCCCGCCACAGCCGGAACGAATGCCCGGCCTTGGCCTGGACCGCGAGGGCAACATTGTCCTCGGCGGTGAAGTCGCGAAACACGCTGGTGATCTGAAACGAACGGGCGAGCCCGCGCTGGGCCCGCGCCGGCGCCGCGAGTCGGGTGACGTCGCGGCCGTCGAAGACGATGCGGCCTTGATCGGCCGCGAGCTCGCCGGCCAGCGTTCCGATCAGGGTCGACTTGCCGGCGCCGTTCGGGCCGATCACCGCATGCACCTCGCGCGCGGCGACCTCGAGGTTCAAGGCGTCGACCGCGACCAAGCCGCCGAAACGTTTGGCGAGATCTTGAACCTCGAGCAGCGGCGCCATCACCGCGCCTCCCGCACGAACCAGCCGTAGATGCCGCGCTTCGCGAACAGCACCAGCAGCACCAGGATCGGCCCGAGGATAAGCATCCAGTGTTGGGTCACGCGCGAGAGCACGTGCTCCATCATGAGCAACACTGCCGAGCCGACGATCGGACCCGCGAGCGAACCGATACCGCCGAGGATCACCATCACCAGAAGCTCGCCCGATCGCGTCCACGCCATATAGGCAGGGGCGACGAAGCCGGTGAGATTGGCGAGGAGCGCACCGGCCAAGCCGCACATCGCGCCGGCGAGCGTGAAGGCGGCGAGCTTGTAGCGGTAGGTCGCGTAGCCCAACGCGCGCATCCGACGCTCGTTCGACTTGGCGCCGCGCAGTACCTGCCCGAACCGCGAATCGATCAGCTGCAGCGACGCCGCCAGTCCGAGTATCAACAGAACCAGCACCGCGTAGTACAGGGCGTAGCGGTCGGCCGCCGTGAACAGGTGGTAGTCGGCGGGTTTCCAGATCGTCATGCCGTCGTCGCCGCCGAACTTCTCGAGGCTGACCCCGAGGAAGAACAGCATCTGCGCGAACGCCAGCGTGATCATGATGAAGTAAACGCCGGTCGTGCGCAGGCAGACGGCGCCGATCAGGAACGCGATGACGGCCGAAGTCGCGATCGCGACCGCGAGGTGAAGGAAACCATCGGTGATCCCATAGTGCGAGAGGATGCCGACGGCGTAGGCGCCGACGCCGAGATAGGCGGCGTGGCCGAAGCTGATCATGCCGCCAAACCCGAGGATCAGGTCGAGCGAAAGCGCGGCCAGCGCGAACACCATGACGCGGATCCCGAGGTCGAGCGCTGACGCATCGCCGGCCGCCCACGCGTAGAGCGGCACCGCGGCCAGCGCGGCGAGGACGACGATCGAAAACAGGCGCGCGCGTCCGACCACCGACTCAACCTTTACGGGCGGGGAATAGCCCGGCCGGACGGAAAAACAGGATCGCCGCCATCAGGATGTAGATCAGCATCGAGGCGACCGCGGGCCCCAGCGTGTCGGCGATTTCGGGCACCAAGAACCGCTTGAACGCGGTGCGCAGAAACACGCGCCCCGTGGTATCGACGATGCCGATCAGCACGGCGGCGACGAACGCGCCGCGAATCGAACCAATGCCGCCGATGACGATGACTACGAAGGTGAGGATCAAGATCGGCTCACCCATGCCGGGGAGGATCGCCGACACCGGGCCGACCATCAGCCCGGCGACCCCGGCGAATACCGCGCCCAGTCCGAAGACGAAGGTAAACAGAATCTTGGTGTCGACGCCGAGCGCACCCGCCATCTCGCCATTGCTGGCGCTGGCGCGGATCAGCATGCCGAGACGGGTGCGGCTGATGACCAGGAACAACAGCGTCGCGACGGCGATGCCGACGCCGATGATCGCCAACCGATAGAGCGGGTAGGGGATGCCGGCCACGATCTCGACGTGGCCGTCGAGCCAAGACGGCGTCTTCATGTGGAACGGGCTCGCGCCCCATACGATGCGGGCGAGCTCGTTGAAAAAGAGGATAAGGCCGAAAGTCGCAAGCACCTGGTCCAAGTGGTCGCGGTCGTAAAGGGTGCGGAGCGCGACGCGATCGATGGCAAGTCCGAGCGCGAACGAAGCCGGCAGGGCGAGCGCGACCCCAGCCACCCACGAGCCGGTCCACGCCTGAAAGGTCGCCGCGAAATAGGCGCCCATCATATAGAGCGAACCGTGCGCCAGGTTGACGAGGTTCATGATGCCGAACACGAGCGTCAGCCCGGCCGCCATCAGGAACAGCATGACGCCGAACTGAAAGCCGTTGAGCGCTTGAACGAGGAGAAGTTCCCAACTCATGGTCGCGTGTCTAGCGCGAAAGGAAAGCCCTCATGGTTCGACGAACGCACCATGAGGGCCTGGTCGATCGACCGAGCGCCGCCCCTCCATCAAAGGGGCGATCCGCCTACCACTTCATCGGGCACTCGCCGCTATAGGCGTCTTTGTCGTCCTTGAGCGCGATGCCGCGGCTCGCGATCTGGAGCTTGCCGTCGGCGCCCTTGACCACTTCGCGCAGGTAGAAGTTCTGGATCGGGAAGTGGTTGTTGTTGAATTTGAACGGCCCGCGCACCGACGCGATCTCGTTCTTGCGGAGCGCCGCGCGGAACGCGTCGTGGTCCTCGACCTTGCCTTTGACCGCCTTGACCGCGGCGTCGATCATCAGCGCCGCGTCGTAGCCCTGGGCCGAGTACATCTCCGGTTCCTTGCTGTATTTCTGGCGGAACGCGGCGACGAACTTCTTGTTGGCCGGGTTGTCGAGATCGGCGGCCCAGAACGAGGCGTGGAAAGTACCGACCGCCGCATCGCCGATCGCGGCCAGGTTGGTCCAGTCGATCGTGAAGGCCGAATAGAGCGGCACCTCCTTGATCAACCCGGCTTGGGCGTACTGCTTGACGAACGCGACGCCGAGGCCGCCGGGAAAGAACGAGAACACCGCATCCGGCTTGGCGGCGCGGATCTGCGAGAGCTCGGCCGCGAAGTCGGTCTGATTGAGCGGCACGTAGAGCACGCCCGCGGTCGGGTTCTTGTAGAAGCGCTGCACGCCGGCGATCGAGTCCTTGCCGGCCTGGTAGTTAGGGGCGATCAGGAATGCGTTCTTGATGCCCTTGTCCTGCATGTACTTGCCGACCGCGCTGTGGGTCTGATCGTTCTGCCAGGACGAAGCGAAGAAGTAGGGCGAGCACAGGTTGCCGGCGATCGGCGACGGGCCGGCATTGGCGGAGATCACGAACGTCTTCGAATCGATGATCGGTTTGTAGACGGCCATCATCACGTTCGAGAAGATCATGCCGGTGATGAGGTGGACCTGATCGCGCTTGATGAAGTCGTTGACGATCTGGACGCCGACGTCGGGTTTGAGCTGGTCGTCCTGCTTCAGGACTTCGGTCGGCAGTCCGCCCAACTTGCCGCCGAGCTCCTCGACCGCCAGCATGAAGCCGTCATGCACGTGTTGGCCGATCGCCGCCGGCGGCCCGGACAAGGTCGCCATGAAGCCGATCTTCAGTTTGTCGGCGGCAAACGCCGGTGCCGCGATCAGGGCCGCGCCGAGCGCGAGCCCGAGCATTTTCTTGGTCATGATCCGAAGTCTCCCAACGGTTCGAAGCGGCGGCGATCTTAGCAGCCTTTGGTCGAACGGGCCACTTGGCCGAACGCTAGTTGGGCCGAACGTTCGTTGGGCCGAACGTTAGCCGGTCGTAATCTTGAGCGCGCTCTTGATCACTTTGTTGGTCGGGGTGAGCGGCATCTGGCCAACGATTTCGAGGCGCTCCGGCCACTTGTTCTTGGCGATGCCGGCGTGCTCGAGGTGCTGAAGAATAACATCGAGCGTCATCTTGACGTTGGTGCCGAGCTGAACGAAAGCGCAGGCTTTCTCGCCGAGCACGGCGTCCTTGTAGGGCACGATGGCGCAGGCCTGGACGCCCGCCATCTTGGCGATGGCCGCTTCGACGTCGGCCGGGTTGAATTTGACGCCGCCGCGGTTGATCACGTCCTTGAGCCGACCGGTGATGGTGAGATTGCCCTGGGCGTCGAGCTTGCCCAAGTCGCCCGAGCGAAACCAGCCGCCCTCGGCGAAGGCTGCCTTGTTGGCCTCGTCGTTGGCGAAATAGCCCGACGCGACCGAGGCGCCGCGGATTTGCAATTCGCCCTCGGTCCCGGCTGCGGCCGGCTTGCCGTCGTCGCCGACGATGCGTAGTTCGTTGCCGGGACTGGCGCGCCCGATGGTGCGGTGGCGAATCTCCGGCGGGTCGCCGGGCCGGGTGTAGGCGCCGGCCTGGATCTCGGTCATGCCCCAAAGCTGGAGCACCTTGCCGTTCTTCAACTGGGCGGCGACGCCGTCGGCGATGTCGGGCGGGCAAATGCTCCCCGAAATAACGAGCGTGCGGACGCTTTGGAAAGCGGTCGGCTCGAGCAGCTTGGCGCGCAAGAGCGCGCTGCAGTGGGCTGGCGCGGTGAACAGTACCGTCGCGTGGGTCTTGACTACGGCTTGCGCGAACTCCTGCGGCACAAAGGCAGGAAGCAAACTCGCAATACCGCCGACATAGAGACCGAGGTGGAGCGAGAACAGACCGTAGAGGTGGGTGAAAGGCGCCGCATTCAGGACGATGTCGCTCGCCGTGATGCCGAGTTCGATCGCCGACAGCCGCGCGTTGCTCAGGAACACGCGGTGATCGGTGAGCACGCCCTTGGGGCTCGCGGTCGTGCCCGAGGTATAGAGGACGAGACTCGGCTCATCGGCGCGCGGCACCGGGCCCAAGTCACGACCGGCGGCATTGGCGACGTCGCCGAAGCGGAGCGCGCCCGGCGCTTCGCCCGCCACCACGACCACCTGTTTCAAGGTCTTCGACTTCTCGACGATCTTGAGCGCCTGCTCGCCGATCGGGTAGTCCCGGTATTTCTGCAGGCAGATCAGCGCCTTCGCCTGGCTGTGCTCGGTCAGATTTTCGATCTCGGCGATACGATAGGGAAGGTGAAGCGTCTGCATCACCGCGCCGATCCGGTTGATCGCGAGATAGGCGACGACGAACTCGATCGAGTTCGGGAGTTGTACCGCGACGACGTCGCCGGCGCGGACGCCGAGGCCCTTGAGTCCCGACGCGAGCGAGCGCATGCGGCGGTCGAGCTCGCTGTAGGTCAGGCGGTCGGGGCCTGAAAGGATTGCGGTCTTATTCGGCTGCTTGGCGGTGTGACGCGCCAACAAGTCGGCGAGCGTTTCGTCACGCCACAACCCATCGCGCTTGAGCCGTTCCGGAACGCCGCGCGGAAAGGGCCGAATGTCCCCTTTACGCATCCCAAGCCCCACAGTGCCTGGGGTGTCGCAATTCTATGTATGAACCGCCATGAAGGCGACGGCGCGGCTGACCCAGGGTCCGTCCGCTTCGCCGCCCGCGTAGTGAGCGGTGAAGTGATTTCGTCCTTTGAGTAGCATTTTCTCGACCGCACCGCCTGCCTTTTTTAGCGCTTCTTCCATCGCGTCGGCCTGACGGCGAAGATGCGGGAAATCGTCCTCGCCGTACGCGATCAGGAACGGCGGCGGAGGGCCGCCGATTTGCCTGATCGGACTCGCTGCGATCTCGTTGCGGTTGCCCTCGGGCCCGAGAAAGCGCGGCCGCATCGAGAGGCCGGATGCGGCGGTGAAATCATAGACGCCCGAGAGTGGCAGCGCGCCGCGAACCGCGGTTGCCGGCAACGCGTGGCGGGCTTGCCAATCGCGGGTCACGGCCGCAAGCGCCGCATAGTGACCACCGGCCGAATGGCCGCCAACGAAGAGGCGGGTGGGATCGGCGCCGAAGCGGGCGGCGTTCCGATGCAGCCAGGCTAAGCCGGTGAGTGCGTCCTCATAACCGGTCGGGAAAACGTGCTGCGGCGCCAGCCGGTAGCCGATCGAAGCGAAGACGATGCCGGCCGCGGTGAACGCCGGCGCCATGAACGTCATCCACTCTTTATAGCCGCTGGTCCAGCCGCCGCCATGCATGACGGCGAAAAGGGTGCCGGTCGCTCGACCGGGAGCCGGGCGCGCGATCGCGAGCCGTTGGTAGGGGTCGCTCGCGTAGGCGATCTCCTCCATCGCGACGCCTTCGCCGCGGCGTAGGACCTCGGCGTGGTAAGCGCGGGCGGCGTCGGACGAGAGCGGCTCTTGCGGCGGGTACTCCTCAATGCGCACGGACGCCCTCCTTGAGCGCCGCGAGCACGCGCTCGGGCGTCATCGGCAAGCGATGGAGGCGGACGCCGGTGGCGTGGAAAAACGCATTGGCGATCGCCGGTGCCGGGCCGACGATCGGCGGTTCGCCGATGCCCTTGGCGCCGAACGGACCGGTGCCGTCGGGGTTTTCGATCAGGATCGAATGGATCGCGGTCGGCGTGTCCATCGTCCCCGGGATCTTGTAGTCCATGAATGAGGGGTTCGCGACCTTACCACCGTCCCACACCATTTCCTCGAACAGGGCGTAGCCAAGACCCTGAACGACGCCGCCCTCGATCTGGCCCTCGACCGCCATCGGGTTGATGGCGCGGCCCAAATCGTGCGCCGCCCACACTTCGAGCGGAGTGATACGGCCGGTCGCCTCGTCGATCTCGATCTCGACGGCTTGGACGCCGAACGTCCACACGCCGAAGCGGAACGGAAAGTGCTTGATGACGGCTTTGGTCGGATCGAGTACCGGTCCGTCGTAGTGGAGCGCATGACTGCCAATCACCGGACCGCCGGCCGCCCAGTGCGCGAAGCCCGAGATCGCCGCGAACGGCAGCACTTTTTCGGGAACGCCCTTCAGCCCGATGAAGCCGCCCGGCCGAAGCTCGAGGTCGACCTCGGCGCATTCCATCATCTGGCTCGCATACTTGATCAGTTTCTTGACCGCGTCGTCGGCGGCGCCGACCACGGCGCGGCCGACCATGTAGGTGACGCGGCTCGCCGACGTGCCCCAGTTATAGGGCGACGCATCCGTATCGGGCTGTGAGAAGGTGATGCGCTCGACCGGGAGCCCGAGCGACTCGGCGGCAATTTGCACCAACACCGTGTCCGATCCTTGGCCGTTATCGACGGCGCCGGTCGAGAGCACGGCGCTGCCGTCCTCGAGGATGCGGACGATCGCGCTCGACGACAGCACGCCGCTGATGTGCGGGATGCAGGCGATGCCGATCGCGCGGCGGAAACCCGGCTTGCCGCGTTCGTTCCGGCGGCGGTCCCAGTCGGACGCGGCGCGGACTTTGATCAAGCATTCCTTCAAGTCGGAGCGTTCGAGCTCGATCCCGCACATCCACTCGCGGCCCGGCTCGGGAGCGTTCTTGAGACGGAAATCGATCGGGTCCATGCCGAGCTTGGCCGCGAGTTCGTCGATCTGCTGCTCGCCCGCCCACGCCGCCTGCGGACCGCCGAAACCGCGGAAGGCGCCGGAGCGAAGCTTGTTGGTATAGACGCCCAAGCCGCGGCAGCGTGCGTGCGGAATGCGATAGGGCCCGCGCGAAAACGCGGTCGAAACGCCGACTACGCCCGGCGAGTCGTCGGCGTAGGCGCCGATGTCCATGACGATCGAGACCTCGCGGGCGACCAGCGTGCCGTCCTTCTTGGCTCCGGTCTTCATATGGATGCGGGCGGGGTGGCGGACGCGCATCGTCTCCATATCCTGCTCGCGCGTGAGCGTGACGCGGACCGGCCGTCCGGTCTTGAGCGCGAGCAGCGCCGCGATCGGCTGCACCGTGACCTCGATCTTGCCGCCGAACGCACCGCCGACCCGGGGCGAGAGGCAGCGAATCTTCGACATCGGCAGGCCAAGGCTCTCGGACAGATTCGCTTGATCGCGGAAGATCGACTGATTGCTCGACCACACCGTCAGCTTGCCGTTGGCGTCGACCTCGACCAGCGCCGAGCACGGCTCCATGTAGGCGTGGTACTGCGCCTGGGTCTCGTACGTATCCTCGACGATGACGTCGCACTGGCTCCACGCCTTGTCGACATCGCCCTGCGCGATCTCGCACTCCTGGACGATATTGTCGCGGGCCGGCAATCCGAGCACGTTGACGTAGGTGGCGATTTCTTCGTGGAGCCGCGGCGCGCCGGGGTTGAGCGCTTCGTCCGGCGTAAATACCGCCGGTAGTTCCTCGTATTCGACGTCGACCAACTGCGCCGCGCGACGCGCGGTGTCGAGGTCGACGGCGGCGACCGCGGCAACCGGCTCGCCAATGTAGCGGACCTTGCCCTTGGCGATCGCGGTTTCGTCCTTGATGAAGGGTCCCGAGCGCCCGAGGCCGGTATCGTTGCCGGTGACGATCCCGATCACGCCGGGCAGATCGAGCGCCTTGCCGATGTCGTAGTTCTTGATCCTGGCGTGCGCGTGCGGGCTCTGGACGATCGCGCCGTAGAGCATCCCGGGGCGGGTCAGGTCGTCGGTGTATTCGGCGCGGCCGGTGATCTTCTCGCGCGTTTCGAGGCGCGGCAGCCGCGCGCCGACCGGGTGGGTGTAGGCGGTCATGCGTCGCTCCATTCGCTCGCGCGTTGCACGGCGCGGATTACTTTGACGTAACCCGAGCAGCGGCAAAGGTTGCCGGAGAGGCCCTCGCGGATTTGGTCCTCGCTCGGCTTGGGCGTGCGCTTCAAGAGCGCGGTCGCGGCGACGATCATGCCCGGCATGCAGTAGCCGCACTGCACCGCACCGACCTCGAGGAACGCCTGCTGGACGGGCGAGAGCGCGGTTCCCCTGGCCAACCCTTCGATCGTGGTCACGGCGCAGTCTTCGCAATTGGCGGCGATCGTCAGGCAGCCGCGCACGACCTCGCCGTCGACCATCACCGAGCAGGCGCCGCAGATACCCTGGTTGCAGCCGCGCTTGGTGCCGGTCAGGTGCAGGACGTCGCGCAGAACGTGGAGCAGTGTATGCCACGGCTGGACGAACGCCTGGCGACGCTCGCCGTTGATGGTGAGGGAAATCGGGATCGCGTCGCTCATGGGCGCTGCTCCGCTGGGCGCTGCTCCGCGCGTTGCCGGGCCGTCGCCACGGCGCGGGCGACGATGGTAGGGAGGATCGCGAGCCGGTAGGCGCTCGATCCGCGGAAATCGTCGATCGGATCGCATGCGGCCGCGATCGCTGCCGCGGCTGCCGCGACTGCCGCCGGCTCGAGCTTCGAGCCGACCAGCTTGGCTTCGGCGGCCGCGACCCGGACCGGCGTCGGCGCGCAGCCGCCGACCGCGATCCGGGCGAAGCTGCAGACGCCGCGCTCCAGCGCGACGACCGCGGCGGCGGCGACGGTGGCGAAATCGCCCTGCACGCGGGCGTATTTTTCGTAGGCGCTGGCGGCGCCGGACGGCGTCGCCGGGATCGACACCGCGACCACGATTTCGCCCGGTGCGAGCGCGGTTTCGAGGTAGCCGGTGAAGAAGCGGCTGGCCTCGATCTCGCGTTTACCGGCCGCGCTCTCGACCGTAACCGTGGCGTCGACCGCGACCAGCGCGGTCGGGTAGTCGGCGGCCGGATCGGCGTGGCTGATCGATCCGCCGATGGTGCCCATGTTGCGGATTGCCGGATGGCCGATGTGGGACGCAGCCTCTTTGACCATGGCTTGCCCGCGGTCGAACGCGTCGCTGTCGGCGACCGCTTGGTGCCGGGTCATGGCGCCGATCGCGACGGTCCCGTTCTTGCGCTTGGCGATGCCGGCCAGCCCTTTGACCGCGGCCAAGCTCACCAGCGCGCTCGGCGCGATCAGGTTGGCGTTCATCATCGCGACCAGGGTTGCGCCGCCGGCGAGGCAGCGGGCGTCCTCGTCGCCGGCCAGGACCTTAAGCGCCTGCTTGAGGGACGTCGGTCGATAGAACTTCACTCGTCGTTCCTCCCCGATTCGCTTCCGCCGCCTCGACGCGGGCGCGGAACGCGACGGCGAATTCCTCGCCGATCGTTTTGGCCTTCTTCTTCATGATGCCGAGACCGAACTTACCAAGTCGGCCGACCAGTGCCACCTCCGATGTGTAGGACACGGTGGTCGCGCTCGGGCCGTCGGCGGCTAGCCTGAGCTCGTTCTGGGCGGTCAGGGTGCTAGCCTTGCCGCCTTCCTCGCCGCGCGCGGTCGAGGCGAGAAAGGTGGGTGGTTGCTCGGCGGTCAAATCGACGATCACGTTGAACGTCGTCTTGATCGGCCCGAGCGCGATCTTGACGGTCGCCTTGTAGGTTTTGGGGCCGAGGACTTCGTAGGACTGGCAGCCGGGGACGCACGGCGCCACCGCGGTCGGATCGGTGATGAATTGCCAGACGCGCTCGATCGGCGCGGCTACCGCGAACGTCTCCGCAATCTGCATCGTCCGCTGCGGTCGCTCAGATCGCGGTGGTGGCCGGCACGATCAACTTGGGGTCGCGGAAGCGGCCGCGCTCGATGATGACGTCGTTATCGAGGATGACGGTGCAGTCGCGCATCGGCACGTCGTAGTGGCCGGTGGTCGCCCGCTTGCCGCCGCCTTCGTTGTTGGGGCCGGTCGAAAACAGGAAGTTGCCGGGGAAGGTGCGCGCGGCCGCGTAGGTGCGCTCGGGATCGTCGCCCCACAGCGCGAGATTGTCCCAGCGTGCGTTCGGGTTGAGGCCCCAGCCGAGATGCGAGATCGCGTGGCCGTCGAGATCGTCCTCGCTCTTCTTGTTGCCGTCGAGCCAATGCGACATCAGGCGCGCATCGAGCCCGCCCTCGATCTTGCGCACGAAGCCGTCGCGAATCTCGAGACGGACGGTGTCGACGACGTAGCGATTGTAGGGCAGCACGACGAGATCGCCGGGTTGGATCACGACGGTGCCGTTGGCCGAGCCTTCGTTCGGGAAGGTGTGGACATGACCGCCGCCCCAGTGATCGAACCGACCGGGCTCATCGGCGTAACCGTACTGGATCATGGTCGGGTATTCGCCGACCTTGACCGTCAAGTCGGTTCCGGCCGCGCTGGTGACCCGCATCGTCTTGGCGGCCTGTAAGCGCTTGCCGGCGTGGATGACGGCGTCCTTGAGGCCCGGCGGCGACATTAGCGACTCGAGGTCGTCCGGATGGTCGATCACCATGAGGACGCGGGTGCCGCCCTTACGCACCTCTTTCATCCACTTGGTGAATAGCGGAATGTGCAGGCACACCAACATGTCGGCCGCCTTGAAGGCTTCGAGCGTGCCCTTGCACTGCCCGACGGTCGAGATACCGACGCGATGCCAGCTCGGCACCTGATTGACGCACATCGCGTAAACGTCGGCGCCGAGGTCGGCGGCGGCCGCGAACGCGGCTTCGATGAAGGAAGGCCGGGTCGAGAGGTCGGTCAGGATCGCGACGGTTTCGCCCTTGGCGACGCGACAGAGCTCGAACTCCTTGCGGAACAAGCTGGCGAGTTGGGCTGGATTGATGAGTTGGGGGCGCATGCGGGAATTCCTCCTCGGAGCGGCGATCGGCAGTATAGGCGCGAAAAATAGACGGCGGCGACTTGGCGCGCCCGTCGGTTGAGCGATTGGCCTTGGGATGAGAATTAAAAACGAATACAATTCGTTTGTCAAACAGGCGGCAATCGGTCCGAAACCGTGGGACAGGTTAAAAAAGAAGTGGTGCGTGACGCGATCCTCGACGCGGCACGAGCCCTGTTCGTCGCCAACGGCTACGCCGCGACCACCATGGCTGACATCGCGCGCCGCGCCAAAATGGCGACGTCCAATATCTATGTCTATTTTCCCTCGAAACTGGCGGTGGTCTACGCGGTGGCGGAGCCGTGGATCCGCGACCACCTCGTCGCGCTCGAGCACGATCTTGCCGGTGTCGGCGAGCCATCGGAGCGAATAAGACGCATTCTGATATCGCTATTCGAAGAGTTGCCCTCGCGCGACAACGGCTTTGCCAATATCCTGATGCAGGCGATTTCGCTGGCGTCGGCCGCGGAGTATCGACGCGATCTGCTCGCGTGGTCCGAAGCGCGGATTTCGGCACTCATCGCGCAGAACCTGCCGCCCGAGCAGCGCGCGTCGGTCCGGAGCGACGACGTCGCTCACCTCGTGTTCATGGCGTTCGACGGATTCGCGCTCAATCACAAGTTCGCCGGTGCCGTACCGTCCTCGCGCCGGGTCATCGACTTGCTGAGTGCGCTGCTTGTCGGAGCTCGATCGGCGCGTATTTCTTAGGGTTCACGACTTCGTGAGCGCCCGCTGGAAGACGGAAATCATCGCGCCAACGCATTTGCACCGACGGACATCGAATGTCCGTTTACCCGCTCACCCCTCCCCCTGGCGGGTTTCTCGAACTCGCCGTAAACTACGCTCGACTCAAGAAACTTTGGCTTGTCCAGTCGCCACGGTGCCGCGCGTGTTTGGTGGTTGTTGCCCCGAATGAGGTCACATAGATGAAAAAGATACGTGTGGCAATCGCAGGGGTTGGGAACTGCGCGAGCTCATTCGTCCAAGGTCTCGAGTACTACCGCTCTCAGGCGGGCGACGACGCGACCGGGCTCATGCACCCCAACATCGGCGGATTCGCATCCAGCGACATCCAAGTCGTGGCCGCGTTCGACGTCGATCGCCGCAAGGTCGGGCGACCGCTTGAGCAGGCGATCTTCGAGAAACCCAACCGGACGCTGATTTTTCAGAAGGCGATCCCTTCGTCAGGGGTTCTGGTCGAGATGGGGCCGGTCCTCGATGGCATAGCGCCGCACATGGCCGACTATCCCGAGGACGAGGCGTTTCGCGCCGCCGATGCCGTGCCGGTCGACGTCGCCCGGCGGTTACGGGAAACCCGCACCGAGGTCCTGGTTTGTTACATGCCGGTCGGGTCCGAGCAGGCGGTCAAGTACTACGCGCAGAGCTGCCTCGATGCCGGCACGGCGATGGTGAACTGCGTCCCGGTGTTCGTCGCGTCGAACCCGATCTGGGGCGAGAAGTTCCGCGCTGCCGGCCTGCCGATCGTCGGCGACGACATCAAGAGCCAGGTCGGCGCCACCATCGTCCATCGCGCATTGGCGCGTCTCTTCGCCGACCGCGGTTACGCCCTCGATCGCACGTATCAGCTCAATACCGGCGGCAATACCGACTTCCTCAATATGCTGGCGCTCGATCGCCTCAAGTCGAAGAAATTCTCGAAGACCGAGGCGGTACAGTCGCAGCTGGACGAGCGGCTCGACGCGCGCGACATCCATATCGGCCCTTCGGACTACGTGTTTTGGCAGGGCGACAACAAGGTGTGTTTCATCCGCATGGAGGGGCGCGGGTTCGGCGGTGCGCCGATCGAGCTCGAACTCAGGCTCTCGGTCCAGGATTCGCCCAACAGCGCCGGCGTCGTGATCGATGCGGTGCGGTGCGCGAAACTCGCGCTCTTGCGCGGTCTGGGCGGGCCGATCGAGCCGGTGTCGGCTTACTATATGAAGAGCCCGCCCAAGCAGATGCGCGATTCTGACGCGCGCGAGGCGTGCGAGGCCTTCATCACGGGCGCCGCGCACCCGCTCGCTGCCAAGGGCGACAAGGCCGTCGCCGCCGAATAGCCGCTTCGACGCGCCGCTTCAGAAGCCGGTGGCGATGCCGTCGCCGCGCGGGTCGGCGGCCCCGTAGATGATGCCGTCGGGGCGATGCACAATCGCGCCAGCGTGGCCCATGATCTCGGTCATCGGCTCCACCACCTGGACGTCCTGGCCGACCTGCCGGAGCCGGGCGATGACGCCCGCATCGAGTCGGCTTTCGATCCGCAGGTTGCTGACGGCGGTGCCCCAGGTTCGACCGAGCACCCAGCGTGGCGCCGCGATCGCCGGGCCGAGGTCATGGCCGAAGCGAACATGGCGCGCATAGACCATTGCCTGAGTCTGCGGCTGGCCGTCGCCGCCCATGGTGCCGTAGACCATGCGCCGGCCGTCGTTGAGGTGGGCCAAGGCCGGCTGAATCGTGTGGAACGGGCGCCGCCCGGGCTTGAGCTCGTTGACCGCGCCGGGTTCGAGCGAGAACGAGACGCCGCGGTTCTGCCACGTGATGCCGGTCTGCGGCAGGACCACCCCCGAGCCGAATTCCCAATAGATGCTCTGGATCGCGCTCACCGTGCGCCCAGCGCCGTCGATCGCGCCGAACCAGACGGTGTCGCCCTTGGCGGGCGTACCGCCAAACGGCGCGGCGCGCTCCATATCGACGACGACCGCGGTCTGATCGAGATAGGCCGGCTTCAGGAACGCGCCGGGGTCGACCTTCATGTAGACCGGGTCAGTGATGTAGTTGTCGCGAACGCGGAACGCTTCTTTGGTGCACTCGACCAGGCCGTGAACGAAGGCAAAGGTTTCGGGGGCATCGATCGGCAGGCGGTCGAAGAGACCGAGAATCATGAGCGACGCCAAGCCTTGCGTCGGCGGCGGCATGTTGTAGACGGTGCCGGTCTTCAGCCGCACCGCGAGTGGCTCGACCGTGCGCGCACGGTGCGCCGCGAGGTCGGCGCCGGCGAGCGGGCTCCCGCCCGCAGCCAGGTCGCGTCCGATCGCGTCGGCGATAGTGCCGCGGTAGAAGTCGTCGAGTCCGGCGCGGCCGAGCTGCTCGAGCGTTGCCGCGAGCGCCGACTGCACGAACCGGGTGCCGACCGCCGGCGCCGCGTCGTCCGCGAGGAACGTCGCCGCGAAACCAGGAACGTTCGCGAGCTCGTCCCGCTTGGCGGCGGTGTTGGCGGCTTGCGTTCCGGTGACGGCGAAGCCGGTGCGCGCGTAGGCGATCGCATCGGCAAGGAGGCGTGCGAGCGGCAGCCGGCCACCCCAGCGGGCGCTCAGTTCGAGCGCAGCGTGCCAGCCGGCGACGGCGCCGGCGACGGTCAGCGCAGCAAGCGGCCCGCGCGTCGGGATCGTACGGAATCCTTGGCCGCGGTAGTGGTCGGCGTCGGCGCGCTCCGCGGCGGCGCCGCAGGCGTCGATCCCGATCGGTGCCGCACCGTCGGCGATCAGCCAGAAATTGTCGCCGCCGAGACTGTTCATGTGCGGATAGACGACGGCGATCGCTGCCGCGGTCGCGACCGCGGCTTCGATTGCGTTGCCGCCGTCGCGAAGGACGTCAAGCCCGGCTTGTGCGGCGAGGTGATGCGGCGCGACGACCATGCCGCGCGCGGCGTAGGACGTATTCATCGGCGAGACGAGTCGACGTCAGGGTCGTCAAAAACAAAACGGCTAGCCAAGCGAAGCCCGGCTAGCCGTTTGAAACCGAATGCGAGGCTACTTGCGCTTCCGCTTGGCGGTCTTGCGCTTCGCCTTCGTCTTCGTCTTACGTGCTTTCTTAGCAGGTTTACGTGCCATGGCTTCTAATGCCCCCCAAAAGGGTTGAGGAATACTCGGCTCACTCGCTGCGCCGCTTCACGGTCTTCCTCGCGATCGCATTTCTTTTTTGTCATCTCACGCGCGGCGACCACACGCGAAGACGCAACTCACACACTGATACTGTATTTAGTACTTCTGAATGGATGGTAAACGCAACATCTTTTCACATGCGCTCGTCGCACGCGACGACGACGCGCGCCGCGTCGCGCCGCTCGCGTGCGCTCAATGCGTCGCCGCGACCGGTATCGGCGACACGACCAACGCGGCGATCGCGACGTACTGACAGCACGATGCGATCAAGACGCACACGTGCCACAGCGCGTTTTGGTACGGCAGTGCGTGCCAGCGGTGAAACGCGATGCCGCCGGTGTAGATGATGCCGCCGAGCACGAACAATCCGGTGGCGCCGCTCGCCGACCAGCGGTCGAGCGCGTCGAGCGCGGCCAAACTCACCAGCCAACCGCTCGCCAGATAGTAGGGAATGGCGATGCGCTCGAATCGATCGGGGCGGACGACGATGATGGCGATGCCGATCGCAACGAGCAGCCACACCGCCGCGAACAGCTCGATCGCCCAGCCGCCGCCGGCGACGAGGGTGAGTGGCGAGCAGGTCCCGCCGATCATGAAGAAGATCGCGACCTGATCGATGTCCTTGAGGAACGCGCGGTAGCGGTAGATGCCGAGCGTGTTGTAGACCGCCGACGCGGCCAACATCGCGAGCAGCCCGAAACCGTAGAGCGCCACGCCGATCCCGGCCGGCCCGTTGCCGACATGATCGAAGACGAGTGCCGGCACGGCGATGGCCGCCGCCGCGAGCCCGAGCGCGTGGATGGCGTAGTCGGCCAAGCGTTCGGCGCGGGAATAGACCGGGAAGGGTATCGAGCGAACGGTACGCATGGTCGACGATCAATGCTTATAGAGAGCCGCGATTCTTTCGCAAACCGCCGAGGAACGATTGACAGGCCCGCCGATGCCCCCAACAATTCGTCGGCGACGAGAAATTGGATGCAGCGAAACGCGGACCGGCGAACCGGGACCGCGATCCGGGAGGAGGGCGCAATGCGCGTACAGTTTGCCGAGATCGGTGGGATTCCGACCCGTTACTATTACGAAGGGAGTGGCGCACCGCTGATGCTGGTGCACGGCGCGGGCGTTTCCGGCGACTCGTGGCTTCGCAATGTCGATGCGCTCGCCCAGAACTTCCACGTCGTTGCGCCCGATACCATGGGGCACGGATTCACCGGCACCGGCGCCTATACCGGCGGCCCGCCGCACCCCTATATGGTCGATCATCTGATCGCCTTGGCCGACTATGTCGGCTTCAAGAAGTTTGCCATGGCCGGCAGCTCGTTTGGGGCGATGCTCTCGATCTTGACCCATTTCAAGATCAAGGACCGCGTCGAGAAGCTGATTCTGATCTCATCGGGATCGAGCACGCTCTCGGAGGAGGAGCACCTCAAGTCGGTGCAGAACGCCTACAAGAACGGGATGTCGGCGATGACCGATCCGACGCTCGAAAACTGCCGGGCGCGCCTGGGCCGCATCTTCTACGATCCCGAGAAGATCCCCGAGGAACTGCTGTGGATGCAGGTCACGCTCTACGCCCGCCCCGGCGTCAAGGACAATTACGAGCGCCGGATGAAGGGGATGATGGATCCGGCCGCACGCCAGTACCGCGTCGCCGAGCGCATGCGCGAGATTTCGGTGCCGACGCTCCTGGTGTGGGGATTGAACGACCCGCGCGTCATCTATAGCCGCGCGGTCGAAGCCGCCGATCGGATCGAGCGCTCGACCCTGGTCGGATTTCCCGAGTGCGGCCACGAACCGCACATCGAGCACTGGGAGCGCTTCAACGCGATCGCGCGCAAGTTTCTGAAGGGTGAGCGTATCAAGGACGATCGCGAGGCCGGACAGGGCGCCGAATTCGGTGCCTTGGCGGCGGCGGAGTAAGGCCATGCGCGCCAAGTTCACCACGGTCAACGGCGTTCGCACCCGCTATCACACCGCCGGCAGCGGCTATCCGCTCGTGCTGGTCCATGGTGTCGGCATCTCGAGCGAATCGTGGCTTCGCAATATCGACGAACTAGGCCAGGATTTTTGGGTGATCGCGCCGGATTGTCTCGGCCAGGGCTTCACCGAGTCGGGCCATTACACGAGCGGGCCGCCGCAGCCGCCAACGGTCGACCATCTGATCGCGCTGCTCGACCAACTCGGCGTCGACAAATTTGCGATCGGCGGCAGTTCGTTCGGGGCGATGATCTCGATCCTCACCTATTTCAAGCTGCCGCAGCGGGTCGAAAAGCTGATCCTGGTGTCGTCGGGGTCGAGCACGCTGGCCGAGGCCGAGCTCGAGAAGACCTTGAAAGAGTCCTACGCCAACGGCGCCAAGGCCTATCACAACCCGACCTACGATGTCTGTCTCAAGCGGTTGCAGAACGTGTTCTACAACCCCGACGACGTGCCGCGCGAAGTGATCCTGATGCAGCTCACGACCTATCGCTTGCCCGGCGTGCTCGAGGCGTATGAAACGCGCATGAAAGGGCTGATGGACTTCGACGCCGTCCGCCCCTATCGCACCGCCGAGCGCCTGCACGAGATCAAGGTACCGACGCTTCTGATGTGGGGATTGAACGATCCGCGCGTCATTTTCGCGCGCGCCGAAGAGGCGGCGCGCAAGATCGAACGCTCGACCCTGGTCAGCTTCGATAAGTGCAAGCATTTCCCCCACATGGAACACCCGGCGCGGTTCAACCGCGTGGTGCGTAAGTTCTTGAAAGACGAGTCGCTCGCGGACGAGGCACGCCGCGCGGCTGAGTAGGAACGCGCCCCGTGACCGGCGCGATCTTTTCCGCCGACTCGCACGTCAACGAACCGGTCGACCTCTGGCTCAAGGCGATGGGGCCGACGTTCGGCGACCGCACGCCGCGGCTGGTCGACGAGTTTCGCGGCGAGAAAGGCCGCTTCTTCTTTACCGGGCTCCGCGTCATGAAGCTCGCCGACGACGAGGACGAACTGCGTCGCATGGGCTTGGCCCTCGATGTCGCCTACGAGCCCGCGGCGCGGCTCGCCTTCCAGCGGCAGGCCGGGGTCGATTGCGAGATCATCTACCCGACCTTCGGCCTGCACCAGTTGATCGGTCCCGATCGCGCGGCAATGCGGACGGCCTGTGCGATCTACAACGACTGGGCGGTCGAGTTTTGCAGCCACGACCGCGAGCGCCTGGTTCCGGTCGCGACCGTCCCGGTCGACGACGTCGGCTGGGCGGTCGCCGAGATGGAACGCTGCCGCAAGGCCGGACACTGGGGCGCGATGGTGAGCCTGCAGCCGCCGGCGGGGCTTCCGCCCTACCGCGATCCGCTGTACGCGCCGATCTGGACGGCGGCCGAGCGTTTGCGCATGCCGCTCACGCTCCACCTCGCCACCGGGCGGCGAAAGACTCCGATCCAGGCCGCGGTCGACGGCACCTCCGACGGCATGGCCGGTATCTACATGAGCACGCGCACCGAGATCATGGACGTTCTGGCCGATGACTTCATCTGGGGCGGGATTCTCGATCGCCACCCGGCGCTCGACATCATTTGCAGCGAGTTCGAGATATCGTGGCTGCCGTTCTTCTGCGCCAAGATGGACGAGATGCAGTTCGGAATGGGCCATCGCTTGAAACTGCCGAAGATCGCGCGCAAGGCCAGCGATTACGCGCTCGAGCGCATCTGGCACGTGTTGATCAACGACCGTTTCGGCGCCGAAACGGTCAAAATCGTCGGAGCGCAGCGAATCCTGTGGGGCTCCGATTTTCCGCACGTGCGCTCGATCGGCCTCAACGCGCGCCGCTACGTCGATACGCTTCTCGGCGCGCTCGATCCTGCGACCCGTTCGCAGGTCGTTGCCGCCAACTGCGCGGCCCTTTTAGGCCGCGCCCATTAGTGGCAGACTCGGGACCGAGGGCGAAATCACGGAGGGTCGCATGGCTATTCAGGAAGCCGAGGCACGGCGCTCGGGCGCGAAGGATTATTTCCGGCCGCGCCGGTTCGGGCACGCCAACCTCTATATCGGCGAACTCGCGCGCTCGATGGACTTCTATAAGAACGTGATCGGGTTGCGCGAAGCCTATCGCCGGCCGCCGATCCAGGCCGGGTTCCTGAACAACGGCAACACCCACCACGATATCGGCATGATCTCGGTCAAGAGCAAGTCGGCGCGCTCGACCAAGACCGGGCTCAACCATCTGGCGTGGGAGCTCGAAACCCAGGTCGACCTGGTCGAGGGCTATCGCCGCTCGATCGCCGACGGCATCCGCTATGACATGACGATCGACCACGAGATCTCGCACTCGGTCTACAACAAGGACCCGGACGGCAACCTGAACGAGATCTACGCCGACACTGGCATGCGCTGGTACAAGGATCGCCACGGCGACGTCATGAAGCCGACGCTTCATTGGACGCCTGGCGACATCCCGCCGTCGAACAAGATCCACTACGAGCCCAACCCGGAGATCGTCCGGGTCGAGAATGCCGTGTTCCACCCGAAGAAAATCACCCAGGCGGTGCTGGCGGTCGCCGACTTTGCCGGCGCCTACGACTATTACACCGGCAATGTCGGGGTGAGGCCGGTGATCGGCGGACGCGACGCGCCGTTTGTCGTACTCGGCGGTACTTTGGGGTTGCGCGATCTCGGCCTGTTCCGGGCCAAGCCGAACCGCCCGGCCGGACTTCATCACATCAGCTTCGTGGTCTGGGACGAGAAGGACCTCGAAGCCTCGATCGCGCGCGCCAAGAAGGAACGAATCACGATCGTCACCGAGGTCGATCAGCCGAGCCGTCGCGGCGTTGTCATCGCCGACCCCGACGGCATTCGCGTCCTCTTCTATGTCGATCGCCCGGCCAAGCTGCCGAATCTCGCGGCCATGGACGTAGAGCAGGCGATCTATCTCGTCTAATTGAGGTCGGATCACCCGAATGGCGGTCGAAGAGAGGCTCAAAACGCTCGGGCTGGCACTGCCGCCGCCGCACGCGTTTCCCAATCCGAACCGGATCGGCTGTGTCAGGACCGGTGACTTGGTATTCGTCTCCGGCCACCCGCCGGCAGCGCTCGCCGGGGTCAAGGTCGACGGCAAGGTGACCGGCGACCTTTCGCTCGAAGAGGCGCAGATCACGGCGCGCGCCTGCGCCCTCAACATGCTGGCGTCGATCAAGGCGGCGCTCGGGTCGCTCGACAAAGTGGCCCGCGTCGTCAAGATCAACGGTATGGTCAACTCTTCGCCTGGCTTCATCCACCAGTACGCGGTGATCGACGGCGCGTCCGACCTGTTCGTTCACCTGTTCGGGCCGGTCAACGGCCCGCACGCGCGTTCGGCGGTCGGAATGTTCGAGCTGCCGCGCAACATCGCGGTCGAAGTCGAAGGCGTGTTCGAAGTCGCGGGCTGAGTGTTCCGCCGGCGCGCGTCGGTTGACCGCGCGGGCGGCGTGGGTCACCATCGCCCCGAGGGCGTCATTAACGGGAGAACGAGCATGGCGGTCACCGAGCGGACCGAACCGCGGCGTAAGAAGCGCGTCAACCATCCGGGGCGCGGCGGCAAGAGCGGCTTCCACCCCAAGGCCGAGCATTCGACGACGCTCCCTTCCTACTACTATTACGAGCCGGCGATCTTCGCGCGCGAGAAGGAGGAGATCTTCTTCAAGACGTGGCAGCTCGCGGGCTACATCGCCGACCTCGCGAACGTCGGCGATTACATCACCTTCCGGCTGCTCGACCAGCTCGTGTTCGTGGTGCGCGACAAGAACCGCGATTTGCGCGCCTTCTATAACGTCTGCATGCACCGCGGCCACACGCTGCTCGACGGCAAGGGCAACGTGAAAAATATCATGTGCCCGTTCCACGCCTGGACCTACGGCCTCGACGGCGCGCTCAAGGCGGCCGGAAACGCCGAGAACGTCCGCGGCTTCGACCTCGCCGATTTCAACCTGACCGAAATTCGGGTCGAGCAGTTCCTGCATATGGTGTTCGTCAATTTGGACCCGGCGGCCACACCGCTCGCCGAGCAAGCGGGCGGCCTCGCGGCGATGATGCGGCGCGTGCTACCGAACCTCGATCAGATGAAGCGGGTGCGGCGCGACACCTACGAGATCAAGGCCAACTGGAAGCTGCTCGGCGACCAGCTCGAGTGCTACCACTGCCCGGTCATCCATCCGCAAGTGATGGGGAGCGAGGACGCTTACCTGGAGCCCTCGTTCGACTCCGAGGAACACGGCATCTGGTCGGTCGACATTTCGCGCGGCACGCCCGACGTGCTCGAGAAGATCCGGAAATTCCTGCCGGCCGATGTCGGCTCCGAGACCTTCACCAAGGACGTCTACATCTGGTTCCTGTGGCCGAATTTGATTCTGATCACGCACCACGGCCCGCCCAACCTGAAGATCGGCTACGCCGTTCCGAACGGAGTCGAGAGCGTGATCCGGCACATGGATCATTTCGTTCTCAACGATCCGCCCAACGCGTTCGAGTTGGCGCAGATGGACAACCACATGAATATCGCGGCGCCCCAGGATCGCGAGGCGATGGAGAAGCAGATGGTCGGCATCAAGGCCCGCGGCTACCGCCAGGGCCGGCTGATGGTCGATGCCGAACACTCGTGGCGGAGCGAGCACGGCGTCCACTTCTTCGACGATCTGGTGTGGAAGGCGTTGAACGGCGACGCCTACGAGGTTGAGTAGTCCTGGCGAAGGCCGTCGACTTACCGTAGAACGCTTTGGGTAGCCCGGCCTGCTTCAGGATCGCGTTGGCGAGAACGCTCGACGTCCCTTTCGCGCGAGTCCATTGGCGACGATCAGCTCTGGCGCGACGTCGCCGATGACGGCGACCAACTTCTCGAACCGCGTACGTCAGTGCATCAGTTCGGCGCGCGGCCGGATGAGGCGATGGGCGACGACTACCACTGCGATCACGCCTATGAGCACGCACATCGCGACCGCCGCCAGCGGCCCCATCTCGCCCGACTGGTAGTAGTCGAACATCACCACCGAGAGCACCGGATTGCCGCGCGCGGAGAGCAGGAGCGACATTGGTAGCTCGCGGAAGAAGATCATGAACAGCAGCACCCACGCCGCCATGAGCGAGGGCTTCAAGAGCGGCAGCATGACGCGGCGAAAGGTCGCAAGCCACGGCGCACCGGCGGTGCGCGAAGCCTCCTCGAGTTCGCTGCCGATCTGCAGCATCCCGCCGGAAACGGTGCGGAGCCCGATCGGCAGGTAGCGCGTGATATAGGCGATCGCCAGGATCAGGACGGTGCCGTAGATCGGCAGCGGCACGCCGATATAGGCCCACAGCAGAGCGACCCCGAGCACGGTGCCGGGAAACGAGATCGGCAGCATGGCGATTCCCTCGACCAGGCCGCGCCCCTTGAGCTGGGTGCGGCCGGCGATGTAGGCGATGACCGCTGCGATCAGCACGCACGCCGCGCCGGCCACGGCAGCCAGGAGAAAGCTGTTGCGCACGCCGGCGAGCAGCGTCGGGTGCCGGCCGATCCGTTCGTAGTTGACCCACGACATCCGCTCGACCATCGCCAGCGAGAATTCGCCGTAATAGGGCATCAGCGAGCCAACGAACAGGATCGCGAGCGGCAGGAACACGGCGAGGACGAAAAACGACCAGCATCCGGCGCTCAGCGCCCACCGCCAGCGCCCGAGCGCGATGACGCCGGGTCGGTAGCTCTTGCCTTTGATGGTCTGGAAGCGCTCGGCGTGGCGGGTAAGGCGCCGGTAGAGGTAAACACAGAGGAACGCGAAGATGAGGAGCGCGAGCGCGAGCGCGGTGGCGCCGCCGTAGTTCGCCGGGAAGCGGCCGAGGATCTCGTAGTAGATGAGCGAGGTGTAGGTGTAGAGGCCCTTGTTGGCCCCCAGCATTTGCGGGATGTCGAAGCTCTCGATCCCGATCACGAACAAGAGAATCGCCGCCGAATAAATCGCTGGCAGCGCGAGCGGGAGGGTGACGCGGCCGAAGACCTGCCATTGGCTCGCGCCCGAGACGCGCGCCGACTCTTCGAGGCCGGCGTCGAGCGCGACAAATGCCGGACCGACGATCAGGAACGCGAGCGGGGTGAGGTAGAGCCCCTGGACGAAAATCATGCCGCCCAGCGAATAGACGTCGAACGGCGGGCTCGACAGGCCGAACGCCGCCATCGCTAGGCGGTTGACGAGCCCGATCTGGGGCGAGAGCAGCATCGTCCATGCCACCACCGCGAGGATGAGCGGCATGAGAAAGAGGGCGAGGATCAGGAACTCGAACCAGCGCCGACCGGGCGTGTCGGTGCGCATGACCACCCAGCCGAGCGCGGTGCCGAGGCCGATCGCTACCGCCATCTGGCCGAGCGCGAACACGACCGTATTGACGGCGGTCTTGGCCAGCAGCGGATCGGCGTAGGCGCGCGCATAGTTGGCGAGGGTGAACGCGCCTTTTTCGACCGCGAACGGTGCCGCGGTCTGGAAACTCCCCCACAGCAGCCAGCCGAGCGGGTAGAGCGAGAGAAAAAGAACGAACCCGCCGACGGCGATGAGAACGATGCGGCTCACCGCCGCGCCCGCTGCGCGCGTCGCCGCCGCGCCCGGGGCGGCGGGGCTCGACGCGATCACCGGCTGCCGAAGTACTCGCGCACCTTTTCGCGCCAGAAGTCGGGTTTCGAGTCCTCGAGCCGCCAGTCCTGGGCGACGTACTTCGCGCCCTTGAGCGACTGGTAGGCCGGCGGCCACGCCTCTTCGCGGATCGGGAGCTGGTTGATCTTGGCCAGCAAGTCCTGGCCGTCTTTGGAGAGCAGGTAGTCGATGAACAGCTCGGCCGCCTTCGGGCTCTCCGGCTTCTTGGCGAGCGTCAGCGAGAAGAACGTCCGTACCATCGGATCGACGTTGGCCCACTTGACCGGCGCGCCCTTGTCGATGGTCGGCTGCAGGAAATTGGGGTAGGCCGCGATCATGACGTCGACCTCGCCCGCGGTCAGCATGTTCTGTACCTGCATGTAAGCGCCGTATTTGGGCTTCTGCTGGCCGAGCTTCTTCATGTAGTCGGCCCATGGGCCCTCGCCCCAGACGCCGGCGAGCGTGATGACCCAAATTTGCGAGCCGCCGCCCTGAACCGGGTCCTGGAAGCCCATGCGTCCTTGCCATTTGGGATCGAGGAGGTCGGTGAGGGTTTTCGGCTCCTCGCCCGGCTTCACCTTGCTGGTGTTCCAGGCGAACGAGACCAGGTTCATCGCATAGTTGGTCCATTGCCCGTCGGGCGCGACCAGATCGTTGGCGTAGTCTTTGAGGAGCGGTGACTTGTAGGGCGTCGCCAGATTCTTTTGCGCTAGCGCCTGCGAGCGCCGCTCGACCAGGTCGAGAACGTCGGCCGAGGGCCGTCCGGCGCCGGCTTCGGTCTCGTAGCGCTGAATGACTTGCGAGAGATCGGCGCGGAAGTGGTCGACCTTAATGCCGGGGTATTTCGCTTCGAACGCCTGCACGATCTGCTGGATCTGCTCGACGCTGCGACCCGAGTAGAGCAACAGCTTGCCCTCTTTTTTGGCCGCTTCGTACTTGGCCCTGTCGTCCTGCGCCTGGGTGCCAAATCCTGCAACCGCCACCGCCAGACTGACCGCGGCCGCGAGCATGCGTACCGCACCATGCATCCCGTTCACGAACCCGACCATTCGACCCTCCCTCTGCAATCGTTACTGCGCGGCGACGCGCGCGGCGTCGACCGTCTGGCGAAGATATTCGACCAATCCGCCCGACTGCCAGATCGCGATCATACGCGCAGAGTAAGGCTTGGACGCGAGGCTCGTGCCGCTCGTCGCGTTACGTACCGCGCCGGTCGCGAAATCGACCTCGAGTTGTTCGCCGTCGGCGATCAGCCGGGTGATGCCGGGAGCGATCAGGACCGGGAGCCCGACGTTCAACGACTTGCGGACGAAGCTGGTGTCGGTCGATTCGACGACGATCGCGCGGATGCCGCAGGCCTTGATGGCGACCCCGACCTGCGGGTGATTGTGATGCGCGAAGTTGCGCCCGGCGACGACGATGTCGCCTTCTTTGACTTGGCTCCTGAACTCCAGGCGAATGCGCTTGAAGCAGGTCTCGGCCAACGCTTTTTCGTCGTAGGGCTTGGTGTAGTCGCGCACCATCCCGAACTCGATGATGCCGTTGTCGCCCGAGATATTGTCGCCGAACTTCCAGACCCGGCCGCGCACCTGCGTCGTCATCGCCGCTCTCCTTACGTCCGTTCCGCCAGCAGCTCGCGCGGATCGACGATCTTGCCGGCGACCGCCGATGCCGCGACCACGTAGGGGCCGCCGAGATAGACCTTGGCCTCGCGGCTGCCGTTGCGGCCATGGTAGTTGTGCTGGTGGGTCGAGATCGAGACCTCGCCGTCGTTGAGCGTGCCGAGGTATCCCCAGCAGGTGTTGCAGCCCGGCCCCAGCACCGTGGCGCCGGCGTCGGCGAAAATTTCGAGCAGCCCTTCGCGCGCCGCTCCGGCAATCACCTCTTGGCTACCGGGCGAGATGTACATGGTGACGTGCCTGGCGACCTTGCGCCCTTTAAGGATCCGGGCGGCGGCGCGGAGATCGTCGAGCCGGTTGGCGGCGCAGCTTCCGATCGTCGCCTGATCGACGGCGAGGCCGGCAACCTCGCCGACGTCGACCACGCTCGCCATTTCCGGCGGCACCGTCACCTTGGGTGCGAGTGCGCCGAGGTCGTAGCGGGCGCTGTGGGCGTAGGGCGCATCCGCATCGCTGGCGACGACCCGATACGGGCGGCCCTGCGCGCGCGCCTCGACGTACGCGAGCACTTTGGCGTCGACCGCCATGATCGCGGTGTCGGCGCCGGCGTGATAGGCGCCGGCCAGGATCGTCTGGCGGTCGTCCAACGACAGCTCAGCGATCGCCGATCCGCCGTACTCGACGCAGCCCTGCGCCATCACATCAGTCGTGGCGAAGTCGCGGTTGACGACCTGTACGAGATCGCGCGGCAGGACGCCGAAGCCGAGCTTGCCGTCGAGATCGATCTTGATCGTCTTCGGCACCAAGACCCAGTTCTCGTCGCCGACCAACGTCGCCAGCACTTCCCAGGACAGATGAACATTGAGCGCGCCGAAAGCGCCGACAGTTGCGATGTTGCCCTCGTCGGAGAAGATCAGGAGTCCCGGCCGGGCGAAGCCGCGTTCGGCGAGGACGAGGTGGCGGAGTCCGGTGCCGGCGCCGAAGAAATTTTCGAACCCGGTGCGCTTGGCGAAGTCGCGGAGGCTCTTGTGCGCTTCGTGGTAGGCCGATCCGAGCGCGGCCTGCGTGGTGTGATCGATCACCATCAGGACCTTGTCGGGCCGGGCGAAGCGGTCGACGCCGATCTTGTCCATGTTGCGCTTGTTCATCAGCCAGAATATCTCGTGGCCGCAGGTGTAGTCGGGCGAGACCGTGACGTATTCGCCCGGGTCGACCGCACTTTTCCCGGCGGCACGCGCCAGGATCTTCTGCGCCATCGTCTGGCCCATATCCCTCTCCGCGGCTAGCGGGCGAAACGCTTGCGTTCCTCGATCTCGACGTAGTCGGCGGTGAGGAACTCCTTGGCGGCGCGGTGGAACGAGGCCTCGTTGACGAGCGGCAGGAACTCGTCCTGCTTGGTGTACATGCGGTTGGCGAAGCCCTTGGTCGTGCCCTTGGTCATGTACTCGCGCCAGAGGTCGGCCTGGACCTTGGCCGAGGCATAGAGGTTCTCGACCGCGCACACGATCACCTTGTAGCCGGCCTTGGCGAGCCGATCGTTGGTGACGGGCTCGATGAACGGCGTGTTGATGGCGACCGGCGCCGCGCCCGCCTTGCGCACCTCTTTCAGCGCCTTGACCCACTTGGGATCGGGGTTGTCGCCGGCGATGTAGACGCGCGGCATCAAGACGCCGTCGGCGCCGGCCTTGGCATAGGCAACGGCGCGATCGAGGCCGTGTTGCGGCGAAGAAAAGATCAAGAAGTCGCCATCGCCCCGCGCATCGATCGCCGCCTTGATCTTGAGGACCGCTTCCTGCAGATCGAGGATCTTGGTCGGCATGCCGAGATAGGGGCAGGTCTCCTGCGCTTCGTCGCCGAGCTGCATGCCGACGGCGCCGGCGTCGATGAACTCTTGCACCGTGCGCATGACGTTGAGCGCGTTGCCGTAGCCGACCTCGCCGTCGACCACGACCGGGATGTCGACAGCGCGGGCGATGTGGCGCGCGCGCTCGACCATCTCCGAGAGCGTGACCAGGCCGATATCGGGCGTGCCGAGCAGGGTGGCCGCGACCGCGTAGCCCGACACCCAGACGCCGTCGAACCCGGCGCGCTCGGCGATCCGCGCCGACAGCGCGTCGTAGACGCCGGCGAACAAGATCGGTTTGTCACGCTTCAATAGTTGACGGAGCCGGCGCGCGACTTTGATCTGCTTGGGCATACGATCACCCTCCCTGGCGGTTGCGACGCGTTCGCGATCGGTCGCCGCTTCGCCGGCGCGATTATAGGACGATCGGGCGGCGGCGCCACTCGGGCGCCGCCGGCGCCGGCCTTGCTTGCCGACCGCCCTGGTCTACAATCGAAACGACCCACGGGAGGGGACGATGTCCAAACGAATCAAATGCGGCCGCCTGTTTACCGGGCTCGAGGACACGGCGCGCAAGGACCAGACCGTCATCGTCGATGACGACGGCATCATCGCCTATGTCGGTCCGACCGCCGCGGCGCCGCCGCCGGGTGCGCGCGATAAGGTCATCGACCATAGCGGCGCCTTCGTGATGCCGGGGCTGATCGATGCCCACACCCATCTCACCTTCGGCGGTACCCAGACGCTTGAGGACATCGATCTCTATGCACCGTTGGAGTTCCGCGCGCTTCGTGCGCTGATCTGGGGCCAGCGCCTGCTGCACGCCGGGTTTACCGGCGTGATCGATCCCGGCTGCACCGGCCGCACCATGATCGCGGTACGCGATGCGATCAACGCCGGCATGTTCGAGGGCCCGCGCGTCTGCGCCTCGGGACCGTTCATCGGCAACTACCAGGGCTACACCGCGTTCTATCCGACCTGGATCAACAATCCGACCGCGGTCTATGCCCATGTCGACTCGATCGACAACGGCATCGAGATCGTGCGCTCGTTCGCCAAGGACGGTGTCGACTTCTTCAAGTTCGCGCTCGATGGCAGCGCGGTCGACACCAAAGGCGGACTTGCCGCCTCGATGCGGCTCGACGAGACCAAGGCGCTGTTCGGCGAAGCCCACCGGCTCGGCAAGCGCGTGATCGCGCACTCCAAGGGACAGAGCGGCGCCGAGACCGCCGCCAAGGCCGGTGCCGACGTCATCTACCACTTCTCGTGGCAGGACGACGCCTCGCTCCAGGCGGTGATCGACAACAACGTCACGATCTGTCCCTCGCTCGTCATCATCCACAATCGCTATTCGTTCACCCAGCAGACCGACGGCCACGGTATGGGCGCCTCGACCGCGGGCCGCTTGCGCGATCCCCGCCACCCCGAATGGGACGGTCACGGCGCCCGCTCGGATCTCGGCCGCTCGGAGTGGAAGGGTGCGATCGCCGCGGCCAAACGCGCTTACGAAGCCGGGGTTCCGATCATGGTCGGCAGCGACTCCGGCTTCGCGGTCTGCCCGGTCGGCGAGTGGAATGCGCTCGAACTCGTGCTCCTCCACAAGCATGTCGGTATGAAGACCTGCGACATCCTGAAGGGCGCCACCTCCTTGAACGCCCAGTTCATGCCGGGCGGCCACAAGTTCGGCGCGCTCGAAAAGGGCCGCTACGCCGACATCCTCGCGGTCGACGGCGACCCTTTGAGCCAAATCGACGTGCTGCTCGATAAGTCGAAGCTCACGGTCTACAAGGCGGGCGAGCGCATCAAGAGCCGGCCGCCGGCGATCAATTATCGCCAGGAGCAGGATTTCTCCTACCGCATGTGGCAGGAGATCTACGACCAGAAGTTCGTCAAGGCGTTGGCCGAGGCCTCGCGCCTCCAGGCGTTCGCCGCCGAGTAAGGGCGTCCCGCGATGGCGCGGAAGGGTCGGTTCCTCTCGGTTCCCTACGGCGGCTATCGCCAGGCGGCGGTGCCGCCGATCGACGACGACCTGCAGCGCGTCGGTCCGGGCACGCCGGGCGGCGAGTACTTACGCCGGTTCTGGCACCCGGTCGCACAGTCGGTGCGGCTCGACGATCGTCCGATCGCGCTCCGCATCCTCGGCGAGGACCTCGTCCTCTTTCGCGACCGATCGGGCCGCCTCGGGCTCCTGCACCGGCACTGCACGCACCGCGGTACCTCGCTCGAATACGGCAAGGTCGAGGCGCGTGGACTGCGCTGCTGCTACCACGGCTGGCTCTACGACATCGACGGCACGCTGCTCGAAGCGCCGGCCGAACCGGTATCGAGCCCCTATGTCGGCAAGCTCTGTCAGGGCGCCTACCCGGTGATCGAACGCCACGGCCTCGCCTTCGCTTACATGGGACCGCCGGAAATGAAGCCGCCGCTCCCGGCCTTCGACATCATCGACCAAGCCGGCATGGTGGTCGGCCACGGCGAACCGACGATCACGGGCAACGTCAAGCCGTGCAATTGGCTGCAGATCATGGACAACGTGGTCGACCAGGTGCACGAGCCGTTCCTGCATGCGCGTATCTCGGGCGTTCAATTCCGCGACAAGACCGGGCGCGAAGTGACCGAACTGCTCGATTTGGGCGAGCCCGAATGGTTCGAGACGCCGATCGGGATCCTCTGCGAGGAGGCGCGCTGGGTCGGCGACTCGGTGTGGATCCGGTCGATGGAGTACATCTGCCCCAATATCGCGCTGGTGTGCCAGACGCCGGTGTTGCCGCCGGTCTACGCCGACGGCGCCGACGAGATCGCGTCGCTCCCGCTCATTTGCCGCTGGCGGGTTCCGGTCGACGACGAGACCACGACCGAGTTCGCCTACATTTTCTATCCGCGCCAGGGCGTCAATGATTACCTCTCGAACGCAATCCCGGGGACGCGCTCGAACTATGGCGACCGCCCCTACGAGGAACGCCAGCGCTATCCCGGCGACTACGACGCGCAGGTGTCGCAGCGCCCGATCGCGCGCCATGCCAACGAGCACTTGGCCTCGTCCGACAAGGGCGTGGCGATGATGCGCCGGATGCTGCGCGACGGTATCGAGACGGCCGCGCGCGGCGCCGACCCCAAGGGTCTGATCCGGGCCACCGGCGAAGTCGCGACCCACGCCAACGAGACCGTCAAGCGCTGGCCGAAGGGTCGCACCGAGGCCGAGAACTGCGCGATCTTGAAGGCGGCGATGCGCGCGGTGTTCGAACGCTCCTCGCAAGGCTCGCCGGCGGCGGCGATGCGCCGGGGCGAGCTGCCGCCGCTTGCGATCCAGCCGCTGCTCTCCTAGCGACCGCCCAAGGGCAGCCGTTGGCCGCGACCGCCTCAACCGGGCTTGCGGCCGAGAAGTTTCTCTATCTCACTACGGTCGGACGCAAGACCGGCCTGCCGCGCGAGATCGAGATTTGGTTCGTTGCCGCGGGCGATCGCTATTACGTGCTGGCCGAAGGGCACCGCAACGCCAACTGGTTACGGAACATCGAACGGACGCCGCAGGTGCGGGTCCGGATCGCGGCGGCGACGTTCGGCGCCACGGCCACCGTGCTCGACCCCGCGCGCGATGCCGACCGCTACGCTATGGCCCAGCGGTTGATGCAGGAAAAGTACGGGTGGGGCGAGGGGCTCCCGGTCGAGATCGCGGCCGACTGAGGTGCCGTTCCGGACACGATCGACCGACCGGCTACCACTTTCGCCGGCTTCACGGCCGCGTTACTACTCTTTAGAGTAATTAGACCTTGCAGCGTTACGTTCGCATGCTGCGTGGCGGTGGTAACGGGCCGCCGGTTCCTCGGAGGAAGACGTGGCATCGATCGTGCACAAGTTGCCGGACAAGTTTCGAGTTCTGGTCGTCGACGATGAGCCGGATGTTCATGCCGTCACCCGGCTGAGCCTCAAGGGCATGAAGTTCGACGGCCGCGACATCGAACTGGTGTCGGCGCGTTCGGGCCAGGAGACCGTCGAAACGATGCGGACCCATCCCGACATCGCCGTCATCCTGCTCGACGTGGTGATGGAAAAAGACACCGCGGGGCTCGACGCGTGCCGCGAAATTCGGACCGCGCTCGGCAACCGCACGGTGCGAATCCTGCTGCGGACCGGACAACCGGGGCAGGCGCCCGAGAAGCAGACGATCGAAAGCTACGACATCGACGGCTATCTGCCGAAGGCGGAACTCACCTCGACCCGCCTCTATTCAGCGGTTCGGGCCGCCTTGAAAAGCTGGCAGGAGCTGGTCGAGCTCGAACGCTACCGCCACTACCTGGCGGTCATCCACCAACGAACGCTCGCACTCCACTCCTACGATCCGCTCCCGGCGACGCTCTCGCGGGTGTTGGAAGCGGCGCTCGAGGTGTGTCCGGCTCCGCTGGGTGTCGTTGAGCTCAATACCTTCGAGCAGGCCGGAAACCCGCAACGCTACTTCATCCATTTGGCGAGCGGGCGCGATGCGCGCACGGCCGCCGCGCTGGCCGAGGAGTGCCGCACGCGCATCGATCGCGACCGCGTCGCGCGCGCGGGCGACGGGCCCCGCACCTACGCCGACGGAGTCCTGGTACCGCTGCGCGCGCCGCGCGAGTTGGGCTCCGGTTGGCTGTTCTTGAGCGAGACCACGGCCGACGGTCTCGCGCAGACCGCGCTCGGTCTGCTGGCGGCTCATGCCGGCAACGCGATCTACTCGACGGTCGCGGAAAAACTCCTCGCCGGCGACGACAAAGTCGACGTCATCGCCGTCTAGCCGGTTCGGTCCCGCTTCGTATCCTTCCCGCATCCCATGGCCTCCGACACGGTAACGGTAGCGACGGGCCTGGCGCGCGAAGAGCGCCGGGCGGCGTTGACCGCGTTGTTCTTGAGCACCCTCGCGTTTCTGGTGTGTTTCGCCTGCTGGGTGATCAACGGCGTGCTGGTCACCTACCTCGTGACCGCCGGGATTTTCTCGTTCACGCGCGCCGAAGTCGGATGGCTGCTCGCGGTTCCGTTCCTGACCGGTTCGATCACGCGCGTGCCGCTCGGGGTCGCGACCGATCTTTACGGCGGGCGGCTGGTCCTCACGCTGGTTATGTTGGTGTCGGCGGTACCGCTCTTTCTCATGTCGCAGGCCGAGACCTACGCCCACTTCCTGCTGGCCGGACTTGGATTCGGTATCGCCGGCGGCGGATTTGCGGTCGGCGTCGGCTATGTCGCGGCGTGGTTCAAGAAAGAGCACAAAGGGACGGCGCTCGGCGTGTTCGGCATGGGCAACGCCGGCGCGGCTCTGACGACGTTGGCGGCGCCGGCGCTCCTGGTGTGGCTGACCGACGGCGGGGCCAGCGCCGAGGGTTGGCGCGCGCTGCCCAAGGTATATGCCGCCGTTCTCGTCGCCGCGGCGGTTATCTTTTTCGCTTTCACCCGCGAGCGCATCGACGTTTCGTCGAATCAGTCGATCGCCGAGCGCATGGCACCGCTCAAGAGCATGCGGGTGTGGCGGTTCGGCGCCTACTACTTCCTGGTGTTCGGCGGGTTCGTGGCGATCGCCCAGTGGTTGATCCCCTACACCGTGAACGTTTACCACGTGTCGATCATCACCGCCGGACTGCTCGCCTCCGTGTTCAGCTTGCCGTCGGGAGCGATTCGGGCGATCGGCGGTTGGCTGTCCGATCGCTTCGGCGCCCGCGCGGTGATGTATTGGGTGTTTCTGATCTCGGCGTTGAGTTGCGTCTATCTCGCCATCCCGCGCATGGATATCGACTCGCCCGGCGCCGGCGTGACGGCGATGCGGCCGGGCCCGGTCGAATCGGTCTCGCGCGACGCGATCGTCGTGGCCGGCCTCACCTATCGGCTGACGCCGCCGGTCGATAAGAAGCCGGCATCGCTCGACACCGGAACGATGTGGCTGCCCCGCATCACCGCGTGGCAGGAACCGGTCGTTGCCCGCGGCGACACGGTGATCAAGGGCCAGTTGCTCGCCCGCGGCACCACCAACATCTACTACCCCGCGAACCTTTGGCTGTTCGCGTTCTTCGTCCTCGTGTTCGGCATCGCCACCGGCATCGGCAAGTCGGGCGTCTACAAATTCATCCCCGACTATTTTCCCGGCAACGTCGGCACGGTGGCCGGCATGGTCGGGCTCTTGGGCGCGCTCGGCGGCTTCGTGCTGCCGCCGGTGTTCGGTTATCTGCTCGATGCGACCGGCGTGTGGGCGACGTGCTGGTTGCTGCTCGGCGCGATCGCGGTCGCCTGCCTGATCTGGATGCAGCGGGTCGTCCGCGGCATCCTCCAGTCGGAAGCGCCCGAGCTCGACCGTCTCGTCGAGTTCCGGCCGCGGACAGCGGTCCCGACCGGCGCCGAGGTCGTGGACAAGGCGTCGATCGAGGAGCTGCTCCATCAAGTCCCGATCTTCGCCGACCTCACGCCGGAGGCCTTGACCTCGCTCGCCGCCAACGGCCGCTACGATGCCGCTCGCCCGGGTCAGATGCTGTTCCGCGAGGGCGATCCGGGGAACGCGCTCTACGTCGTCATCAAGGGCGAGGTTCGCCTGTCGCGCCGCGATCCCGCCGGTCAAGAAGTCGCGCTGGCGACGATGCGGCCCGGCATGGTGTTCGGCGAGCTCGCGCTGATCGACGGCGAGCCGCGGTCGGCGACCGCGGTCGCGGTCGGCGTTTGCGGCTTCTTCATCATCGAGCGCGACGATTTCATGAAGCTGCTGTCGTCATCACCCCGCATCCTCGGCGATCTCATGGTAGGCATGAGCGGTAAAATTCGCGAGACCAATACCGAGTACTTCAACGCCATCCTCGCCCAGGAACGGCTGCGCGCCGAGGGCGAGGTCGAGCGCCACCGCCTCGTGACCCAGATGGTGGCGGGCGTTGCCCACGAGATCAACACGCCGATCGGCGTCGCCAACCAGGCCGCCAGCCTGATCACCGATCAGCTGACCCCCGCCGGCGCGGCGACACTGGCGAAAGACGACCGCGCCAAGCAGGATCTCGAGGACCTCGCCCACGCCGCCAAACTGGTCCAGGACAACCTGGCGCGCGCCGATCGTCTGATCCGCGCCTTCAAGAATCTGTCGGTGCACCAAGCGAGCGAAGCGCGCGAGACGGTCGATCTGGTCAAGCTGACCGAGGAAGTGATCGGCCTGATCGCGATCAAGGCTCGCCTCGCCAAGCTCGAGCTCGAGCTTGAAAACACGATCGCCGGCGATGCCGCATGGGACGGGTATCCGGGTTTCTACACCCAGATCTTTCTTAACCTCATCGGCAATGTCGAACGTTACGCCTACCCGCCGGGCGAGGGCGGCAAGGTCACAGTCAAACTCGAGCGCGCCGCCGGCGGCAAGAACTACCGCGTAACGGTGCGCGACTATGGCAAAGGCATCCCCGCGGCCGACCTCAAGAAAGTGTGGGAGCCGTTTTTCACGACGGGACGCGGCCAGGGCGGGTCCGGCCTCGGGCTCGCCATCGTCCGCAACCTGGCGACGACGTCGCTGAAGGGCCGGGTCGACATCGAAT